>JAEDIG010000117.1 GCA_016292545.1 Bacteroidaceae bacterium
TATGACTCATGTGGCTCCTTGATATTCTCGGGGGTTATTTGTGGCGGGAATATTCCCGGATTAGCTATTTCTATGCGGTCATCGTATATGGCGATACTATTGGTCAGGTTATACTTCTCCCACTGACGGTGACATAGCGAATTGATGAGTGCTTCTCTCAGGGCCTTGTATGGTATCTCAAGTTGTTCCTGGCGTTGCAGACTGTAATTCGTTATCTTCCCGCTTAGGTTAAGATGCTTGAAGAAGAATGCCATGCCGGCATCAAGAAGGTCAAAGAAATTGCCTTCAGCCCGTTGGTTGTCTATGAACTCATTCTTGTCTGTTCCCGCAAACCGGGCCATCCGCAGCCTGAACTGAGGGTATTCGTCAATGTTGTCGGAAAAAAGCATTGCCGCTCCATTTGTAGGGATTCCGTTTTTCAACATTTTCCACTTTGCCAGGGTCTCCTCAATCGGTGCGCTGATGGCACTTGCGGGAATCCTGCCTCCTTCCACTCCAAGGCGGATGCACCCTTTGATATGTTTTTCGTTCAGGTCGGACAATGAAACGTTGTCTGCCGACTGTCCTTCCCAGGCATATTGTTGAGGCTTGTGTGCCCTGATACGCTCGTCGTACATATCCTGTGGCATGACTTTCGTTGTGCTCTCTACTTTATAATACGGACATCCGTGGTAGGTATGTGGATGCTCGCCCCATACCCATCCGTCGAAGTGCATGGCTATCACCTTCTTCCCGGGATAAGCGGGAACGTCAACATATTCAACTCTGACATCAACCATAGGCTCCAATCCCGCAAGGGCTTGGGCTATTTCCTGCTGAGTGTTGTCTGTCACTTCCTGACCGACTATCCTCAGCGACCTGGGTGTGATGCCGAAAATGAGCCATCCGCCTTCGCTATTAAGGAATGCACATGCTGAGTGCATGCCGTCCTTCAGTTCCCCTGTCGTTTTCTTCAGCTCCAGGGTGCGTGACTCATCGGCGACTATCAAAGCCTTAATGTTGTCAATAGTCATTGTGGTTGTTTTATAAACGGATTATCTGATTTATGGCCACAAAATTACAAAAATTTTGTCGCACCCATGTAACAAACACCGTTTTTCTCTACTCAAAGGGGAAAAAAACACTTGGAATGAAAAAAATGGGGGGGGGGGGGTAAATTGTTCTCGGCAATGATATTACAACGCCAGTCGCGGTAAATGAATTTAAAAAAAATATGTATATCTTTGTGGCGTAATATTTCGTTTCTAATTTAAATTTTAACCAAAAAAGGAGTTTTTTATGAAAAAACGCTACGCATTGGCGGCAGCCTGTCTCTGCATGGCAGGCATGCAAAACGCTAGAGCGCTGGAACAATCTGATGGAGTGTACCAGATTGGCAGCGCAGTCGACCTGATCGACTTTGCAGGGCTGGTGAACGGAGGACTCGGTGCGGCCAAGGCCGTGATTACCGCAGACATCGACCTCAGCGGTTCCAGCTTCACGCCCATCGGCAACACACTTGTCCCATTCCGCGGTTCTATCGACGGACAGGGCCACACCATTACAAACTATTATTATGAAACGGCAGCCGAAGGCGAGGGTTTCATTGGGTCGCTCTATGGCGGCACGCTGGAGAACCTCACCCTCGAAGGCACGCTGGTGGCCCGGAACGGAAAGACGGGTCTGGTGGGCGTGGCCGACGGCGCTGCCGTGGTGAGGAACATCGTGAGCCGCCTCAATGTAGACTGCCGGAACACGGGCCACTGCGGCGGCGTGGTAGGCTCGCTGCTCCAGGCACACATCGACCGTTGCACGTATGGCGGTGTGTTTGAAATCCAGGCCGACATCAAAGGCGACTCCGACGGTGGCGTGGCTGGCTACACCAATCTGGGTCATATCACCAACTGTCTGTTTGTAGGCACTATCAAGGCCAACGGGTCGAACAATCTGGGCGGCATCCTTGGCTATGTAAACAATGGCTCCTTCCAGGGGCTGGCCAACAACCTGAGTGCGGGCTCCTTTGAAGTGGCAACACCGAGCGGAACCACGGCAGCCGTGCTGGGTCATGCCAACACCAGCACACCCAAGGGCGTGCTCACCAATAATTATTACCGTGAGGGATGCGGACTGGAATCGGGCATGAAGGGTGCACAGGCCGTGGCCCCCACCAGTGTGACCGAGGCCCAACTGGCCAGCGGCGAGGTGACCTACTGTCTGAACAAGGGTAACGACGCTCCTGTGTGGATGCAGGAAATCGGTGTGGACGCACTGCCCACCCTCCAGGGCGACAAGGTGGTGTATGCCAATGGTTCGCTCAACTGTGACGGCACGCCCAAAGACAACCTTGTATACAGCAACACAGATGAAGGGCTGAAACAAGACCCACATCAGTTCGACGAGGAACTGGGTGTATGCTCCGTTTGCGGCCAGTTCGAAAAGGACGCCGACGGCTACATCTCCATCCGTAGCGGCAAGGCCCTGCGTCTGGTGGCCGAGAGGGTGAACAGCGGCCAGACCGACATGAATCTGCGCCTGGTGGCCGACCTGGACCTGAGCGACGAGACATGGACTCCCATCGGCAACGACACCCAGATGTTCCGCGGCAATGTGGACGGACAGGGCCACACCATCAGCGGCATGACCGTGGACTGGAACGAGCCTGGAGCCGGTCTCTTTGGCACGGTAGCCTCGGGCAACTTTTCCGACCTTGTCATCGATGCCAGCTGTTCTGTAACGGGCGTCAAGTATAGCGGTGGCCTTATCGGACACTCCTACGGATCTGGTGTAGTGAACATCACCCGTGTGGGTGTGGAGTGCAATGTCACCTGTAATGGCGAGGCCGCAGCCGGCCTCATCGGAAACGCCAATTCTGGCAGTGTATGCAACATCACCAGCTGCTACACTACCGGGGAAATCACTGCCAATAAGGACGCAGCCGCCTTCTCGGGCTGGGAAGGCAATGTGGGCGCCGTCATCAGGGACAGCTGGAGCATTGCTGTTGTCACCAACTATCAGGATGATGCACACTACCTGGCACGCTATGGGGGGCTCACGCTTACCAACTGCTTCTGCCCCTATGGCACACAGGGCACCCACATCGAGGCCGAGGATGCGGAGAGCGGCCGTCTGGCATGGCTGCTCAATGGCGGCAAGCTCAACGGTGCACTCTGGCACCAGACAGTGGGCGAGGATCCTCATCCTGTGCTCGATGCTTCGCACGGTATCGTCTACCAGGCGGGCGAGAACTATGCCTCTATCAAGGACAATGCTTCACTGGGAACCTTCCGCGATGGCGTGACGGCCGAGGAAAGGGCATACCTGGACGAAACGGTTGCCTGCCAAGCCGTCATCGATGCCTACAGTGCACAGCTGGACGCCTTTGCCGCCACCACGAGCATGGAGGCCTGCATGGAAGCCTATGAGCAGCTGCAGGAAGGCCGCAAAGCTGTGGAGACCTCAGCAGCTGCCTATGCCAGCTACATACAGGCGTGCGAAAACACCCTGACCTATCTTGAAGAAAACGAATTCGCAGGGAGCATGCGTGAGAAACTGGAAACCTATCTCACCGACAACGTAGAGCCAGGCGACGAATACCCCAACGGCAGCCAGGCCTACATCGTGGAGCACCACACACTCACCGACGAGCAGATTGCTGCCGAACAGGCCTATGTGGAGGAAATGCTGAAGCAGGCCATCGCCACAGGCTACACGGCCGGAGCCGAAATCACCAGCCTGCTCGTGAATCCCACGCTTTCCGACGGATTCGAGGGATGGAACCCCACCTTCAAGGGCGAGAGCATGACGGCCGGAGGCGTGAAGGAACTGATGCCAGCCGCCGAGGCGTGGAACTGCACCTTCGACATGCAGCAGACGCTTACTGGACTCACCAGCGGCATCTATATGCTGCAGGCCAATGCCGCTTTCCGCGCTGCCGGCGATTATCTGAGTATGCTGCACGGTGCTGTGCTGCGTGCGGGAGGCAACGTGAACTTCGTGATGATGGAGGGCGAAGATGTGCTGCCCATCGAGGAGGCCGAGGACGGTGTGAACTGCCATCTGACCGGCGACTGGCCCGACCATCACTATATCAACGAGGAAACGGACGGCTACGTGCCCGTGGGCCCGCTGGGCTGCTCCTATGCCTTTGCATCGGGACGCTACTTGAACAGCGTGGCTGTGGAGGTGACCGACGGCACCCTCACACTGGGCATCAGCAATCCCGGCACCGACATGCAGAACGACTGGACAGGCATGGGCAACTTCCGCCTGTTCTATCTGGGCACTGCCGATGAGGCCGCCGACCGCCTGGGCGAGGTGCTGGAAAGCTATGTGGGACGTGCACGCGCCATTCTGGACTTTGCATGGAGCGACGGGGAGGACTTCAATCTCTACCCCAACATGTCTGCCGATCTGAAGGAACAGCTGTCGCAGACCGTCGGCGAGACGGCCTCCGCCACCGAAGGTGCCTCACGCATGGCACTTGTGAACCGCTTCTCCGACCTGTTCCAGCAAGTGGCCGATTGCCGCAAGGCTTATGTGGAAATGGTCCGGACGGCCAGCGACGTGGAGGCATCCGTGTCACAGATGTTCGACATGGGACTGATATCCGAGCAGGATCGGGATGCAACGCTGGAACTGGTGGAGAGCACATGGGGACACTACACAGCCGGCGATGTGTCGGCCGACGAGGCACGCCAGATTACCGAATCGTTCAACAACAGCGCCCTCTATCCTCCCATGGCCGACGGCTACTATCTGCTGGGCACACCCGAGCAGCTGCTCCTGTTTGCCTTCATGGTGAACACCGGCATGGCCAATATCAACGGCAAGCTGACAGCCGACATCGACCTGAAGGATGTGGACTTTACGCCCATCGGATGGAATCTGGCAGATGACTGTCTGGCCACCAACGACACCTATGTGTTCCGCGGCACATTCGACGGCCAGGGCCACACCATCAGTAACCTCGTCATCAACAAGCCACAGAGTATCGGTGTGGGATTCTTCGGAAACATCGGTTCTCCGGCCACCATTAAGAACCTCCGTCTGGACAACACCTGTGCCATTACGGGTTACGACCGCACGGGTCTGATCGGACGCAGTATGGGCGGCGGCGACATCTATCTTGAAGGACTGGGCAACGAGGGCACCGTAAGCTCCGACATTGCAGCTGCGGGTATCCTCGGCAATGCCAACAGCGGCAGCGTGGCCCATCTGACCAACTGCTACAGCACGGGGGCCATCATCCAGGTGGGCGGCATCGTCACGGGCAAGGACTGCGCACAAATCTGCGGATGGTTCGGTTCGGTGGGTGCCACGGTAGACAACTGCTGGAGCATCAGTCCTGTGAGCGGCTACCAGGAAATCAGCCGTATCTTCTGCCGCCAGAACAACAGCCAGACGGTGTTCACCAACTGCTACAGTCTCTATGGCGACGGATCGCAGGCCAAGATCATCCAGGCCGACGAGGTAAGCAACGGTACGCTCACCTGGAACCTCAATGGCGGCCTCACCGATAATCCCGTATGGCGCCAGAATCTGGGCTCCGATGCACATCCTGTGCTCGATGCCACCCATGCCATCGTGGAGAAGGCCGAGGACGGCTCCTTCCAGAACATTGGCGGAGGATCGGGCGTGGCCGGCATTGAAGATGCCGATGCTCCCGTGCGTGTGATCGACCTGCAGGGCCGCACCCTGCGCAGTGCAGCCGGTGCAGCCAATGCCACACAAGGTCTGCCCAAGGGCATCTATGTGGTGAAGGGCAAGAATAGTGTACGCAAAGTGCTTGTGAAATGAAGCTATCATTGAAGAAAATCCTTACGATGCTGCTCGTGGCGATGGCATGTGCCTCCCCACGGGCAGCCACCACTGCCCAGTGGCGCATTATGACCTATAATGTGCCGCTAGGCAATATTCTTGTGTCGGACGGCAACGGGCGCAACACATGGGAGAACCGGTGTGCCCAACTTCATGCCTATCTCCAGAACGTGAGCCCCGACCTGCTGGGAATGCAGGAGCCCGTGCGCAGCGAACTGTGCGATGTGCTCAGGGGAATCCCCGGCTATGCCATGGTGGGCGTTGCCCGCGACGATGGTGCCGAAAAGGGAGAATACACACCCATCATCTACAAGACGCACCGTTTCCGCGTGGAGGCATCGGGCAACTATTGGCTTACGGAAACTCCCGATGTGGTGTCGAAGGTGGAAGGGTCCTCACACAACCGTATTGCCACGTGGGCACTGCTCACAGACAAGCTTACAGGCGCACGCCTGCTCTACACCAATACCCATCTGAGCTACAACTCAGAAGCCGTGAAACTGGCACAGATAAAGGTGCTGAAGCAGCATATCAGGACTCTCAACGACACCTATGGCCCCGACCTGCCCCATCTGCTGACCGGCGATTTCAACATGCAGGACACAGAAGACAACTACAATTATGTGCTCAACTGGAAAATCAGGATGAAGGACATCTGGGAAACCACCTCCGACCGCTGGCACTGGCTTACTGGCAAGAACACTCTCCAAGGCCGCATCGACTACATCTATGCCACGACAAACGTCAAGGGCGTTATGGTGAGATGGGATAACCGCAAGACCGACGACGGGTTCTGGGTATCAGACCACGATCCGCTGTGGGCCGATGTGAGCTACCGCACCACTACAGAGGATGATGCCCGGCTGGCCACCAACGACGCATGGGCAGCCATCGACAGCACACGTTCCTTCACTGCGGGCCGAATCAAACTGGCTCCCACAGCCTCGCGCCTGTCATCAGACGGCATGGAACCGTCCTTCCCGCTGAGCTATGCCATTGACAGCAACACTTCCACCTTTGCCCATTCGCTCTATTCCACTACTGCGCCCAATGCTCCGCACTACATACAGGTGATGCCCAGCAAGGAGGTCACCGATGTGTTCTTCTCCTTCCTGCGCCGCAACGACAATGAAGAATACGGCTTGTCGGACCGCTGGGAGGATGTGATGGTGACAGCCTCCGACGACGGGGTACAATGGGACTACATCACTGAAATCCATGATTTCGGCGGCACGCAGAACAAGAGCTACAGCAGCGGGAACATCGCCCTGCGCAGACCCTACAAGTACATCCGTTTCAATGTAATGCGCACACCGGGGATGAAACTGCGCAATGGCCATCCCCAGTACAGTGTGTCTGAGTTTCAGGTGTATGAAAACAAGTTGGCGGCCACCAGCGAATATGCGTCCCTTCCTGCCGTGGCCGAGGCTGCCGACGCATTGGCCGCTCTTGTGTCCACTGTGAGCGAGAAGGTGGCCACACACACAGTAGAAGCCTCCGATGTGGATGCGCTGCGCCAGGGAATTGATGCCCTGCAGCAGGCACGCCGCACGGCTTCCTCCATCACCGTTCCCATGGCCGCCGAAGACCAGTCTCCACAGCCATCCTATCGTCTGGACGGCACTCGCTACACCGGCGGCAGAGGATTGGTGGTGACAAAGGGGCGGAAGGTGCTCCGTTAAAGCCGTTCCCGGGCGTCGGGCCACACGGGTTGCCTGGTCGTCCCCCACCTCATTCCCCTAAGGGCTGTCCCAAGATGTAAAAGGGACAGCCCTTCTTGCTTGTCTGCATTATTATTCCGACGGCCTACATAAATACTTTCCTTATTATTGGTCGCCTGACAGCAGGGTGGAGATAGCTTTGTTGGTTCAGGACTATGTCAGGATTTCCATTGATAAATTTTAGAAAGGGAGGGTTTGTCCGTGATAGATAGCCCCTCCCTTAGTCACATATGTATCAACGCATATCCTATGCATATCTTTCTTTTATCCGTGTTTCTCCGTACTTGACCAGTCAAGCAGGAAATCATATATACTCATTATCTGTATGCCGTTTTCGTCGCTCCACTGCTTGGTATGTT
>JAEDIG010000118.1 GCA_016292545.1 Bacteroidaceae bacterium
CGATGTTGGTGGCATGGCCTATCTGTTCCCACCGGCCGTCCACCCAGGCGTCCACTGCATGCTCCTCCACACGCTCGCCGTTGGTGGCCACAGCCTCCTGCAGCATCACACGGTTGAAGGTAACGGCCCGGGGCATACGCACCTCAAAGGAGCCCTCCACGGGCGTGCCCGTCAGGGGGTCGCCGTCCACGATGGCCGCCGGTGCCTCAGTGCCCTGGGGCAGCAGGTTCTGGCCGTAGGTCTTCCTCACGCGCTCGCCCACGTCAGTGAGCACGTCCACGTCCCTCTGCGCGAAGCGCCCCTCGCGGTTGGGCGGAATGTTGAGCAGGAAGGTGGCGTTGCCGCCCACCGAACGCTCATAGATGTCGAACACATCGTCGGCGCTGCGGGTGCGCTGGCCCGTTTCGTCGCGGTAGAACCAGCCCTCGCGGATGGAGGTGTTGGTTTCGGGCTGCTGGTAGTGGAGGTATTTGCCCTCCTTCAGGCGCTCGCGGCTGCCCAGGTCAACGGCCGTGAGGTCGGCAAAGTGGCTGGCCGTGTCGGGGTCCATCCGGTAGGGGATCACGTTCCATTCCGTGTCGCGGGTGGCACCCGATTCGTTGCCGCACCAGCGCACGTCCTCGCGCCCGAAGATGACAGCATCGGGAGCCAGCGTGCGGATGAGCTTCTTCCAGGCGGCATAGTCGTAGGTCTGTCCGCCCTTGCGCTTGGGATGGGCACCGTCGAACCACAGTTCGTGGATGGGGCCGTATTCCGTGAGCAGCTCGAACAGCTGGTTCAGGAAATATTCGTTGTAGTCGTCCACTTCAAATTCAAACGTGGTGGGGTTGGCAAAGGGGCGTCCCTCCACGGGGCGCGGAATGCGCCGTTTCGTCTTGGGGCTGAGGTTTCCATAGAGGCCGTCGGGGCTCTCTATCTGGAACAGGTCGGCGGGCGAAAGGTAGATGCCCAGCTTCAGGCCGTATTTCCGGCACGACCGGGAGAGCTCGCGCAGCACGTCGCCCTTGCCGTTCTGGAAGGGCGAGGACATGATGCCGTGGCGCGTGTAGCGGCTCTGCCAGAGCACGAAGCCGTCGTGGTGCTTCACCGTGAGCAGCACCATCTTCATGCCTGCCGCCTTCATGGCCTCACACCACTGGTCGGTGTGGAGCTCCTTCAGGTCAAACACCTTGGGGTCTTCCATGCCGTTGCCCCACTCCATGCGCGTGAACGTGTTGGGGCCGAAGTGGATAAAGGCAATGAACTCGTTCTGGAGGGCGCTCATCTGGTTGCGCGTGGGCACCACATGGGCAGCCTTGGCGATGATGGAGGCCTCCGTGTCCTCGGGTGTAATCGCTATCGTATTGGCGAATGCGATGGTATCCGGCTGCTGCGCGTGAGCCGCTCCGGCACACATCAGCAGTGCGATTGAAAAGGTCTGAAAATGTTTGTGTTGTGTCATTCGATATTGTTTTTGTTTAAACATGGGCATTGGGGGCCGTTTCCTGGGAACATGGCCTTGCAGGCACGCTCCTGAGGGCAAAGTTACAAAAATTCCTGAAATCAGGAGGCTTTTTCAATAAAAAATCATAACTTTGCACCATAAATACTACACCAAGGTCATTATGCCAATCATTGAAATAGACTCACTGAGCCACCCGGGTGTGGAGGTGTTCGGCACCCTCACGGAGGCACAGATACGCAACAGGCTGGAGCCGGAAAAGGGAATCTTCATCGCCGAAAGCCCCAAGGTGATAAAGGTGGCGCTGGACGCCGGATGCGAGCCCCTGAGCCTGCTTTGCGAGCAAAAGCACATCGCGGGCGACGCCAGGGAAATCATCGGCCGGTGCGCCGGCATTCCCGTGTACACGGGTCCGCGGGAGCTCCTGGCAGCCCTCACCGGCTACACGCTCACGCGCGGCGTGCTCTGTGCCATGCGCAGGCCGGCCGCCCCCAGTGTGGAGCAGGTGTGCCGCGGGGCCGCCCGCATCGTGGTCATCGACAATGTGGTGGACACCACCAACATCGGGGCCATCTTCCGCGCAGCCGCCGCCCTGGGCGTCGACGGCGTGCTGCTGACGGCCACCTCATGCGACCCGCTCAACCGCAGGGCCGTGCGCGTGAGCATGGGCTCGGTGTTCCTGGTGCCCTGGACCTGGCTCCAGGAGCCCGTGTCCTCGCTGCGCCGGCTGGGCCTGCGCACGGCGGCCATGGCGCTCACCAGCGATTCCGTGCCCATTGACCACCCTCCCCTCATGCAGGAGCCGCGGCTGGCCATCATCATGGGCAACGAGGGCGACGGCCTGGAGCCGCAGACCATTGCAGAGGCCGACTATGTGGTGCGCATCCCCATGAGCCACCAGGTGGACTCCCTCAATGTGGCCGCCGCTGCGGCCGTGGCCTTCTGGCAGCTGAGAAGACAACAACCGACCGAAGAATAAAGAAAGGACTTTAAAAAAAAATTACAGGACTTATGGAAACAAAAGAATTCGAATTCAAGGGAACCACCCTCAACGGTTTCATGATGTGCATCATCGACATCGCCCTCTACGCCGTCAGCATCTGGACACTGGTGGAAGGCATCATCGCAAGCGAAAGCAGCCGGCCCTGCGCCCACTGGTTCTGGATTGCAGGCATCGTGCTCATACTGGCCATTCTGGGCAGCTGCGGGTTCATCCTCCAGGAGCCCAACCAGGCCAAGGTGCTCACCTTCTTCGGCCGCTATTCGGGCACGTTCATGAAGAACGGCTATTTCTGGGTGAACCCCTTCCTCTCGGCCAAAAGCGTGAGCATGCGCGCCCGCAACCTCAACGCCGAACCCATCAAAGTGAACGACAAGATGGGGAACCCCATCATGATAGGGCAGGTGCTGGTGTGGAGGCTGAAGGACACCTACAAGGCCATCTTCGAGATCGACACCGAGGTGAACGAGGCCACAGGCAATGCAGCGGCACGCATGAACAAGTTCGAACGGTTCGTGGCCGTGCAGAGCGACAGCGCCCTGCGCGAAGTGGCCGGCATGTATGCCTACGACGGCGACTCGGACGAAGGCGTGACCCTGCGCGACGGCAGCGACGAAATCAACCAGGTGCTCAAGGACAAGCTCAACGAACGCATGTCCATGGCCGGACTGGAAGCCATCGAAGCCCGCATCAACTACCTGGCCTACGCGCCGGAAATCGCAGCCGTCATGCTGCGCCGCCAGCAGGCCGCCGCTATCATCACGGCCCGCGAAAAGATTGTGGAGGGTGCCGTGAGCATGGTGAAGATGGCCCTGGACCGCCTGAAAGAAGACAATGTGGTGACGCTCGACGAGGACAAGAAGGCCGCCATGGTGGGCAACCTGCTCGTGGTGCTCTGCGGCGACGAGCCCGCACAGCCCGTAGTGAACAGCGGCGCTCCCACACATTGAGAACTGCAAAAAACCAGAAACAACAATAAAAAACAATGAAGATAAGCATTGCCGGAAGCGGAAAAATCGTGGGCGAAGTGATGCAGATGCTCCACGACGAGTTCCATGGGAAAATTGAAATCACAGGCCTCTTTGCACGGGAGCAGAGCAGGCAGAAGGCAGAGGCCCTCTGCCGCCACACAGGGCACAGTGGCACAGTGGTGTACACCGACTACGACCTGATGCTGCAGCAGTGCGAGGCCGACATCGTGTACATCGCCAATGCCAACCATGTGCACTACACCTATGCCCTGAAAGCCATGCAGACGGGCCACCATGTGCTGGTGGAGAAACCCGTTGCCGCCAACCGCGCACAAACGGATGCGCTCTACGACTGCGCCCTGCAGCACTGCGTGTTCTGCATTCCGGCCTACAGCCTGCTCTACATGCCGCTCTACAACCGGCTCTACGGAGTGCTGCCCCAGCTCGGGCGCATACGCATGGTCAACTGCTGCTATGCCCAGTACAGCAGCCGCTACGACCGCTACCTGAAGGGCGACGTGGCACCGGCCTTCGACCCCGGGCAGGCCGGCGGCGCGCTAATGGATCTGGGCGTGTACAACCTCTGTTTCACCATCGGCCTGTTCGGCCCTCCCTGCTTCAGCCAGATCGTGTGCAACCGGGGCTACAACGGAGTGGACACCAGCGGATGCATCATCCTGCAATACCCCGGCTTCTATGCCACCCTCAATGCGGCCAAGGACTGCAACGGCCACAACTTCGGCTCCATACAGGGCGAAAACGGCTACATCGAGGTGAAGGGCAGTGTGAGCGTGATGGAGAGCGTAACCGTCTGCATCAAAGGCCAGGAACCTGTAGTGTGGACGGCTCCCGCCCACCGCCACCGGCTCAGCTATGAGTTTGAGGAAGTGCTCCATCTGCTGGAGGACCGCGACCAGTGCCACATCAACATACCGCTGGTGAGCCGCGTGGCCCAGGAGATTGCCATCTGCATCGACCATGCCAAGGTGAGCTAGCACCGTACCTATTTATATATTTTTTTATACATTAAACCACAGGACTGAAATGAAAAGAATACTCCTTTCCCTGGCACTGATGGCATCATTGGTGGCCGGAGCACAGAACGAGCCCACACTGAAGCCCGGCCACAAAGCTCCATGCGTGTGCGCGCCCGACACCCTGGGCAAGATGCACTGCACCAAACGGCTGTCCAAGGGACGCTATGTGATACTGGACTTCTGGGCCAGCTGGTGTGGCGACTGCAGGCGCGAGATTCCCGCCCTGAAGAAACTGTATGCCCAGTACCCCGACAACGGAGAGCGCGTGTGGGTGAGCGTGAGCTTCGACCACAAGAAAGCCGACTGGATGCAACTGCTGCGCAAGGAGCAGTTCCCCTGGCTCCAGCTGAGCAACGGGAAGCCCTGGAAGGAAAACCCCATCGCCAGGAGATGGGACCTCCACTGGATTCCCACCTTCTTCATCATCGACCCCCAGGGACGCATTGCCGCCTCCGCCATTACGGCAGAAGAATTGGGGAAAAGATTGCAAGAAATAGGACAGAATGGCCAGTAAGCAGACAATTTGTCTGATTCACAGCGGTTTGCACCATTTTTGCCGTTCATTGGGCAGAAACGATAAAAACAAACCGCATTATGAACCTGAACAAATTTACAATCAAGGCGCAGCAGGCTGTGCAAGAGGCAGTAGGCCGCGCCGAACGACAAGGACAGCAGGCCATAGAGCCTGAACATCTGCTCAGCGGCATTCTGAAAGTGGGCGAGCAGGTGACACAGTTCATCTTCCAGAAACTGGGAATGAACCTGCAATCCGTGGGCATGGCGGTGGACGCACAAATAGCCAGCCAGCCCAAGGTGCAGGGGGGAGAGCCCTACCTGAGCCGCACCAGCAACGAGGTGCTGCTCAAGGCCGAGGACCTGGCCCGGAAGGCCGGCGACGAGTTTGTGGCACTGGAGCCCCTCCTGCAGGCCCTGCTCATGGTAAACAGCAATGTGAGCAAAATACTGAAGGACGCCGGCATGACGGAAAAAGAACTGGAGGCCGCCGTCCGCGAACTGAGGGGCGGGCAGAAAGCGTCCTCGCAAAGCAGCGAAGACACCTATCAGAGCCTGAGCAAATATGCACGCAACCTGGTGGACGAGGCACGCGCCGGCAAACTGGACCCAGTAATCGGGCGCGACGAGGAAATCAGGCGTGTGCTGCAGATCCTGAGCCGGCGCACCAAGAACAACCCCATCCTCATCGGTGAACCGGGCACAGGAAAAACGGCCATCGTGGAAGGGCTGGCACACCGAATCCTGCGGGGCGATGTGCCCGAAAACCTGCGCGACAAGCAGCTCTACAGCCTCGACATGGGTGCCCTCATCGCCGGAGCCAAGTACAAAGGCGAGTTTGAGGAAAGGCTCAAGAGCGTGGTCAATGAGGTGACCAAGAGCGAAGGGCGCATCATCCTGTTCATCGACGAAATACACACCCTCGTGGGAGCCGGCAAGGGCGAAGGGGCCATGGATGCAGCCAACATCCTGAAACCGGCACTGGCACGCGGAGAATTGCGCAGCATCGGCGCCACCACCCTCGATGAATACCAGAAGTATTTTGAAAAGGACAAGGCACTGGAGCGCAGGTTCCAGACGGTTATGGTGGACGAGCCCGATGTGCTGAGCAGCATCAGCATCCTCCGCGGACTGAAGGAACGCTACGAAAACCACCACCGCGTGCGCATCCAGGACGATGCCATCATTGCAGCCGTGGAGCTGAGCAACCGCTACATCACCGAACGCTTCCTCCCCGACAAGGCCATCGATCTCATGGACGAGGCCGCCGCCAAGCTGCGCATGGAGCGCGACTCGGTGCCCGAGGAACTGGACGAAATCAGCCGTCGGCTGAAACAACTTGAAATCGAGCGCGAGGCCATCAAGCGGGAAGGCAATTCCGAAAAGCTGAACCAGCTGAACCGCGACATTGCCGACCTGCAAGAGCAGGAAAACAGCTTCAAGGCCAAATGGCAAGGCGAAAAAGAACTGCTCAACAAGATTCAGCAGGACAAGCAGCAGATCGAGGCCCTGAAGTTTGAGGCCGAACGTGCAGAGCGCGAGGGCGACTACGGACGGGTGGCGGAAATCAGATACGGAAAGCTGCAGTCGCTGGAGCAGGACATCAGGCAAATCCAGCAGCAGCTGAAGCAGGCCCAGGGCACCGAGGCCATGGTGAAGGAGGAAGTCACCGCCGACGACATAGCCGACGTGGTGAGCCGGTGGACGGGCATTCCCGTGAGCAAGATGCTGCAGAGCGAACGCGACAAGCTGCTCCATCTCGAAGAGGAACTGCACCGCAGGGTCATTGGCCAGGACGAGGCGATAGAGGCGGTCAGCAATGCCGTCAGACGAAGCAGGGCCGGACTGCAAGACCCCAAACGCCCCATCGGAAGTTTCATCTTCCTGGGAACCACGGGTGTGGGCAAGACGGAACTGGCCAAGGCACTGGCCGACTACCTCTTCGATGACGAAACGATGATGACACGCATTGACATGAGCGAGTATCAGGAAAAATTCAGCGTGAGCCGGCTTATCGGAGCGCCTCCAGGATATGTGGGCTACGACGAGGGCGGACAACTCACCGAAGCTGTCAGGAGAAAGCCCTATCAGGTGGTTTTGTTCGACGAGATTGAAAAGGCACACCCCGATGTGTTCAACACCCTGCTCCAGGTGCTCGACGACGGACGCCTCACCGACAGCAAGGGACGCACGGTGAACTTCAAGAACACCATCATCATCATGACCAGCAACTACACGCGCGAACGCCTCTTCCAGAGCGTAAGGCCGGAGTTCCTCAATCGTGTGGATGAAATCATCACCTTCCAGCCGCTCACCCAAGGACAGATAAAGCAGGTGGTACGCCTGCAGCTCGACATCATTTCCAAGCGACTGGCCGAAAGCAACATCAAGCTCAGCGTGGAAGAGGACGCCGTAGCACTGCTGGCCGAAGAGGGCTACGACCCCGACTTCGGAGCGCGCCCCGTGAAGCGCGCCATCCAGCGCCTGCTGCTCGATGACCTGAGCAAGGCCCTGCTGGGAGGCACCGTTGATCCCTCACAAACCGTTGTGGTGAAAGCCGACGGAAACCGATTGGTATTTTCCAATGCCCCACGGCTCACTAACAAGTAACTTTTTGACTCTCCACATCATTCAGGCGGTTGCTTCCAAGCTACCGCCTGATGTGTTTTATGGTTCATCCGACATTCGGAGTGGCTAAAGAAGGGGGGAGTGACTTGATTCCATATCCACGCCCGTAACAGTTATTACAGTTAAACAGATAAACAGTTTTTTTCTGCGCCCGCCAATAGTGCCTTTCGGTTCCACAAAGACCCCCTCAATCCAGTGCAGGAGCAAGCGGCTATTCCTTTGGCAGATAGTCGAAATCGTTGATGGTTCCTGTCTTTGAGGAGAAGCTGATGCCCACCCT
>JAEDIG010000009.1 GCA_016292545.1 Bacteroidaceae bacterium
CACCCCATTTTCGCTCTTACTTGGCTGTCAGCTCCTTCATTGTCCACTTGAGGGCAATGGTGGGGTTGAGGTAGAAACGCTTGTGTCCGGCAGTGGGATAGATGAAATTGTGGCTCATCTCCCACTCTGTGCCGATGCTCAGGTGGGTCTTGCGAGACGTGTGCATGCTGTCGAAGTTGTACCATAGCTGGGGTTCGGTCATGACGATTACATTGTAGTCGCCGCCTCCCTTGTGTCCACGCCACAGGTCGATGTACCCGCTGAAGGTGAACATATCGTCGTGGGCAAAGGAGATCCCCCATACACCCGTCAGCTGCCATCCGGGATAGGCGCTGGCATCGAACTGCCCGCCAAACGTCTGGCGAAACAATGCCTGCACGCTCCAGGTGCGACGGAAGTCGGCACTGGCATGATTGTAGGAAGGCCCCAGGAGCAGGACATGCTGGAACTGGCTGGCGTATTCGCAATAATGGCCAGTGGTGAGTCCGCCGTTATACTCGACATGGGCGGCAAAGCCTTTGGAGGAGATGTTGAACTCGCGGCTGAATTCCAGATAGGCACCCTTCATACCCTTCGAATAGAAATCCAGATCGATGAAATAGAAGATGTTTCCCAAGCGGTCGGGACGAAACTGTTCGAGCGTGGCCGTAAAGTGCTGACGATCGTTCTCTGACTGAGGGTAAAGCTGACGGCCCAGATCGTAGTGGAACTGCACATTCACCTGGGCATTGGCGGCTGTGGCCATCAGGGCACACGCCGCCAACGAAAAAAGGTTTTTCTTCATAAAACTGTTTTTTTATTTAGGTTATCAGTGACTAAATGCTTGAGTAGCGCGTGGTGGGATTACCTGTACACACGCGGAACAATGATGTCGCCCTTACTGCCGCGCATGGAAATCATGAGGAGGCCCGAGGTGCGATGGCGCGTCATCTTCAGCTCCATGATTCTTACGGTACGCGGATCCACGGTACTGTCGTTCTGGTGGACATGGAACACGTAGTAGGGCTTCTTGTCCAATCCGATGAAGAAATCTCCGTGGCCGGAACCGTTTTCGCCTATTATCCGTCGGCTGATGATGGGCCCCGGCTGTTTTGTCCAGGGGCCGTAGGGGCTGCTGGCTGTGGCATAACCTACGGCATAGTCGATGCTGCGGTAGTCGTTGGCCGAATAGAAAAGATAGTAAACGCCATCGCGCTTCATGACCGTAGGTCCTTCAATTGTCTTGTACCCCTTTTCCATGCCGTCGAGGGTGAGTTCCCAGGGCTCGTCTACCTGCAGACAAAGGGTGAGCGTTCCCTCCTTCATGCGTTGCTGTTCCATGTCGAACTCTGCCACCTGGATGGTGTTGCCAGGATAATCTTCCTGCTCCATGTAGCGGGCGTGGAACATGTACCATTTGCCATCGTCGTCCTGGAAGAGGAAGGCGTCGATATTCATCTCCTCGCACTCGGAAAGGGGACGCGCTTCGCGCTGACGGTAGGGGCCGTTCACCTGGTCGCCTTCAGCCAGACAGAGCTTCTGCTGTGCGGAGTAGGCCAACAGATACTTGTCGTTGTATGGTACCACCTGTGGTGCCCAGAAATCGTGTTCTCCGTATGTGGCCTCGCCTTTCCGCAAAATAGCGGGAGGATTCTTGCATGGTGTCCAGTGTTTGAGATTGGCAGATTCCAGCATGGTGAATCCATCGCTGCCGGATGTGCCGGTCATGTAATACTTGCCGTTGGCCACAATGATGGTGGGGTCTGCAAATTCAATCAGTTCACCCTCATTGCCGAAATAGGAACAACCTGCAAGCAGAGAGCCGCAAAGGGCCGTTGTAAGAAGATGTTTCATTGTCATGGGCATTTGGTTATTTATAGATGTAATGTTTGCCGTAGTTATAGCCTCCGGCATCGAGGAGTTCCCTGTCCGCATTGAAACGCCGCACAAAGTCGGGGAAATTCTTCTTCTCCTTGGGCGTCCAGCCGGCTTCGGCCACTGCCAGCAGGCGAGGAAGCATCAGGTACTCCAGATAGCTGCGGGTGGCCACGAATTCTGTCCAGAAGGTGGCCTGTACACCCTTGTAGAGCGAAGCCATCTGGGGCGTGATGTCCGTTTCGGGCACGGGTTCGTAGTTATAGGTGACACTCAAACTGTCGTTCCCGGGACCTGCAGCAAAGGGCTCGTCCTCGCTGTTCCATTGTTTGCGGTTGATGTAATAGGGGCCGATGGGTGTGATGATGGATGTGAGCCCATGGCTGGTAGCCTTACGGGCGGCTGCCTGTGCCCCCACCCAGCACATGATTTTCACGCCTGCCTGCTGGAGCGGGGCCAGGTCGGAGCCCTCTGATGTGATGCTTTCGTTCCAGGCAAAGAGCCCTTTTCCATGGGCTGCAGCCACCTTGGCCATCTCGCCGATGAACCAGCTTTGCAGGGCACGGAAGGTGGGAAGGGCCAGCTGTTCCTTCATCGCCTTGCAGGCATCGCTGTTCTCCCATTGCATGATGGGGCATTCATCTCCTCCAATGTGAATCTCCGGTCCCGGGAACATCTGGCACAGTTCCTCCACCACATCGCGTGCAAACTGAACCGCCTTGGGGTTGCTCACGTTGAGGATGTCCACGCTAAGACCAGGATTTTCCTTCCACACCTTGTAGGTGCGATCGGGATGGCAACTGAACTCGGGATAGGCTGCAATGGCGGCCATCATGTGGCCGGGCATGTCTACCTCGGGAATTATCTCTATGTGCCGCTCGGCTGCATACTGCACGATGTCGCGCACATCCTCCTGAGTGTAGAAGAATGGGCCATACGGCTTGCCGTACCAGTATTTCGTGCGTGTTTCGTCGTTCATCAGCATATCTTCCGACACGCTGCCAATCTCCGTAAGTTTTGGGTATTTTTTTATCTCGATGCGCCATCCCTGGTCATCGGTCAGGTGCCAATGGAAACGGTTCATCTTGTACACCGCCATTATGTCGAGCACATGTTTGATGTCGTCTACGGGGAAAAAGTGCCTGCTCACATCGAGCATGAAGCCACGGTAGCCGAAACGCGGGGCATCGGTGATGGTGAGGCAGGGAATACTGTAGTCGGCTTTTTTAGGTCCTGGCTTGCCCAGAACCACATGGCCAGGCATCATCTTGCGGAGCGACTGCAGACCATAATAGCATCCAGCGGCAGTGGCAAAGCGAAGGGTCACCTGCCGGGGTTCAACCTTCAACTGATAGCCCTCTTCCTCAAACGAAGGGTCAACTGTCAGCAGTATGTCGCACTTGGCACCATCCTTCAGCTTGCCCCGGCATCCTGTGGACAATTGCATCTGTTCCATAAAGCGTTTCACATCTTCCATGGTGCGACTGTCCATACTCCCCTGGGTGGCAATGGTATATTTGGACGGAAGCCTGAATGTGGCCGGTTCTGCACGCATCTCCACCTGCTTGGGCAGCGGGGTAATGTTGAGTGGTTGGGCAAAAGCCTTTGCTGTACCCAGTGTGACGATGGCGATTATCATTGTGGCCCATCGTTTTGTGAAATGTCTTATGTCTGTCATTGTCGAATACGTATAGGGATTGAGAAAATGGATTAAAGAGCAGGAACGAGCACCTTGGACACTCCCTTTTCCGAAAGGCAGATGTTTACGCCATGAGTGGGTGCATTGAGTCTGCGTCCGTGCAGGTCGTAATACTGAGCTTCCTTCCTAGAGGGGGTAGCCGTGGAGGCGGACATACCGTCGCCCGTGCTTGGGCTGATGCGGATGAACTGCCAGTTGCGTGTGTCGGCATCCACCGAGTTGCCATATTTATACACACCCACCACAGTGCCTTCCGTGAGCCCGTTTCCCTGCAGGTCGAAGCCTTTGCCCGAGGTGTTTACAATCTTGTAGAAAAAGTCCTCCACAGGCTTGATGGAAAAGCTCTGGGCGGCGGAAGATACGGTTTTGGTGGTGAGCGCGTAATCCGTGGGAGTCAGTATCTGCCCCTCGCCATTGGTAAACGTGAAGGAACTGCCACGTGCCTTGATGGTCCATTGCTGACGCTTGTCGTTGAGGTTGGCCGGCTGGATGGTCACCTTTCCGTCGATGGCCGAAATGGCCATATTGCAATTGCTCTGGGGCACAATCAGGTAGGTGGCACCCGTCTCGATGGTTTGGTTGAGCGGTTCCACCTCCACGGGCATCACCATTGTCAGGATGCTCAGGGCGGGAAGCGCCACCTTCATTTGGCCATTCTCGTCGAGCTTGCTGGCATTGATTTGCTGCATCATGGCGTTGGCGGTGGTGCGATAGGCCTTGAAGGTGCCCTTGCCCTTTACGCCAGGCATCTGGATGCGGTGGTGCACCTGCGTGGCCGTATTGTTGAGCATCACCACCACAAGCGTGTCGCCTGTGGGATTGATGGCAGCCAGTGCCTTGTTGGAGAGTGCCGATACCATGGTATATCCCTGCCGAATAAAGCGGGTCACCTGCTGGCGTACATAATAATTAGGTACGCGCGCGATGCTGTTCTCGTCGGCAAAGCTGCCGCGAGCCAGACACCACTGATCGTTGTTCTCCTCCACAAACTGCCAATCAACCCATGCCGAGGGCAGGATATAGTGCATGTCATCGAAGAATTTCTGGCACAGGTTGAGGTTGCCGCCCAAGCCTGTGCCGCCTGCGCCCACCTCGCTCATCCACACGGGTATGCCTGCATTGCGTGCCAGTGAACCCACCTGGCTGCGCGAACGGTCGGTGGCCGAATAGGTGTGGGTGTTCCACTGACCCACCAGCGGAAGTGCATTCTGCTGCTTGTAGTAATTGAAATCCACTACGCTTTGGCGCGAATCGGTTTCGTCGCTGCTGGAGATAATGGTATTGAGCCCGCTTTTGTCCAGTATGGGCTTCAATATCTGCAGGAACTTCACCTGCTCGGCCGTGCTGAAGTGGCAGCCTTCCTGTCCGCCGTTGGCACCCCAATAGGGTGTGACGGGTTCGTTGAAGGGCTCCAGCGTCTTGAACTCGATGCCGTATGTGTCCTTATAGTGCTTGCATACATCTACCAGATACTGTGCAAAAGCCTCATAATATTCTGGTTTCAGATTGTCATCGTTGGCATTTACATTGCCTGCACAGCAACCGCTGTAGGTCATCCACCAGGGGGCACTGTTGCTGAATGCCTCAAAGATGGCATCCGGCCGGCGTTCCTTAATCTTGAGCATAATCTTGCGCTGCGCCTCGTCGCGACTCCAGATGTAGTCACCTCCAGGTTCGTCCTGGAAACCCTCCATTTCTGCTCTAAGGCCTTTTCCCTTGCCCATGTGGTGGGGTTCGCAATGCCGGTTAAGCGGGTCGTCGCCTCCACCGATATTGTAGCGGAATATGTTCCAGTTCAGGCCTGTGGGGCTTACCATCCAATCCACCAGCTGGTCAATCTTCTCGTCGCTCCACTTGCCACACATGTTGGCCCACCAGCACAAACTCACACCCCATCCTTCCATCTGCTGCCGGGTGGCCTGTGCATGGATGGAGTAGGCGATGGTGTCCTCTGCCGGACGGTCAGAAGTCTGGTCGGCCAGGAACCAGAGGTGGTTGGCCTCGGAACCCGACTTGTCGGAATATACAGCGCTACCCGCTGATGTGTTGTCGGTGCCTAGATACTTGCCCGTCTGCTGGTTGCGCAGCTTCACGTACTCGCCATTGGCCTGCTCGATGGTGTAAACGGTTCTGCCCCCGGCCTTGGCGCTCAGAAAATAGGTGCTCCATCCGTCCACCGTGCCCAGGCCCAAATAAGAGGGTGCACCATTCACATCCAGTTGTATGGTATACGATCCGTCGCTTGCCTGTACAAAGTCGAGCGGCCTGGCATTCGTTGCAGCCGCGAGAACGGCTTTCCCGTCGGATGCGTTTCTGGAAAGGTACATGCAGCTGCTGTGCATCAGGTATTTCTGCATGTTCCCTGCAGCTGCGGGCATGACAACGGCCCACAGCATTGCGAAAATAAATAATTTGGTTTTCATGTTTGCTATATCAATATTGTCTTGGTTGTTTGATTACATCGTGTCTAGCATTCATAGAACTGGCGGAAGGCGCGGACGCAGTACTCGTGGTCGGCCACGGCTCCCAGCTCGCGTGCACTGTGCATGGCCAGAATGGGGTTGCCCATGTCCACACCCCTCATAGGGAGCGAGGAGGCGAGGATGTTTCCCAGAGTGCTTCCGCCTGCCACATCGCTGTGGTTCACAAAGCGCTGGCAGGGTACGCCTGCCTGCCTGCACACCTCGGCAAAGACAGCTGCAGAGGCGGCATCGCTGGCATACTTCTGGGCGGCATTGAACTTGATGACCGGGCCACCACCGAGTTGCGGATGGTTGGTGGGGTCGTATTTTTCCGTGTAGTTGGGATGCCATGCGTGCGCATTGTCTGCCGATACCATGAACGCCCGTTCCAAGGCGCAAAGGAAATCCTCCTCGTTGCCGCCCGTGGCCATCACGATGCGCCTGATCATCTGGCTCAAGAAGGGGCTTCCCGCTCCCTGCTTCGTCTGGCTTCCTGTTTCCTCGTTGTCGAAGACGGCCAGGATGGATGTGTGGTCGGTAGGCATGCCATCGCTCTGGAGCAGGGCTTCCAAGCCTGCATGTACCATGCTCAAGTCATCGAGTCGACCGCTGCTGATAAACTCATCATGAATGCCCATGGTGCAGGGAGGCGTCACATCGTAGAGATAGAGGTCGAAATCCAGAATGTCCTCGGCCTTCACATCCAGTTCGCTGCAGATGAGCCGCTCCAGCAGATGTCCCTGTTCCAGCCGATCGTTGATGATGCCCAGAAGGGGCAACACATCCTTCTGCCGGCTCAGTGCAACGCCGTCGTTCACCTGGCGGTTGAAATGGATGGCCAGATTGGCAATCTGCAGGATGGGACGCCTCACGTGCATCAGCCGAGTAAGGGGATGGAGGGCATCCGATCCACGCAGAATCACGCGTCCTGCCACAGAAAGCGGTCGGTCGAACCATGTACTCAGGATTGGGCCGCCATACACCTCAGTGTTCAGCCTCACCAATCCTCCTTCTTCGTTCATCTCGGCCTTGGGCTTGATGCGGAAAGTAGGGGAATCGCAATGGGCACAGATGATGCGGAAACCTGCTTCCCCCATCGGCCGTTGGCCCAGACGGAAGGCATAGACAGAAGAATCGTTTTTGGTCACATAAACCTTGCTACCGCCCTGGAGCCCCTGCAGGGGTCGGGTGGGGTCGACGCGTGTGTAACCCGCTGCCTCCAAGGTGCGGATTACCTCCTCCACTGCCAGGAAATTGACAGGTGCATTACTGAGAAACTTGATGAGTCGGTGTATCATATTGTTCAAATTTTTTGTCCGTTTGGCCAAAAAGCCGTAACTTTGTGGTAAATAATTGGGGTTTTCCCTTGCAAAGGTACAATAAACTGCGGGGAATGCCAAATTTTATGGTAAAAAAGCAATGAAACTGACTGACAAGATTACTGAACAGCCCTCCCACTACAGCCATCTGGAGCAGATGGAAGCTGGAGAGATATTGCGGAGCATCAACCGGGAGGATCATCGGGTGGCCGATGCTGTGGAGCATGCCATCCCCAGTATTGAAGCATTCGTGAAGGAAGCCGAGGCAAGGATGCGCAAGGGGGGACGTATGTTCTACATGGGCGCAGGCACCAGCGGACGTTTGGGCGTGCTGGATGCCAGCGAGCTGCCACCCACTTTTGGCGTAGATGCCGGATGGGTGACGGGGGTGATAGCGGGGGGCGACACTGCGTTGCGCAATGCCGTGGAACACGCCGAGGACAATACCGAGCAGGGATGGGCCGACCTACAGACTTTCCATCCCACGGCCAACGACATAGTGGTGGGCATAGCTGCCAGCGGCACCACCCCCTATGTCATCGGGGTCATCCGTCAGGCGCGCGCCAATGGCCTGCTCACAGCTGCCATCACCAGCAATCCGCACACTCCGCTGGCCGATGCCGCCGACCACGCCATAGAAACCATCGTGGGACCTGAGTTCGTGACGGGCTCAAGCCGTATGAAGAGCGGCACGGCACAAAAGATGGTGCTCAACATGATTTCCACCTGCCTGATGGTGAGGCTGGGACGTGTAAAGGGCAACCGCATGGTGAACATGCAGCTCACTAATGCAAAACTGGTGGACAGGGGCACACGCATGGTGCAGGAGACGCTGGGCATCGGCTATGAGGAGGCAGAGGCACTGCTCCTGCGCCATGGAAGCGTGCAGGAGGTACTCTCCCACTACTCACCCGTGCCCCCTATGCGTCGGTACACATAGTTACGTTCGGCATCGGAAATTCCAAAGATGTCGAATACCACCCTGTCCAGATGGTCCAGATTCTCCCGCGTGGCTCCATCAGCATACACCTTACCCACGGCCTGCCCCAGGCGCGCCTGCTGGCACTCGTCCAGTTTGGGGAAAGGAAGCTGCTGGAGGTTACGCTTGAGTACCTTGATGTCGGGAAAATGTACAATATAATAGAAACGATAGAGGGAGGAATTGAGCAGGGCCCCCACACAACGCACCGATATGCCTTCAATCTCGGGAATCAAGATGTTGGCGCTGTTCAGACACAGCCGCTGACAGTTGTCATAGGCCACAATGGGGTGGCGGGCAATGAAGCGATACACCAGTTTTTCTGGGGCGCGATAGAAAGCCTCTCTGGCACATTGTTGGAACCTGGAGGGGGCAAACTCGATGAAAGGGGTCTGCTCGGCAGCAATGAAGGGCTGTATTTGTTTACCCGTAAGAATGGGTTCGGCAGAAAGGGTGCGTTCGTTCATCAACATCCCTTTGTTGTTGCCCGTCACAATACCCAGCGCCCACTGGCTGTGGGTGAGCGCATCGTTCCCTTTTGACTTCATTTTCCTCACAATTGCCTCTTGCGTTTCGTCGGGTGGGCACAGAGGAAGACGCATCTGCGGATAATCGGTATGTGCAACACGGCAGACATGTGTGCCCGAAGTGGTGTGCACCTCGTATGTCTGCTCCATCGTGGTGGCTGCCTCCACACAGATACTGAAGAAGCCTGTGAATACACCGTCAAAGCGGTTGGCATACACATTGATGCTGCGGAGGGTGGTTTGCTGGAGCACCACACGCCTGAAATCGCGATGCACAGCGGTGTGGAGCAGGGCATTGGGAAGGAGAAAGTTCAAAATCCCCCCTGGTTTGAGCCAAAAAAGTGATTTGACGAAAAAAAGTGATGAGCGCTCATGGGATGAAATGCCGGGAGCAACATACGTTTTGTCTTTGTCCGGCCCCCATGGAGGATTGGTGCAGATATAGTCGAAACGTGTGGTTGCATCCCATCCTCCTTCGCCGTCGGCCAGGAAATCCCGACAATAGAGTTGAGGGATGAATCTGTAGCGCGCATATTTGACCATCAGATTGGTTGTGGCCAGCATCACGGCCACGGGGTTGGTGTCCACCCCGTAGAGTCGCAAGGGGTCATCGGTTTCCACCTGCATCAGAAAGGCTCCGCTGCCGCAGCAAGGGTCGAGGAAGCGCTCACCCTTGCGCACCCGGAGGTCTGCTAGCATGGTGCGAGCAATGTGACTGGTGGTGTAGTACTGCCCGCTCTGGTTGCGCTCGCCCTCGGTCAAGAGTGACTGGTAAACGAAGCCCAACACATCGGCCCCCTCGTCCCACACGACGGTCGGGATGCGGCCCCGAACGGGAGCAGGTGGGGGGAACTGCTGGAAGACGCGCCTCACATAGTCCCTCCTCCAAAGCCCGTGCCTGCGCAACATGCACTCACACAGATAGCGCATGATGCTCTCTACAGGGAAGGGAAGACCTGACACAATCCGCAATACCTTCTCGGCAGCCACCGACTGCAGATAGCCGGCCACAACAGTCCTCTTCTGCGACAGGGTTTTGTTGGCCCGTTTCGTAAGTCTTCCCTCTACGTTGTGGTTCAACCGTTTCCAGTTGGCGGCGGTGGTCTTGCTGATGGTATGCGTTTGACTCATAGAATTCACAAATCCCCCCACATGCACCTTGCCACCTCACAGGAGGAGAGGCAAGGTGCGCATGCGGAGGGCAGACAGATATGGGCTTTAGAGCACCTTCTTGTAGAGTTCTACAATCTCGGCCTCCGTAACGTCGCGGGGATTACCTGGGGTGCACACGTCGGCAATGGCCTGTGCAGCCAGGGCGGGGATGTGGGCTTCAGTAATGCCCAAATCAGACAGATGCTGAGGAATGCCCACACGGATGCTCAGTGCACGCACGGCATCCACTGCCGCCTGTGCAGCCTGTTCGGGTGTCATACCCGTGGTGTCCACTCCCATCTGGCGAGCTATCACGCCATATTTGTCAATGCGCGTGGGCATATTGAACTCCATGATGGTGGGCAGCAACAGCGCGTTAGCCACTCCGTGGGGGATGTCGTGGAGCGAACCCATGGGATGGGCCATGCCATGAACCAGACCCAGACCCACGTTGGAGAATGCCTGTGCAGCAATGTATTGTGCCAAAGCCATGCCCTCGCGTCCCACGGGGTTCTGGGGTTCCTCTACTGCTAAAGGCAGGCTTTCGGCAATCATCTTGATGGCCTGCAACTCATACATGTCGCTCATCACCCATGCACCCTTGGTGATGTAGCCCTCGATGGCATGAGTGAGGGCATCCATGCCCGTAGCGGCCGTCAGGCCCTTGGGAAGACTGTACATCAATTCGGGATCCACGATGGCCACGGCGGGAATGTCGTTGGGATCCACGCAAACCATCTTCGCCTGTCGTTTTTCATCGATAATCACATAATTGATGGTCACCTCGGCACCCGTGCCAGCCGTGGTGGGCAAGGCAATGATGGGCACGCTTTTGTGCTTGGTGGGGGCCACGCCTTCGAGCGACACGATGTCGGCAAACTCAGGGTTGTTGGCTACTATGCCGATGCCTTTGGCCGTGTCCATGCTGGAGCCACCGCCTATGGCTATGAGGCAGTCGGCACCGCTGGCCTTGAAGGCCTCCACCCCCTGCTGCACATTAGTGACAGTGGGATTGGGCTTGATTTCGCTGTATATCTCATAAGGGAACGATACTTCATCGAGCACGTCGGTCACCATCTTGGTGGTGCCCACCTTGATGAGTCCCTTGTCTGATGTCACCAGAGCCTTCTTCAGCCCCATGCGTTTCAACACTTCCGGCAGCTCTTTGCGGGCTCCGGCACCGAAGTAAGATACTTCGTTCAAAATAAATCTCTGTGCCATTTGTGTGGTAAAATGTTTTTTAATTGGTTCTTTATTTAGGATGCCTCATTGGATTGAGGCAGGGGTCTCATTGGCGCGGCCAGTCATCGGTACGGAAGGGAGCTACATGGAGCCCGCTAGCCGTGCGGAGCGTACAGGTGGGGTTGTCGGCCCATCCGTAGCGCACGGCCACGGGGCGGGGTACATCATCGGCCCACACCACTACCTTGTCGCCTTCCGTGCGTGCCTTGGCCACGTGCCAACGGCGGTCGGCACTGGCGATGATGAAGCCTGGTAAGTTGTCCTCCTCCACCAGCGACTCGCATCCCTCGGGCTGGCGGAAGGTAATAGTCACCCTGCCTTCCTCATCCACTGTGTAGTCCTTGTATACAGGGGCTGTCCAAGAGACCTTCTTCTGGCCGTAGGTGTGGTGGAGGGCAATGGCTGCCATGCGGCGACCCACCTCGCGCTTGGTCTTTGGATGGATGTCCTGTGCGTCGCCCAGGTCGATGTTGCACACCATGCCCGTATTGGGCAGACACAGGGCCCTTGCCTGCGACTCGCGCAGGAACGCCCAGGCGGATTCGGGCTGTAGATCGCTGGGTGCAAGATAGTTGGCCAACTGCACAAAGTAGAAAGGCATGTCGGGGTTTTGCCATTGCTTACGCCAATCGTGGATGAGCGTCTGGAAGAGGACCTCATGCTGCGTCTCGCGGCCCACATTGGTGCATCCCTGATACCACAGGATGCCCTTCACGGGGAAATCTATGAGCGGATGAATCATGGCATTGAAAAGCACGGTGGGGTAGTGGGGGTGGTTGATGGCCAGAGGTCTGGCACCTGCCTGCCGCAGGTCGTATCCTACAGCATAACGCCATGCACCTGCCAGTTCCATGCGTTCATTGCCCTGCATCAGGGCCATCTGCGTGGGCTTGCCCCAGATGCCGCCCTCGCTGGATATGTCGTTCACACGCACGACGATGGTGGCCTTTCCGGCCTTCACCAGCCGCGCATCGATGGTGTAGGTACGGGGCGTGTCGTAGCCTTCTGTGGCTCCCACCCGTGTCCCGTTCCAGTAGGTCACGTCTGCATCGTCCACGGGACCCAGCGACAAAGTCAGCTGCTTGCCCTCCCATGCGGCGGGCACCTCGATGGTCCTGCGGAACCACACTACGCCGTCGAGCCCCGGAAGCCCGGCCTTTTCCCAGTGAGTAGGCAACTCCATCGTTCCCCACTGACTGTCGTCGAGTTCGGCGGTGTGCCAAGGCATGGCACCGTATGTCCCTTTGTCGCCCTTCTCCACAGCCTGTAGCCAGGCAGTTGTGCGTGCATCGTTGTCTTCCTGGATGGCCTGCCGGTTGAAACCCAAAGCCCTCATGCGTTCCACCTGGTCCTTGAAACCTGTCACCGCGCCCAGGGCATCTGCACTCACCCATGCCTCACAGGGCGTGCCGCCCCAATTGTCATCGATAACACCCACGGGCACTTTCAGCTCCTCCCACAGGCGCAGGGCGAAGAAATAGCAGAGAGCACTGAACTCGGGCACCGTCTGCGGGCTGCATTCCTGCCATCCGCCCATGTCATAGGCCAGATTGAATCGGTCGCGCTTCTGCACATCGGTTTCCCTTTTCACCTGGAACAGGCGGATACTGGGATAGTTGGCGTTCCGAATTTCCTCCTCATAATTGAGCACCTTGCCCCATCCGGCCACGGGCATCTCCATGTTGCTCTGCCCGCTGCCCAGCCACACTTCGCCAGCCATCACATTGCTGAGTGTAAGTTCCTCGCCATCAGAGAAGGTGAGTGTGTGGGGACCGCCCGCCTTGGGTGTGCCTACTTCCATATACCATTCTCCCGTGGCATCGGCTTCCACCTGCTGCGCCATGCGGCTCCACGATGTTTGGAGCGTCACCTGACTGCCGGGCGTGGCCTTGCCATGAATGCGGAGGGTAGATAGTTGCTGCACCACCATATTATCTGTATATACACTGGGAAGAACCACTTTGGATGATGCCGGCACACCAATGAGTGCCATGGCTAGCATAAAGCATATATTTTTCTTCATGATAATGTCATTTTTTGTTTAAACCATGGCAAAGATAGGAAAATTTCTCCATCCATGCCGAAAATCCTGCAAAAAAATGGTGCTAGGAATGGAATTTTTCCTAACTTTGTGAACCAAAAGATAGAATTTTTAATAAAATCAAGCATTCTCAGACATGAAAAGGACTTTTTTTACAACGCTTCTTGCATCGTTGCTTGCGGCTGCGCCCCTGTCGCTCGCAGCTCAACACAAGGTGGTCGCCCATCGCGGTTTTTGGAAGGCTGAAGGTAGCGCCCAGAACTCCCTTACGTCGCTCCGACGTGCCGCAGAGGTAGGGTGCTATGGCTCGGAACTCGATGTGTACCGCACCATCGACGGTGTGCTCGTGGTCAACCACGACAACAAGATCAACGATGTCCGTGTAGAGGACACCTCCTATCCCAACCTTCAGTACATCCGGCTCTCCAATGGAGAATACCTGCCCACGCTGCTTCAGTACCTGCAAGAGGGCGCCCGCTACCCACAGATGAAGCTGGTGCTGGAGATAAAAAGCCACCGCAACGCCGAAAGGGAGCAGTCGGTGGTGGACGACATCGTGAAACTTGTCCACGACCTGGGCATGCAGGAGCAGGTGGAATACATCGCCTTCAGCCGTGTAGTGTGTGCACGCGTGCATGAAGTGGACCCCCAGGCCAAGATCGCCTACCTCAACGGCGACCTCTCCCCCAAAGAAGTAAAAGCACTGGGGTGGACAGGTATCGACTATGAGAAGGGTGTGTTGCAGCGCAATCCCGACTGGACGCGCGAAGCCAAGGAACTGGGGCTGGAGGTGAACGTGTGGACCCTACGTGGCGAGGAGGACATACAAGCTCATCAAGCAGACCCCAACATCGACCTCTTCACAACCGATGACCCCGACGTGGCCCTACGCCTGACACAACCAGCATCCGAACCGGCAAAGAAAAAGAGCGGCAAGAGCAAGAAGAAGAAAGGATGAACAGCAGTCAGTAACCCTTTTAGAACCCCTAAAAAAAGGCAATGCAACGAACACTCCTCCCTGTGCTGGCATCCGTGGCCGCACTTGTGTGCATGGCACAAAGCGGCTCATCCCATGGTTATCCCATCACCCCTGTGGCGTTCACCAAGGTAAAAGTGGCTGACGACTTCTGGGGGCAACGCCTGCGGGCCAGTCGCGAAACCACTATACCTCTTGCCTTTAGCAAATGTGAGGAGACACAGCGCTATGCCAATTTCGAGAAGGCTGCCCATCCGAGCGATGCATATAAGGTGGGTGGGTTTTCCTTTGATGACACGGATGTATACAAGACCATCGAGGGTGCCAGCTATTCGCTGCAGACATGCAGCGATGAGCGGATGGTGGCCTATATCGATAGTGTACTCGACATCGTGGCTGGAGCACAGGAGCCCGACGGCTATCTCTACACCGCCCGCACCATGAACCCCAAGCACCCTCACGAATGGTCGGGAACAGCGCGATGGGTGAAGGAGGAGGACCTGAGTCATGAACTCTACAATCTGGGGCATATGATAGAAGGAGCCGTGGCCCACTATCAGGCAACAGGTTCCAGAAAGTTTCTCGACATAGCCTGCCGCTATGCCGACTGTGTATGCCGTGAAGTGGGGCCCGCGGCGGGACAGGCATGCGTAGTGCCCGGCCATCAGATTGCCGAAATGGCGCTGTGCAAGCTGTATGTGCTCACGGGCGAAAAGCGTTATCTTGACGAGGCAAGGTTCCTGCTCGACTATCGCGGGAAAACAGCTATTCGGAATGAATACAGCCAGAGCCACAAACCCGTGGTAGAGCAGCAGGAAGCTGTTGGCCATGCGGTAAGGGCTGCCTATATGTATGCAGGTATGGCCGATGTGGCCGCCCTCACAGGCGATACGGCCTACGTGGGTGCCATCGACCGCATCTGGGAGAACATCGTATCGCGCAAGATGTATGTGACCGGAGGCATCGGCTCAACAGCCTCTGGCGAGGCCTTTGGCAAGAACTATGAGCTGCCCAACATGTCGGCCTATTGCGAGACGTGTGCAGCCATAGGTAATGTGTATGTCAACTACCGCCTGTTCCTGCTCCACGGAGAGGCCAAGTATTACGACGTGCTGGAACGTGCACTCTACAACGGGCTCATCTCGGGTGTTTCGCTCGACGGAGGCGGTTTCTTTTACCCTAATCCTCTGGAGTCGATGGGGCAGCACCAGCGCCAGCCATGGTTCGGCTGTGCCTGTTGTCCGTCCAATATCGCCCGCTTTATTCCCTCCCTGCCAGGCTACGTGTATGCCGTGAACCGGCGCGATGTGTATGTCAACCTTTTCATGGGCAACCATGCCACCCTGTCGGTAGAGGGCAGGACAGTGGAGCTGGAGCAGCAAACCCGTTATCCATGGGACGGCGACATCGCCATCAAGGTGACTGCCAACAAGGCTGGCCAGTGGGCCATGAAGGTGCGCATACCGGGATGGGTGCGCAATCAGGTGGTGCCGAGCGACCTGTATGCCTATTCCGATGGTCTGCGCCCAAAGTACAACGTGGAAGTGAACGGCATCAGCATGGACGTGCAACCTGCTTCCGACGGTTATCTTACCATCCAGCGTAAATGGAAGAAAGGCGATGAAGTGCGCCTCCACCTCGACATGGAACCACGCACGCTGAAAGCCCATCCCAGTGTAGAGGCCAATCGGGGGCTGGTGGCCATAGAACGCGGCCCACTGGTGTATTGCGCCGAATGGCCCGATAACGATTTCGACATCATGGGCACGCTGCTCAATCAGGAACCTAGAATGGTGGTGGAGGATGCCACTCTCCACGCTACAGACAAGCAGAAGGCTGATTACTTCATGAAGGTGATAAAGACAGATGCACAGGCGCTGCGTTTCGACGAACGCGGGCGGCTGGAGGCCAAGGACGTATGCATGACCCTCATCCCGTATTATGCCTGGTGTCACCGCGGAAGCGGAAAGATGCGCGTGTGGCTCACACAGGATCTTTCTGCCTCGCGCCCCTCTATGCCTCCCACACTGGCCTCCATGAGCAAAGCCACAGCATCCTCGCCCTCGGGCGCATTGTCATCCCTATCAGACGGCTTAGTCCCCAAAGACGGCGACGACCGCTCGCTTCCCTATTGTCACTGGTGGCCCAAGAAGAACACCACGGAGTGGGTGGAATATCTGTTTCTGCAGGCATCTACGGTGAAGACAACCACGGTCTACTGGTTTGACGATGCTCCATGGGGCGGTTGTCGGGTTCCTAAGGCATGGCGCATATTCTATAAGGATGCGTCCGGCAACTGGAAGCCTGTGACTGGTGTGGACAACTATCCTGTGGCCAAGGGCTGTGCATGCAGTGTGGATTTCGAACCTGTAACCACCACAGCCGTGAGGTTGGAAATCAATCTGCCCGAGGAGTACTCCTCAGGTGTGTTCGAGTGGGTGGTGAAATAAGAGCCTGATGTGGTTCACACCCCGAAGATGCTATTCGAGCTTGAAGATGCGCTCCATCAACTTCCACTTTTCGGTGGACGGTGCATTGGGGTCGGCTCCCTGGAACTTAGCCACATAGGCTTCCCATTCGGCCTGACGGGGAAGACCGGCCAGACGTTCGTTGTCGCGCTTCCAGTCGAAGTCGTCGGTGGTGTCCATAATCATGAAGAGGTTGTTTCCCAACGCATAAATCTGCATGTCCAGAATGCCCACTTCTCTGATGCCTGCCTGGATTTCGGGCCACACATGACGATGGGCCTCGATGTAGTCGGCAATCAGCTGGGGGTCGTTCTTGAGTTGGAGGGTTTGGCAGTATCGTTTCATATTTTGATGATTGTTTTCTGAAATAAAAGGGTTGGCTACATGCCCGAGCGGCGGATACGTATCTCAAAGGCTTCGGGATGGGCCGTGCAGAACTGGCGGGCATCGGTGACTACACAGGCCAGATAGCCGCCTCCTCCTGCACCGGGCATCTTCCATGCCATCACCTCGGGACACCGGGAATAGTGGTCGATATGGGCTTGCACCCTTCCCTGAATCATGGCAGGGAACATAGCTGTCTGAGCGTTGAAGGAATCCTTGTAGGCCGCGGCAAAAACTTTCAGATCCTTTTTCATGATGGCTTGCCAGCACCGCTCGGCGGCTTCTGCCAGCCGCTCCACCTTGGCTGTGGTGATGTCCTTGCCTTCCACCACCGAGCATCCCAAAGGCCTGGGGTCGATGGGGATCATGCACAGATGTGCTTCCAGCCATTCCAGCACCTGCTCGTCTTCGCAGGTTTCTATGCGGTCGGGCCAGAAATGGTTATCGTAGTAGTGGCGGCAAAGGCCAGGCACGCAGATGCCGATAGCATCCTGTGCACCGCTGATGATGCCGTCTTCGCGTTCGGGATGGTTCTCAAAACAGAACACCAAACGTGCCAACGTCTCGTGATCCATGTTGGGCAACTGGTAGGGCCAGATGCGCTTGATGACATTGCGTGTAGAAGTGCTCAGGCCACATCGTTCCCTTATCTCGAACGATGGTTCAAGGCTGATGGTGAGCGCCCATCCCGGTGCATAACAGCTCACATAGGGCTGGTCAATCCATGTGCCGGCGAGGTCCAGTCGGGTGGGCAGTTGGCAGGGACTCTTCTTCAGTTCCGTGCTGCTCCGTGCAGCCAGCCCTTCATGCGGATCGCGCTCCAGCACCACGTATTCAATGCCCCGTTTCTCGCACACCTCCCGCTTGGCTTCGCTTCCGCCGTCGCTGTTTACAATCAGGATGTCGGGCTTCACGATGTCGAGGGTGGGCAGGAAATCCAGGATGCCGTCGCCGGCATTGATGTAGGCTTCCTTCACATAGCGTATGCTTTTCACCATGAACAGGCGTTCCTGTTCGGAGTAGACGGTCTTGTGGTTCTTGTAGTGCAGGATGGTGTTGTCGGAACCTATGCCAACGTATAGGTCGCCATACTGTGCCGCCTGGCGGAAGAATTCCACGTGGCCGGAATGGAGCAAGTCGTAGCAACCGCTCACAAATACCTTCTTGTTCATTGCCTTTTATAAGTTTTGCGGACAAAGTTACGCAGAAATCATTGATTCTACAACATTTCACATGAATTTTTGTGAAACTTGGAACCAGAGGCATCCTTCTCACTCACCCATGAGCCTGAGCACCGTGGGGGTGAGGAGTGCTGTGAGCACACCGTTGAGGATGAGACCCAGCGAAGCGTATACGCCCCAGGTGGCACCCTTCTCCATGGCGCGCGAGGTGCCCACAGCATGTGATGCCGTGCCCATGCCCAAGCCTTGCGACATGGGGTTGCGCACATGGCCCACCTCAAGCACCTTGAAACCGCACACGGCTCCAAAAAGCCCCACCAGCACCACAATGGCAGCCGTGAGGGAAGGAATGCCGCCCGATGAACTGCACACCTCCATCGCAATGGGGGTGGTTACCGACTTGGGCGCCAGCGACACAATGACCTCGTGCGGCGCTCCCATCAGCTTGGCCGTGAGCACCACGCTCATCAGGCCCACCAGGCATCCCACCAGCTGGCTCATGAGGATGGGCACCAGTTCGCGCCTTATCTGACGCAGCTGTTCGTAGAGGGGCACGCCCAGAGCAATGATAGCTGGCTTGAGCCAGAACTCTATTTGGAGGCCTGCCTTGTGATAGGTGTCGAAAGTGATGCCCGTAAGCTTGAGATAGGCAATTATCACCGCAATGGTGACGAGGATGGGATTGAGAAGCACCCACCCGGTGCGTGCCTGCAGGCGTTTGGCGGCATAAAACACCACAAACGTGAGGGCTATGAGCACCATTTCATTCTTCAGTATTTCCATGACGTTTCATCCATTGATGTGTCCAACCTGTGGTGATGAGCACCAGTATCGTGCTCACGATTGTGGCAACGGTGATGGGCCAGAAGGAGGCGGCAATCACCTCGAAATAGAGCATGAGTGCCACGCCTGGCGGCACAAAGAAAAAGCCCAGATTGCTGATGAGGAAGTCAGAGATTCCCTTCACCCATTCCAATTTCACCCATCCCATCTGCAGGAAGGCTGTCAGCAGCAGCATGCCCACGATGCTCCCTGGCAAATGGATGCCCGTGGCCCATACAACAATCTCTCCGAGGGCCAGGCAGCCAAAAAGAATACTACATTGTTTAACCATAAACTTAATCGTGTCATTATAAAAACATCTCTAGTTGCTCACCGCCTTGCCGTCCATTAGGAACTGCATGACCTGCTCCATCATTATGTTTCGTGCCCTTGCAGGACGTATTGTCTCCAGCGGGAATCCCATGACCAGAGTGCGATAGTCGCCCTGATAGGCCACGGCCGCACCAATGCCGTTCTCGCTGTAACGCATCACAGTGTGTGCCTCGTCCGATGCCGGCTCTATGCCGTCGGGCGATTCCACTATATAGCATCTGTCATTGAGCTGTTGGTTGAACCGCACGTGCCCCTGGAGCATCCTGAAGGGAGAGTTCACGAAATGAGCCTTACCTTCGCGTGCAGCCCTGCCCACACGCCATTTGTATTTGAGTACGTCGGTGGCAAACTTGCGGTCCTCTTCGAGCGAGGGTGTCAGAGGGTTGTCCCAGAGGTCGGATGCCACATAGCTGCCGCTCACCAGCAGGCTTCCTCCCTTCTGGCAATAAGCAGTGAGGGCCTTCTGCATGTCGGGGGAGAAGGTCTTGAATGCCAGCGGACAATAACCTCCACGCCCGGTTTTCGTCTGCTTCTGCTTGCCCAGGATGAGGTCCACGCAGTCATAGTCGGGCAGGTTCACCTCTCCTGCCTCCACACACTCGTTGCTGCAAGATACAAATGAATATCCGGCTTCGAGCAATGCCTGACCGTGGACAGAGGGATAGTCGAAGGTGTTACCGGCAATCACCTTTGTCTCATAGTTGCCCCAGCTGTCCCCGAAGCCGGAGGCATTGTCGTCCATCCAGGGGACATCGCGCCGGAACTCCTTCATGCTGCCGATATAGCTGATGTCCTGCACATAGGGGACACCATGATCCAGTTCGTCGAGGAATCCGGCAAAGAGGGTGTCGTTGGGAGCCGGTGCTACAAAGTCGTCGGGCGCACAGATGCGGTCGAATCCGTTTACAACCATCACAGTACCCTTGGACGAGCCGCCCATTGTGCCGGCGCTCAATGTCTCGGAGGGGAAGCTGCGCCCTCCCTCGTTGACGGCCTCCACACGGAAACTGCATGGCACAAAGGGGGTGAGGGCGGTTTCGAACGAGGTGCCTTCTACATACTGCCCGTTGTCGAAATCCTGTCCGCCGATGCGGGTGTATACGATGTAGCCCTTGGCCTCGGCTGTGGGTTCCAGCGGGTCGGTGACAGGTTGCCAGGTGAGCCTTGCGCGCCCATCGTCTGTCATGGTCACTGCCAAGTGCTGGGGAGGCAGCGGAGCCACCACGGCCTCCTGCCTGCGCTGTGAGGCGATGAAGCGCAGAATGCCCTTGTAGATGGCACGCGATACGCTGAATCGGAAACGCGGATCAATGCCATAGCGCATGTCGGCAAAATTCTGATGAGAGAGCAGTTCCAGCAGCATAGCGGGCACTCTGGGCACCCGTGCTTCGAAATAGGGCTGGTTCCACATGCCCCGGCGTGTCCATTCGGGCTCGTAGAGAGTACGTATGTCACTGGTGATTTGCGACACCACCAGGTCGCATAGGTCGTGGTTGAGGTATCGGGTGGTTCCGTTGGCAAACCTCTCCTGCCCTTCCGACAGGGTGCAGTATATGCCCAGCGTGCCGATGATGAAATCGGTTTTGCGGGTGCCTGCATCGGAATGGAAGGCCAGCGAAAGGTCGAGTGGAATGTGCAGGCCTTCCCTTTCGGGACACACTTCCGAGCCGCCTGCCAGATAGTTCACCCATTCGCCGCGGCAGCGATAGTCGTCCACATAGTCGTTTTCATTGCGGGTGGGGCTATAGATGGAGTCGGGCATGCCTGCCCATTGGAGCCAATAGCGAGCGCCCTCTGTCCAGCGCGGATAGCCGCTGGCCTGTTGATGTTGCGAGTCCGTCCCTCTGCGTATGTTTCCCATGCCTCCGCCAATCTTCACGGCATCGGCGGTGACGATGTCTCCTGCATGCGAAGTGCGGTTGGTGAGGCTCACACCGTGTGCCGGATTCCCCTTCTCAAAGGCGAAGGAACCCAAGTAAATCCACGTGCCTCCGCCCATCTGCTGGTTCACCCGAAAGGCTGTCTGCCCACCCAGATGGCTTACGGTGTAGCAGGCCTCGCGGGTGCTCTTGGGAAGGCTTTTATAGGACACATACACGGAGTATCTGCCTGTGTGTGGGACAGATGGGCTCCATGTGATGGTGCTCTCCCGGCCTTTGCTCACGGTAATGGATTGGCGGCATGTGCCATGTCTGAAAGGATTCTGATCATAGTCGTATGTGGATTCGCGCTGGGCAAAGCCCTCGCCTTCGGCCATTGTCCACTCCCTGTCGCCCTGTACTTCGGCATAGCTGGCTTTCGGCCATGGGCTCCCGTCGTTGTCTACAATCACCTCGTTGTCGTTCACGTCCCTCTCCCGGGGCAGCATCACGTAGCCGCCCGCCCTTTCCAACATGGGCACAAGATAGGGCAGCACATAGCTTTGTGTGAACAGATCCTCCACGGTTTGGAAGATGCGTGCCCGCTGCCATTCCCATCTGTCGAGGCTCTTTTCATAGTAGTAGCCATGGCTTTGCCACATGGCGATGTGGCGGCCTTGGAGACCCTTGCTTGGCTTGTGCGGCTGGTCGATGGCAGTGACCAGAGGCGTTGGACTTTCGGGGGCAAATCGGGGAGCACGCCTGTCAGGCTTCTTTCGGGTGGCCAGCGGAATGAGTTCCTCAATGGACCGCCCGTTGGTGAATAGCATAACGTTTTTTCCCTCAAGGTGGGGAGGGAGTATCTGTCTGATGCTGGCATAGATGTGTGCCACATTGTCCTCGCGGAATGGAATGTAGGAGCAGTTGATGTTGGCATACAGTTCCAGCGTTTTGCCTGCAGCTGCCACCGAGTCGATATGTACTGCCCCGATGGTGCAATGTTTGCATGCTTCCTCGTCGAGTATCCTTCCGATGGCTGTGCGCACCTCCTGCGTGAGCAGGGGTTCCTGTGCATGGGCTGCTCCTGCGGGGAGGATGCCTGCAAGCACTACAATCGCTCTGCGCATGGCAGAGAAAATATTTCTGTAATCCATAAACATACAGTTAAGATGGCGCAAAATTACACTTTTTCTGTGAAACAGAGAAGAAAATGCGGCTTTAGCTTGTCCAATTTGGTCAAAATACATATCTTTGCAGGCAGAACCGTCAAAATATCTGAAGGCATGCTGATAAAATTGATAAATAATAAGAATACAGTGCTATATGAAGAATTTAACAAATTTCCGCAACCTCCTTTGCCCTCTCCTAGTGGGAACGGCAATCCTGCTGGCCGGATGTAGGGAGCAGGTAGACACCAGCAACCGCTATGTCTTCACAATGGAAACGATTGCCTCCTATCTGCAAAAGCATGAGGACTATAGTGAATACACTCGTCTGCTCGACGAAGTGAAGATCAGCAAGTACAGCGAATCTTCAGTCATGCAGCTGCTTTCTGCACGCGGCAACTACACTTGCTTTGCCCCCACCAATGAGGCCATTGCCCATTATCTGGACAGCTTGGTGGCAAAGGGGCTTATCCCCGAACCCAGCTGGGAGGCCTTCCCCACCGATGAGATGCGCGACTCGGTGAAGAAAGTGATTGTGTTCAACAGCATCATCGACGGTGGCGACTTCGACTATGAAGGCAACAGTGTGACTTATGAGACAGGTTCCTTCCCCGCCAATCCCAATGAAGAAATCGCCTCTCCTACCTTGGCCGACCGCAAGCTGGCGGTGCTCTACGGCAACAACCCGGACAGCATCTTTATCAACAAGACTGCCCGCATCTCGGTCAACAACCGCGACATACCGGCCATCAACGGTATCATTCACCAGATGGAAGATGTGATTGCTCCCGGCAACGACGGTCTTACGGCTGTGCTTCAGAGCTACCTCGACACCAACACCGACGGTTACCGCGTGATGGCACGCCTGGTGCTGGCATGCGGGTTGGGAGACACGCTCTCCAAGATTCGCGACGAGGCATATGAGTACCTCTATCAGACAGGAGCCATCCAAAACATGGGCACACACCCCACTGAGGGTTCCTTGGGCTATCTGCCCGAGCACCGCAAGTATGGCTTCACCATCTTTTCCGAGACTGACGAGTTCTGGAGCCAGACGCTGGGCAAGGACGCAAGCGACATCACGCCCAACGATGTGATGGATTATCTGCAGGGCGAGGGTCTCTATCCCGATGCCGTGCGCGACGACAACTATGCCAGCGAGAAGAACCTGCTCAACCAGTTTGTCACCTATCACATCCTGCCCGTAAGGCTGCCGGCCGACAAACTGGTCATCCATTACAACGAGCGTGGCTACGATCCCAAAGTGGGCACGCCGGGTGTGTGCATGTATGACCTCTACACATCGATGGGAGAACGCCGCATCGTGAAAATCTTTGAGAGCCGCGAAAGCAATGGCGTATACCTGAACCGTTTTCCGAATATCAACAACGGACGCCGGGAGAACTATCACGAAAACAGCTGCGATGCCGACAAGGTGGGTGTGTTTGTGGATCGCGAGCGTGCCAACGTAGAGGCTGTCAACGGCATCATCTATCCCATCGACAAGCTGCTTGTATACGACGAGGCCACGCGCAACAATCTGCAGCGCCAGCGATTGCGCTGGGATGTGTCGAGCTTGTTCCCTGAGTTCCTCAACAACGATATCCGCGGACAGACAGTAACCACCAAAGAACACATGACAGTGGGCATACCGTCGGACGACCAATACAAGTATTTCAACGACATGGACATCCTCCGCGGCACCAAGTTCTACTATCTGCTGGGACGAGGCAAGGGATGGCCCAACTATCTGGGTGATGAGTTCAATGTCATTGGCCGCTACGAACTTGTGATGCGCCTTCCGCCTGTGCCCAAAAGGGGTACCTACGAGTTCCGTATCGCCAACTCAACGGGTGTGAATTACCGAAGCATGTGTCAGGTATATTGGGGTTCCGACAAGAATTCCCTCACGGCCATGGGCACACCGCTGGATTTCCGCGTGAACGGTCTCTATCGTCTCACTGATGCCGGCACTTTCCCAAGCCCAGTAGGATGGGAGCCCGACACCGACGACGATGACTACAATGCCGAGGTGGACAAGAAGATGCGCAACAATGGCTTCATGAAGGGCCTCCAGCTCTATTGCGCAGGTTCTCCAGGCACCGCCACACCCGGACGCGGCAGTGTCTACCTGACGCGACGTATCATGTTCACTGCCACAATGGACCCCGATGTCACTTATTACCTCCGCCTCAAGAATGTGCTCGACCGCGAGGACAAGCAGCTTTATATGGACTTTATCGAGATTTGCTCCAAGGAGGTGTATGACAACCCCGAGGAACCGGAGGACATCTGGTGATTCTGTGCGCCGAGATTTGAAGGAGTATTACAATTAATTAATATAACAGCAAACCAACAAAAAAAAAATGAGAGAACCTTATATGCTGATCCTCCATCGTTTGGTGGCTATCGCGTGTTTGTGGCCGACTATGGCTTTTGCACAGGTGGACGAGGCTTATTCCGACCAGAATGATGGATTGAATGTACCTTTTGAAATCACAGCCGTACGCGACGGACAATTCCCTTCCGACACGCACTGGTACAGCATACGTGTGTCATCGGGACGCTATTGGTATACCGATGCGGATGGCCGCCTCTGTTGCAAGACACTGGCTTCGGGCACGTCGATGGGCGACAAGTATCTGTGGTGTTTTACAGGCAACAATGTGGCTGGCTATCGGTTGATGAACAAGTATTGGGGAACGGAATATGTGGTGTCTGTACCCAGCTCGGACAACGCAGCGCCTGCATCCATGGTGAAACTGGTCGACGCGCCCGCACCACGCACGTTCAAGGTGTCCAAGAATGGAGACGGATACAACTTCTATTACCCTGGCAACACGTCCGCCTGCCTCAATGATTTCGAGGTGAAAGGGAAACTGGCCCTGTGGAACAGTGGAGCATCGCCATCCGACGGCGGCAGCCGCATGTATGTGAATCTGGAGATTGGCGAGGCAGACATGCCTTCGGCCGATGGTCTTCCCTTCCGCCCCACCACTGTGGGCGCAGACGGGCAGCTGGCCAGCAGCACCCACTGGTATACGATGACCATCCGCGGCAAGAAGACGATATACACCGAGGGAACAACCCTCTATTGTGACCCCGTAAGTTCCCTGAAGGGCACGCAACTGTGGGCCTTCGTGGGCGACAAGGAAAATGGTTTTGAGATTTATAACTATCAGACAGGCATGCCCTACCGCGCCTATTGTGTGGAAAACACCAATCAGGCATCTGTGGTAATGGAAAACAAGGACCAGGCGCAGGGCACTGCAAAGTGGCAGTTGTCTGCCAACAGTAACGGGGGCTTCAACCTGTATTATCCTGGATCCTCCGAATCCTGCTGGAACGACTTCGGTGACCGCGGATATATCGCCTTGTGGAAGGACGGCAACTCTCCCCGCGACATCGGCAGCAACATTGTCTTTGCCGAGGCCAATCTGAACATGATGGACGATGTGGTGGAGGTGGACAACATCACCCTCGACACCTATGATGTGTCGCTCTTCGAGGGCGAAACCATGCAGATGGTTGCCCACGTGTCGCCCGAAAACGCCACCAACAAGGTAGTAGAGTGGTTCTCGAACGATGAAACCGTCTGCACCATCGACATGAACACGGGCGAACTCACGGCGGTGGCTCCCGGCAACACGTATGTGGTGTGCCTGTCAACCGACGGTTCCTACAAATATGCCTTCTGCAAAGTGACGGTAAAGGAAAACAAAGCCATCCTGCCTGTGAGTGGTCTGGTGGTTTATGTGTACAAGAAGGATGGCACTATAGATGCCTTTCCCGAGGATTACCTGAGCTCCTACGAACAGAAGAACGGCGGCATCAGCATTGTAGCCAAGGATGGCACCAGTTATCAGTATTCCGCTGCAGAGCTGAAGGAAGCCAGCTATCAGGCACCGGATGACTTTGAGCATATCACATCCTTCAAGTTCAACAACAAGTATAACCCCGACCTCCCGGAGGATTGCTTGGGCGAAATTGTGGGGGACAGCCTTATCAAACTGACGGTTGCCTGCATAGGCAAACGTCTGGCACCCTCTTTCCAGCTCTCGGACAAGGACAAGGCCAAGGTGTATGTGGGCGATGTGCTTCAGGAGAGCAAGGTCACCCGCACCCGTTTTGCAGGCGATGTGTGCTACACGGTTTCCCGCGACGGTTGCCAGATGCTGCGCTGCAATGCCCGGGGCGACATGATGATGCTTCCTTTCGGACGCGACTATGTGGTACAGGCCGATTTCCTCACCGACCATTCCACCAATGAATACAGTGTGCCCATAATTAGCGTTAACACGGCCGACGGAAAGACGATAACAAGCAAGACAACGTATAAGGACGCCACCATCAGCATACAGGGTGGAGGCGTGTTCCCCGACCTTGAGGAAACGGCAATCCTGATTAAGGGACGCGGAAACTCATCATGGGGCGAGGCCAAGAAACCCTACCATTTCAAGTTCGACAAGAGGACAAGCGTTCTGGGCCTTACCAAGGGCAAGCACTGGAACCTTATCGCCAACGCCCAGCGCATGTCTATGATGACCAACGCCATTGGCATGAAGGTGGCCAGAATGGTGGGCACGCAGGCGGCCAACGACGAAGTGCCCGTAGAACTCTATCTCAACGGCCAGTATATGGGCAGCTACCAGCTGACCGAGAAGATTGGCTTTGGCAACAACAGCCTCGATGTCTCCGACACACTGGTCAATGCCACATTGCTGGAGCTGGATACATACTACGACGAAGCCAACAAGTTCCGCACCAGCACCACCTACTACAACCTGCCTGTCAACATCAAGGAGCCGGAGTCGTTTACGGACGGTTCGGTGGCATTCAAACTGTATGACGTGAAGGAGCGGGTGATGTATATGCTGATGGCCCTGAAGAAGGGCGAGGATTTTGATTCACATGCCGATGTGCAGAGCCTTGCCACCTTCCTGATGACCAATGAGCTGATTCTGAACCGCGAGCTGATGCACCCCAAGAGCACCTATCTGTTCAACCGCGACATCATGAACCCGGACAGCTTGTTCTATTTCGGTCCTGTATGGGACCTGGATTGGGCTTATGGCTATGAGAGCAGCGGCACCTACTACATCAACGATGCAGAGATGGATTACTGGAACGGCTCGAAGAGCATGGAATCCTGGACATTCATCAAGGCCCTGCGCTATAACAGCGGTGAGAACTTTGAACGTGAGTATTTCCGTGTGTGGACACGTTTCATGCAGGGACAGCTGAACGAGCTCCTGGAGTATTGCGACGATTATCTGGCATACGCCCGACCCAGCTTCAACCATAACAGCGAAATCTGGGCATGGTATTACGAAGACTATGACACCAATGTGGAAAGAGCCAAGACCTGGCTGCAACAGCGTGCCAATTATGTGTATGACTACCTGTGCAACACCTTGGGCCTGAAGGAGAAGTATTCCGACATATACGAGAATCCCGACGGCATTGCGGACATTGTCAACACACGTCCCACGCTGCGTGAGGAAGACCATAATGTGTACACGCTTGATGGCATCAAGGTCAACAACACGGGCAAGCTGCCACGTGGCATATATGTAATCAACGGACGCAAGACGGTGATACGCTGACGTGCCGCATATAAGGTATAAAGGAGGATAACAATGAAAGAAAAGTATGTGAAACCCGAAACGGAGGTGATTGAACTCCAGACAGAATGTCTGCTGTTCTCAACCTCTCCCATCCCGGATGATCCGTTGGACATCCTGGCCCGAAACGAGGAGACGTCCTATCTATAGGAACAGACATTCATTGGAGGCGCGGACAATAATCCGCGCCTCCAAATGTTCATAGGGTATTCTATACGAAATCATATTAGCTTCTATAAAAACAAGATTAATAACCTTAACACAGTAAGATTAATAATCTATATGCCGTAAGATTAATAACCTTATCAGCTATGAAGATATATTACTTTGGAAGGTGATATGGCTGGATATTCCTTCCCTTATATATGTTATCTATTGCGCTTCCCTTAACGGGCGGATATGTTAACACTTCCGTCCAAATATGCGGAAGATTCTATAAGTTTGTAGAAAAAAGATAAAGAGTCCTAATTCTTTGCGTTGGAATGTAACAAATTGCCCCTCTTGTCCGTTCTTAAAATAGAGAACTGAAAAAGAGAACAGCATTATGAAAGAATCCTTTATTGCCACACTGAAGGGCTGCTTTGATTCATCCCTGCATGTCCTTCTTGATACCGCTCACACTGTGGGCGAGGTGCTCGACATGAGCAATATCACGCATATTGTACCCAATGGATATGACTATTACGCCTTCTTCAGGGATTATGTTGCCTTCTGCAAATGCAACGGCAGCAAACTTTTCCGCATCGACTCCATCCGCCATGCAGGCGATGGCTTCGTGCTGGAGGTAAGCCCCGTCTGACATCATAAATCCTCCCTTCTGCGCACATTCCTTCACTTCAACCCTCTGGCCTTGAATATTCGCTCTTTGGCTTCGGTTATCTGGCGGAATGTGCGTTCTGCTTTTGCCTTGGCTGCCTCTCCCTGATTGGCCACACGGTCGGGGTGGTGTTGCAAGGCAAGTTTTCGGTATGCTTGTCTCACTTCTTCGTCGGTGGCAGTGGGCGAGATTCCCAGAGTCCGGTAATCATCCGTAACAGTGGGCCTACGCTTGGTATATGCATCAACTACATCTGCATTCAGCCCCATGTTCACGGCTAGCGTGCGTATGCTTTGCAGTTCCGCTTCGCTGATAGTTCCGTCTGCCGCAGCAATTTGCACTAGCACCTGAATGAGTTGCATTCTTTGGGTCGGAGACATTTGCATTCGCAGCAAGGCACAGCTTTCCGCCAGCGTGAGCAGCCACGCATTCTCAGTCATGTTTTTCTTCTCCTTGAATAGTTCCAGCAGTGTCTGCTCGCCGGCTAGTGCATAGTCCTCATCATAGTTTGTGCGCAGGAATCTCCTCACATACTCCATCTCGCTGTGCATGATCCGTCCATCGGCATGGATTACGTGTGCAAATGTTGCCATAAGGGCGCGCAATGAAGCATTCTGCCGGGAATAGCTGGTGTATGACCCGTATGTGCGGCTTTGCTCTGCAGCCTTTGGCTTGAAAAAATAGTGTGAGAGCAGCATGTCCACCATGCTGCCCAGCCAATAGCCCAACAGTGCTCCCCACAGGCGTCCTCTCATCAGCCCTACAAAGGCGAATATCCATCTGAATATACTCATCTGCGTGTATGTTTGCTCATTTAACAAGTGCAAAGTTACAAAAAATACCCCAACCTGTCACAGGCTAGGGCATGAATCTTTAAAATAAATATAAAGTCAAGGTTGTCTTTCGTTTCATAGTCAGGTCGTTTTAATCCCTTTTACTAATCTTTGATGCAAAGTTACATTCTTTGCACTTGTCTGCAAAGGGGAAAACCCCATTCATCGGGGGAATATCCCTAAAGGTGTGTCCCTTGTAGGGATTTATGTCACTAACTGAAAATTTTTTCACCACTTTTCTAGGCGCTTTGGTGGATTTTGGGTACCTTTGTGCTCGATTTCGGATTTATAATAAAAACGTTTATTCAAATATCATACAAATTTACTCATTATGGGTGGTTTTTTTGGCATTGTCTCGCAACAGCAGTGTAGTGCTGACTTGTTTTATGGAACAGATTATCAGTCTCATCTAGGCACCAAGCGTGCAGGTATGGCGACATTCTCCGCGGAGAATGGCTTCTATCGTAGCATCCATAATCTTGAGAATACCTATTTCCGCACTCGCTTTGAACCCGAGCTCGATCGCTTTGTGGGGAACAGCGGAATCGGTGTCATAAGCGACACCGATGCACAGCCAATGCTGATGAACAGTCATCTGGGCCGTTTCGCCTTGGTTACTGTTGCCAAGATTAATAATATGGAACAGCTGGCTCAGGCACTCCTGAGCGAGAACATGCATTTGAGCGAATTTTCAAGCGGCAAGATCAATCCTACTGAACTTGTCGCTCTTTTAATTATAAAAGGTAAGGATTTTGTGGACGGCATCAACAATGTGTTCCGCCAGATTGAGGGCTCATGTTCCATGCTTCTGCTCACGGAGAACGGCATCATTGCAGCTCGCGACTCATGGGGACGCACACCAATTGTGGTGGGAAAGCGTGCCGGTGCGATGGCCGTGACGAGCGAGAGCACAGCCTTTCCAAACCTTGACTTTGAGACGATTCATTATGTGGGTCCCGGCGAGATTATCCGTATCCGCGAGCATGGCATGGAAACGCTGCGCCAGCGCAACAAGCGGATGCAGGCCTGCTCCTTCCTGTGGGTATATTATGGTTTCCCCACCAGCTGCTATGAAGGGCGCAATGCCGAAGTCGTGCGCAATGAGTGTGGCCGTGTGATGGGCATGGAAGATCCAACGGAGGTGGATTGCACCTGTGGGATTCCCGATAGCGGCATCGGCATGGCCGTAGGCTATTCCGAAGGGCATAAGGTCCCCTATCAGCGTGCCATCAGCAAGTACACTCCCACATGGCCGCGCAGCTTCATGCCGAGCAACCAGAACATGCGCAATCTTGTGGCCAAAATGAAGTTGATTCCCAATAAGGATATACTGTTGGACAAACGAGTCCTCTTCTGTGATGACAGCATTGTCCGGGGTACGCAACTGCGCGACAATACCCAGATACTGCATGAACTAGGCGCGCGTGAAGTGCACATGCGCATTGCATGCCCACCGCTGATCTATGGATGTCCCTTCATCAACTTTTCTGCCAGTAAAACGGAGCTTGAGCTCATCACTCGACGCATTATCGCTGATTTTGAGGGTGACATGAACAAAAATGTACAGGCATACGCCACGACCGATTCTCCCGAGTACAAGCGCATGGTGGCAGAGATTGCCCGTCGTCTGAAGCTGGATTCTCTGATGTTCAGCAAACTGGAGACTCTGGTTGCCGCCATTGGCCTACCCAAATGTGACATCTGCACCCATTGTTTCGACGGTAGCAGTTTCCACTCCGTAAAGGGTCAGGTAGATTAATCGGATTTTTGAACTGAAAAATTTTTGTGTATGAATTTATATTTGCGATATTTTGACAAGGAGGTCCTTGTCTCCAAGGTAGAGGAGGCCCTCGACTTCATGAACGAGATTCCAGGTTTTGAACCAGATGATTTCTTTGTGCAAGAGTTTGTGGCATACGTGAACAGTTCCGTACAATTTCCCAAACGCTTTAAGGTGAGGAACCGCTCCTATTTCATTGTAATAAAGACGACTGCCCAGAATCTGGAGGAATTCAAGCGTATTGGCCAGGCCGCCGCATCGCAGAACACAGCCAAACCCGAATCCCCGTCTTCCCGTGCGGCCAACTCCTCAGCGCATGTGGGCTGGTATGATGCAACGCTGTGTTTCAAGCGTGTGCTTGCCCATCCTGACACCGGCAAGTTCTGCTACCTGAACACCGATTTCAGTGCCCGCCTAAAGGCAATGTCCGTCCAGGATTGCTATGACAGGGTGACAAACTACCTCCGTCGCCGTGATGACATTGACCCTCGCAGCCAGTTCCCCAGCATCAAGGGACGCAACTTCCAGGCAGTATTCCTTGGGCGCGACCCTGAAGAATCCCTGCTGGATACTGCTGATGAAATAGAGGATGTGGCTTATTGACCCCCAGAGACCTTTTTGATCCCCTTTCCCCTATAAGAAGCTAGCGAGGCAAAGATTCACCTTTACCTCGCTAGCTTCTTTTTCTGATGGCACATATCCATCACTTTTTCTTTGAGCCGTAGTGGTACTCACCATAGCTGGAATAGCCATAGCGATAACCGTACTTGCTGCCATAGCGTCCGCCTCTTTCCGCACCATTTATGAGCAGTGACATGTTTTTGTATTTGCCACTTTGGTAGTCATGCTCAAGCTGTGACAGCATGGAACGTTCCAGAAGACCCACGCGTATGACAAAGATGGTACGATCAGCCAGCTTTTCTACAATGGCTGTATCTGCCACAATCTCCACAGGGGGACAATCGAGGAATACATAGTCATATTTATCACGAACAGCAGAGATAATCTCCTTCATACGGTCGCTCAGCAACAGTTCCGTTGGGTTGGGAGGCATGGTACCGATTGGCATGATGTCGAGATTAGGATGGAGTTTTCCTCTTACAATGAGAGAATCAAAATCATCAACTCTTCCAGCCAGGTAGTCAGACAAGCCTGTTTCCGGTGCACCAACGTAGGCGGAGGTTGAACCTCTGCGAAGGTCAGTATCGATGATAAGCACCTTCCCCTTCTTGATGGCCAAGCCTATGCCCATGTTGACAGCAAGGAAGCTCTTACCGCTGCCAGGATTGTAGCTGGTGATGACGCTCACGTTGTGTCCGTCCTTGTTGCCTATCATGAACTCCAGATTGGTTCGCACCACACGGAAAGCCTCGTTTACGATGTCACGTTCGCCCTCCTTCACTACAACGAGACCCTGTTCATGTTTCTTGCCTCGCTTGCTGGATAGCTCCTTCTTCTGAGCTCCCCTTTCCTTTTTCCGCACCATTGGAATCTCACCAATGTAGGGAAGGGTTACAATGCCCTCAAGATCCTTTTTTCCGCGGAATTTGGTATTCAGTGATTCGCGTGTGTAGAGGATTCCGGCTGGGATGCAAAGACCTAATACCAAACCTATCAGGAGTATATTCCGGGTTACTGGTGCTGTGGGGAACTGCGAGCCATGAGGCTCAGCCACTATCCGCGTATTGTAGGCAGTAAAGGCCTGGTTCAGCTCGTTCTCCTCGCGTTTCTGGAGGAGGAAGAGGTATAAGGCTTCCTTCACTTTCTGTTGTCGCTCCACGCTCAGCAGATAACGTACCTGTTTGGGATTGCTTGAAATCTGCGATGTAGCTTGTCCACTATAGTTCTGCAATGAACGTATACGGGTGTCGAGAGCCTTCAGCTCGTTGTCGATACTGGTGATGATGGCACTACGCATGTAGGAAAGCGATGCGTCCATGTCCACTACAAGCGGGTTTGTTTCCGAACTGTTGGCAACCAGATTGTTTCGTTTTAGCAATGTAGTGTTGTACTCGCCAATCTGGTTTTCGATGGCAGTGTTCGTGATGCCGCTATTTGCCGGTAGCAACTGGTTACGGTTGGAGTTGTTGCTCAGGTAGCTCTTGATATAGCGTGCCATATATACCTGGTTGTTGAGGTCCATGACGGAGGCATTTGCCTCGCTTGCCTGTTGCATAGCCATATTGCTGGCAGCAGCGATGTCCGGAATCAGGTGTTCACTTTTATAAGAGGATATATCGCTGTCCACATTTCCCAAATCTTTTTCAATCACCTGCAGACGTTCATTGATGAATGCACTTGTGCTGACGGCAATCTGATTCTTGTCCTTTACCCAGTTCTCATTGTAGACAGATATCAACATTCTTATGGCATCTTCTGCACGGAGGGGAAGTTCGTCTGTGTAGGAGATTTGAATGATGGTAGCCTCTTTTTGGCTGAGGGAGCAGTTGAATTTCTTGGAAATATTATCGGTGGTAGAGTAGATGTCATTCCTTCTCACATGGATTTCCCCTTCGGGCAAAGCGTCTTGGAAATGTTCAGTCTTCTCTATCTTGATGTTTCCAACCGGTGTTTTGATGAAGTTGGAGTCTATCTTGCTTCTGACAATGTCAGCATATTCGATTTCTTTATCTGCAAAATTTGACAGCGTTACAGTTCCATCTTCTTTTAAGTCTATGTCGAACGATACACTCATGTTGTCGGCAATCTCAGGGAAGGACACTTTTATGGGTGCCGTCGTTCCATAGAGCTGCACTTCGTGGAAGGTGCCGTCCACAGCATAGGTGACATCCATGTTCATTCGCCTGACTATCTCAAGCATCAGGTCGGGCGATTGGATGCTAATCAGCTCGTTCTGCACGTTCGTGTTGGTTTGCACCAATCCCAGCTGGTTGAATGCCTGATCCAGACCACCGATGGAATTTCCCTTCCGGTCATCCTTAATCATAATGGATGCAGTACGCGTGTAGGTTTTCGGCGTTCGGAGCAGGTAGGCCGTGGCAATACCCAGGCACAGGACAACTGATATGACAAACCATAGCCAATGTCCCAAACAAAGGGTAAGGATGTCCTGTATGGACAGACCTTCTTCCTGACGCGCAGCAGTTGTGGCGTTTCCTTGGTTGTTGTTTTGTGGTGTCATTTGGATAAATTTGTTTATTTCTATAAGGTAATTTTATTTCACAGAGTTGATGATGATGCTGGCAACGGATGCTACAAGCGATGCCACAGAAATCCAGAAGGATGTGCTCAGGATGTTGTTACCGTTGACGGTAGATTCCCTCATGCGCTTCTGATTGGAAGTCACGTAGATAACATCATTCTGTTGCAGATAATAGACTGGAGAGTTGACGAGTTCCTTATAGTTGGTCAAATCCACCGAATAGGTTGTCTGTTTGTCTTCTACCGTTCGCATCACAAGAACCCTTTCGCGCACACCGTTGATAGTGAGGTCACCACACTGACCAATGGCATCAAGGATGGAAATCTTATCCTTGCTGAACGCGTATCGACCGGGCTTGGCAACCTCGCCCAATACGGTATATGTGGTGTTCATATAGTAGATTACTACCACAGGATCGTTCACGAGATTCTTCTGCTTGAGCTGATCCTCAATGTATTTTTTTGCTTCTTCACGTGTCTTTCCCCCAATCTCCAGCTGCCCCAAAGTGGGGAAATTGATTTTTCCTTCACTGTCCACCACATAGCTGGCCACATATTGCGAGGGATTGGTACCACTGGATTCGCCATAGCCTACTCGATGTGAGATAATGGGCATATTGAACAAGTCGGCCAAAAGCGCGTCCTTGCTTTTCACAATGATTGACAACTCATCGGCTGGCTGGATTTTTATGATAGAAGCATCCTTCATTTCCGTGGTCGTTTGTTGGTCGATATCCTGAAAATATGCCAGGTTCTTTTGGCTACATGCACCAAGCATGGTGGCAAGCACAATCATCAGCAAGGGCTTAATGGTCTTCTTCATACTATAACTGAATTTTAAATGTTGATTTACTATTCGTTGTATATTATTTTATTACTGTCCGCTAAACACAAGAATCCCCATCCCAACTCTTTGTGACATAGTAGTTGGGATACTTTTGTGTTTGTGACAAGCCCCCTCATTCACATTCTTCACCATTCGGAGGTGATTCCGCGGCATCTTCGAGCATCCTTTTCATGTCTGCATCTGGCATATTGAAGAAATTTTTCATGTTGAGGTATTCCATCATTACTATACGTACCATAGTTGCCAGCCCAGAGAAACTC
>JAEDIG010000119.1 GCA_016292545.1 Bacteroidaceae bacterium
ATGCAATACATGCCCAGGGAAAGCAGCTCGCTGAGCGGATTCTGCCACCACTGTTCGTAGTCGAAGCTCACGTTCATGAAGCGATGGGCTGCGCTCACCACACCCATGAGGGCACCTCCGGCAATGAAGCCGCTGGCAATGAGTGTGCCGCGCTCGGAACGGGCGTTGTTGACGGCCTCATTGGTGGAGCGTGTGCTCACGAAATGGTTGATGGCTCCGCCCACGATGAGGGGAAGGTTGAGTTCGAGGGGAATGAACATGCCCAGGGCAAATGCCAGGGCACTGATGCCGCACAGGTCGAGGGCGATGGCCAGTGCCGCACCTATTCCATAGAGCATCCAGGGCGCGCCGCTGCCGCTCATCATCGGTTCTATGACGGCTGCCATGGCGTTGGCCTGAGGGGCGGCCAGCACACCGCTGGTGAATCCGTAGGTCTTGTTGAGAATCATGATTACACCGGCCACTGTGGCTGCGCTCACCAGTGTGCCCAGGAACTTCCATGTTTCCTGCTTCCGCGGGGTGGCTCCCAGCCAGTAGCCAATCTTGAGGTCGGTGATGAATCCGCCTGCCATGCTCAGGGCCGTGCACACCACGCCACCCATGATGAGGGCGGCCACCATGCCACTGGAGCCGCTGAGGCCTGCGGCCACCATGACCATGCTGGCCAGAATGAGGGTCATGAGGGTCATGCCGCTCACGGGGTTGGTGCCTACGATGGCAATGGCGTTGGCTGCCACTGTGGTGAAGAGGAAGCAGATGACGGCCACCACCAGCAGGGCTATGGCGGTGAAACGCAGGCTTCCGCCCATCACATCCCACATGAAGAAGGCAGCCACGGCAATGAGGGTAATCACCAGGCCAAAGGAGATGGTCTTCATGGAAAGGTCGGTCTGGGTGCGTTCGGGCTTCTCCATCCTGCCGGCCTGCTTGCCGCCCAGTTCACGCCCGGCCAGGGATATGGCCCCAAAGATAATCTTGCGGCTCTTGATGATGCCGATGATGCCGGCCATGGCAATGCCGCCGATGCCGATGCTCTTGGCATAGCGGTAGAGTTCCTCGGGCGAGGCCGCTGCAGCCGTAACCCCTTCGGCTATCTCCAGGCCGGGCCAGCAGAGGGCGATGGCGGGCACGATAACCCACCATACGGCCACCGACCCCATGCAGATGATGGCTGCATACTTGAAGCCCACGATGTAGCCCATGCCCAGCACGGCGGCGCTGGTGTTCATCTTGAACACGAGCTTGGCCTTCTCGGCCACCACATCGCCCCACAGGAGGGCACGGCTGGTGAAGTTTTCATGCCACAGGCCGAATGTGGCCACGGCAAAGTCGAACAGGCCGCCCAGCAGACCGGCTGCCAGCAGCGGCTTGGCCTGGTCGCCTCCCTTTTCTCCGTTCACGAGAATCTGGGTGCTGGCCGTGGCTTCGGGGAAGGGGTACTTGCCGTGCATCTCCTTGACAAAGAACTTCCGGAAGGGGATGAGCATGAGGATGCCCAGGATGCCGCCCAGCAGGCTGGCCAGGAACACTTCCATGAAGTTGACGGTCATTTCGGGGTACTTGGCTTGCAGGATGTAGAGGGCGGGCAGGGTGAAGATGGCTCCGGCCACGATTACGCCACTGCATGCGCCGATGCTCTGGATGATGACGTTTTCGCCAAGTGCTCCCTTGCGACGGGTGGCGCTGCTCAGGCCCACGGCAATGATGGTGATGGGAATGGCGGCCTCGAACACCTGGCCCACCTTGAGGCCCAGGAATGCGGCTGCGGCACTGAAGACAACAGCCATTACCAGTCCCCAGGCTACACTCCAAAAAGTTACTTCTCTCGGCCGCTCCTGCGGCTCCATGAGGGGCGTGTACTGTTCGCCTTCCTCCAGTGGCCGGAACGCATTGTCCGGCAGTGTGTCTTTTTTCTTTGTCATTTATGTGTGTTGTATGTAATGTGTTTCTGCTTATTGCGTTTCGCATTGCAGGTAGCGGTTTCCGCGGGCCACAATCTTTCCGTCGTCAGCGCCGTCTCCGTCGGCACGGCTGGGGGCATAGTAGGGGTAGCCCCAGTCGGCACGCAGGCCGAAGCTGTAGTAGGCGTTGTAGGGTGTCCAGTCGTAATAGTCGGCCCACTTGTATAGCCGGAAACGGTCGGTGGCATCAGGGAAGTAGCCCGTGAAGAGGCTGTTGCTCATCCGATATTCGTAAATCGACGTGTTCAGCTCGGGGCAGCCGGGATAGGACAGGTGGATGACTCCGTCGCGGACCGACCAGTGGAAATAGTAATACTGATAGGCATAGGGGCCATAGTCGTAGTAGTCGATTTGCCGTCCGTAGCCCGTTGTGGCCATGTCGTAGTTCGGGAAGAACTCGATGCGGGTGTCGTAGCAGTAGAATATCTCCTGCCGTCCGCGGTACTCGTAGACATAGTACATGCCCCAGTCGCCTTTCCATTTGCCGCTCAAAGTCATTGACAGACTGATGTCTTCGTCGCATGAAGTCATGCACAGGCTGCACAGCATTGTGAGTGCAAGCACGATTTTTTGTGATAGTCTTTTCATATCCGTTATGTCCGTTTAATGATCGTTTCTGTCTGCAAAGTTAGTCGTTGGCAGGCATGCGGGCAAAGGAATTTTCATAATGTATCGGGGGAGAATCCCGATTCTGGTGGCGGGAAAGTCGCCTACAAGGCCGTGATGGTGTAGGTGTTCGACCATTCGCTCTGGGGACTGAGACTGTTCACCAGGCTCCGGTCCTTCAGTTCCACGGGCTTGGCATAGCTGTCGCAGATGCCGTTCCATGGCTCTATGCACACAAAGGGGCTGTTTCCGTCGTTGGGTGCCCACATGGCGATGACGGGAGCGTTGAAGCATACGCGCAGCACGGGGTCGCGATGCTTGTTGATGAGCGTAATCTTCTGGAAACGACCGGTCTGTTCGAGAATCGTGTCGCATGCAAAGGTGTGGTTGGTGAGGGGCAGAAGACCGTCGTGAAGCTGCACCGTCTTGGTTTCGGGATGGCAATATCCATCGGGCAACACCACATTGCTGATGAACTCGGGGGCATCATTGGTGTAGAGGTAGCCGTGTATTTTGTCGTTCCCGTTAAAGTCGGGCAGATTGAAGGCGGGATGGGCACCAATCATGAAATACATGAACTTGTTGTTGGGGTTCTTCACCCGCCATCCCACATTGAGTGCACATCCCACAATCGTGTAGGTCACCTTGAGTTCAAAGTGGTAGGGGTATGCCTTCAGCGTCTCTGGGGTGTCGGAGAGGGTGAACTCCAGCATGGTTTCCTGCTGGCAGGTGACCTTGAACTCCATGTCTGCTGCAAAACCATGCTTCGGCATGGGATAGCTGTTGCCGTCGATGGTAATCGTATCGTTCCAGCTTTTACCGGGAAAGGGGAAGAGCAGTGGGGAACGGCGGTTCCAGTACTGGGGGTTACCCTGCCACAGGAGTTCTGTTCCGTCGGCATTGACGATGCTCTGAAGTTCTGCGCCGATGGAGCTTATTTCCACGCGCAGACGGTCGGTCTGGATAGTGTAAATCATACAGAAAGTCGTATAAAAGTTGTTTTTTTCGCACAAATTTAAGCATTTTCTTTGACTATTCAAATCATTTGTCATAAATTTGTGGAAAATCTATCAATATTATTATGAAAACAGACATCGAAATCGCACGAGAAACCGTACTTCAGCCCATTGAGGCTGTAGCGGGCAAGATTGGCATTCCCTCAGAGTGTCTCGAACAGTATGGAAAATACATTGCCAAGGTTCCTGAATCTCTGGCCGACGACAATCAGATTGGCAAGCACCACCTGATTCTGGTTACGGCCATCACGCCCACAAAGGCCGGCATCGGGAAAACCACCGTGAGCGTGGGCCTGTCGTTGGGCATGAACAAAATCGGCAAAAAAGCCGTCGTGGCATTGCGCGAGCCCTCGCTGGGTCCCTGCTTCGGCATGAAGGGCGGAGCCGCCGGAGGCGGTTATGCACAGGTGCTTCCCATGGACAAGATCAACCTCCATTTCACGGGCGACTTCCATGCCATCACTTGTGCCCACAACATGATTGCAGCCATGCTCGACAATTACATCTACCAGCATCGCGACGAAGGGTTTGCCATGCGTGAGGTGCTGTGGAAACGCGTGCTCGACGTGAACGACCGCAATCTGCGCCAGGTGGTTACGGGCCTGGGTGCCAAAACCAATGGCGTGACCATGGAAAGTGGTTTCGACATTACGCCTGCAAGCGAAATCATGGCCATTCTTTGTCTGTCGAGGGATGCAGCCGACCTTCGTCGGCGCATCGAGAACATCCTGCTGGGCACCACCATCGAAGGCAAACCGTTCTATGTAAAGGACATGGGTGTGGCAGGCGCCATCTGTGTGCTTTTGCAGGATGCACTTCACCCCAATCTGGTGCAGACAACCGAGCATACGCCGGCACTGGTGCATGGCGGTCCGTTTGCCAACATTGCCCACGGATGCAACAGCATTCTGGCCACAAAACTGGCTCTTACGTATGGCGATTATGTGATTACGGAGGCCGGCTTCGGTGCCGACCTGGGTGCCGAGAAGTTTTTCAACATCAAGTGCCGCAAGAGTGGCCTGCAGCCCTCGCTCACCGTATTGGTGGCCACCACACAAGGCCTGAAGATGCATGGAGGCGTGCCTCTGGACGGCATCAAACTGCCCAACCGCAAGGGGCTGGTGAAGGGTATGGAGAACCTCGACAAGCACGTCCGCAACCTGCAGGGATTCGGTCAGACCGTGGTGGTATGTTTCAACCGTTTTGCCACCGACACCGACGATGAAATCGCGCTCTGCCGTGAGCATTGTGCCCAGCTGGGCGTGGGCTTTGCCGTGAACAATGCCTTCAACGAAGGCGGAGAGGGTGCGGTTGAATTGGCACAGCTGGTGGTGGACACCATTGCCGCCCATCCCAGCAAGCCGCTGTTCTTCACCTATCCCGACGAGGCCAGCATTGAGGCCAAGGCCGAGGCTGTATGCCGAAACATCTATGGTGCCGACAAGGTAGTGTTTGCCCCGGCTGCCAAGCGGATGATTGAAAAGATTCGCGAGATGGGGCTCTCCCATTTCCCCATCTGCATTGCCAAGACCCAGTATTCGTTCAGTGCCGACCAGAAGGCGTATGGCGTGCCCAAGGGCTTCACCATCAACATCCGCGATATTGTCATCAACTGCGGAGCCGAACTGATTGTGCTGATTGCAGGCGACATCCTGCGTATGCCCGGATTGCCCAAGAGCCCTCAGGCCGAACGCATCGACATCGTAGACGGCGAGATTGTTGGGTTGTCCTGATGTAGATTCCGCTCCGGCTATATTCCGCAACGCATCTTTTTGTCCCGAGCGTTCCGTGCTGTTCTGCCAAAGAGATGATTGGGTGTTCTACGCCCTGAAAGGGCAACCTGCCCTCAGCCCAGGGCAGAATGGAGCGGAGCGGAATGGCACCCTGGGTATCACGCACCACACACAAAAGACAACGCCCTGGAAGGGCAAAAGCAGGACTACATGTCGTGGTTAATATCAATAACCTTACTGATAGTCTGGCTTTTGCCCCTGTAGGGCGACGGTTTGTGTGTGGACTTGATTACCCAGGGTGCTGCTTCGCTCTACCCTGGGCTGAGAGCAGGTTGCCCCTCCAGGGCGCAGAACACCCTCCTCCTTTTGAACAGATACTAGCCGTTGTCATTATATTCCGCAACGCATCTTTTTGCCCCGAGCGTCCACAGTGTCCCGCGTCCACTGGAACCGATTTGCACCTGCACACTCCATGCCCGTATGCCATTTTCTGATGCCTGGAGAGGAAAAAGAGAGAGAAAATAATGATTTTTTGAGTTAATATATACTAATTTATATCGCGCGCGCGATGTAGACTTATAGTTAGTATATATGAACGGTTAATTGATAGATAGAATATAGACTTTATACCCCAATTCGGTTCCAGTGGACGCGGGACACTGTGGACGCTTTGGGCATCGGATAGTGCCGTGTTGCTGCCTAACTGGAAAAAAATTGTTTCCCAACTGGGTAGCAAAATTTTTCCAGTTGGGCAGCAAAAAGGGAGTAATTTTCCCTCTCCAGGCCCACAAAAAGGCGGGTGTCCCGCGTCCACTGCGATACGCATGCGAGCACGCACATACACACGGGGGAGCATCTGTGCTGCACGTCAGGTCGGAAACGGACTGACGACAGGTCGGAAACCCCTTGCGGGAACGGAAACCTTGCCGTAACTTTGCACCGTCGGAAAGCCGGAAAAGGCCGAAAGCTACCATCGGCGGCCGATGTAAACAGGTAAATCGCCAATATTCAAAACCACTGTATCACTATGAGTATCAATTTTTCAGCGCCTCTCCCAGGTTTCGCAGATTGCCTTGCGAACCTTTTCCGTGGGCTTGTCGGCAGGATAGCCGATGGGGATGAGCGCGAATGGTTCATATCCTTCGGGCATGGCAAAACCCGCGCGGAGCTGGTTGATGTCGAAATTGCAGACCCAGCAGGTACCCAGGCCCGCTTCCGTGGCGGCCAGGCACAGATGCTCTACGGCAATGGCAAGGTCAATGTCGGCATGGTTGTGGCCATCGTATCGGCGTGTCCATGCCGCCTCCTCGTTCTTGCAGCAGACGATGATGGCGGGCACATTCTGAATCCAGTCGCGATGGTAGGCATCTTTCACAGCCTGCAGCTGGACTGGGTCTGTGACCATGATGAAATGCCATGGCTGGCGGTTGACGGCACTGGGGGCCAGTTGCACACATTCCTGCACGTAGGCCAGCTTGTCGGCCTCCACGTTTTTGCTGTCGTATGCCCTGCAGCTGTAGCGGGCTTTGCAAAGTTCCTTGAACATCATTCTTTCACTTTATTTAAAGGGTTTTTGGATAACCATTAATGTACTTTTGACATGATTTTTGTGCAAAGTTACATAAAATACTCCAAATAATTTGCAGGTATGGCAAAGAAACCCTATCTTTGTACCATCGGATTCAATCAAAAATGCCGTTATGAACACAAACAAGACTTATATTGCATACGATGCAGCAGGAGTGATTGACCATGCAAACAGCAATCTCCATCTGTTTCATCAGTTGGCCGACTGGCAGAAACGCTACCCCAAACGCTTCCGTTTCATCAATCTCGGGGAGATAGACTTTTCTTCGTTGCACGACGAATGGGTGGACAGCACCGTCAAGACCAATTTCCTGCGCATCATGGCCGAGGCAGACAACCTGCTCGTTGTGGTGTCGTCGCGCACGGTGGTGGACAGCCACATGCTGAACTGGCAGATAAGCAGGTGTGTGAACCGCTACCACCTGCCCGTGATTATCGCGTATGCCGACGCGACAGCCCTGGACGAAAACTCTGTGAACAAGTTCTGGTCGCGCCTGCCCGTAAAGATAAAGAAGTATATCGGTCGCGACAGTGCACGCATGTGCCATGTACCGCTCACGATGGACAAACTGGAACGTGCGCTGGGTACATTCTCCGTGCGTGAGAACATGTACCCCTGGAACAGCACTACCATCTATTAACCCTCCTTCCGACATGCGAAAAGGCAACTACATTACCCGCATAGAAATCGATTCGCTATGGAGCGGACAGCGCCATGTGGTGTGGAACCTGTCACCGCAGGTGAACATCCTGAGCGGTGTGAACGGAGTGGGGAAGAGCACCATCCTCAATCGGGTGGTCAAGTGCCTGCTCAGCGGAGCCAAGCAGGACGAATCGGGTGGCATCCACCTCAGCTTCTCGCCCGAGGAGGCCGATTCGG
>JAEDIG010000120.1 GCA_016292545.1 Bacteroidaceae bacterium
CTCCAGGTTCCTTACCGTGAACTTGTCGAGGCGCACATAGCGTTCCTCCTCAATACGTCGGATGGAAGTGATGTGTCCCACACGCAGGTGCTGCGTGAGTTCCAGATAGGTGAGGATGACACCGGAGGCCACAATGCCGTCCTTCAGGTGGGCAATGCCAAAGCCCTTGAGGTTCTTCACCTCAAAATGGCGCAGCAGTTTCTCCTGGGCCGAAGCCTCGGAGAAGGCCCACTCCTCGATGGGATAGGTGACATACTTGTTGCCAAACGCGGCCTCGAAGGATTCCTTGCGGTTGCGTTCATAGAGAACCTCCTTGGGGCTGAAGCCGGTGAGCAGTTTGTCGATATGCTCCACCGGCCCCTCGGTGGTGAGGAATTCACCCGTGCTGATGTCGAGCAGGGACAGTCCGCACGACGTGCGTCCGAAATGGACAGCTGCCAGAAAATTGTTCTCCTTGTAGTTGAGCACTGTGTCCACCATGGCCACACCAGGCGTAACCACCTCCGTGATGCCCCGCTTCACCAGGGTCTTGGTGAGCTTGGGGTCCTCCAGCTGGTCGCAGATGGCCACACGCTTGCCGGCCCTCACCAGCTTGGGCAGATAGGTGTCGAGTGCATGGTAGGGGAAGCCCGCCATTTCTGTGTTTGCCTGCTGCTTGTTTGCGCCGTTGTTGCGTTTGGTGAGCGTAATGCCCAGAATCTGGCTTGCCGCCACGGCATCCGAAGCATACGTTTCATAGAAGTCACCACACCGAAAGAGCAGCAAGGCATCGGGATGCTTTGCCTTCAGGTCGTAGAACTGCTTCATCATCGGTGTGAGTGAATCCTTTTCCGTCTTCATTGTCTATACAATAATATATATATAGGTATGTTCTTTGTTATTGTCTTGCTATGGTTAGGGCTGTCCCATGATTTCGCGGAGCGGCCCCATCACAAAGTCGCGCTCCTGCATGTGGGGATGGGGCAGCACAAGGCCGGCCTCCTCCATCTCCAGATGATCATACATGAGCAGGTCAATGTCGATGATACGGTCGGCATAGCCCCCTTCTTCGCTGCTTTTTTCCGTGCGCCCCATTTCGCGCTCAATCAGCTGTGTTTCCTCCAGACACAAACGGGGAGAGAGCATGGTGTGGACCAGACAAACGGCATTGACAAAACGGTTGGGGCTGCTGAAGCCCCAAGGTTCCGTTTCAATGAGCGAAGACACACGATAGACCGCTCCCACACGCTGGTCAATCAGTTCCAGCGCACGCATGATGTTGTCGTGGCGTTTGCCCAGATTGCTTCCTAGAGCCAGATAGAGATTGTGCATCGGGCGGTTCAGTCCTTGATGATTAGCATTGCATCGCCGTATGGTCCGAAACGATAACGGCGATTGGGGTCATTCTCATTGTAGCGCATGGCCTCGCGATAGGCTTTCATCACCAGTTCATACCCGCCGTAGGCACAGGTGAGCATCAGCAGTGTGCTGTAGGGCATGTAGAAATTGGCCACCATGGCATCTGCCAGACAGAAATCGTAGGGCGGGAAGATGAACTTGTTGGTCCACCCGTCGTATTCCTTGAGTTTGCGGTCGGCACTGACAGCCGTTTCCAGTGTGCGCTGCACGGTTGTGCCCACAGCCACCACCTTGTGTCCGTCGGCCTTGGCCTTGTTGATGATGTCGCAGGCTTCGGCACGCACATGCATCTCCTCGCTGTCCATCTTGTGCTTGCTCAGGTCCTCCACATCAATCTCGCGGAAGTTGCCCAGACCGCAGTGCATGGTGACAAAGGCAAACTCAATGCCCTTGATTTCCATCATCTTCATCAGCTGGGGGGAGAAGTGAAGACCCGATGTGGGAGCCGTGACAGCTCCTTCGTGGCGGGCAAAGATACATTGGAAGTCCTCCATGTCCTCGGGGCGGGCCGCACGTTTGATGGTTTCCTTGGGCAGGGGTGCCTCGCCCATGGAGTAGAGCGTGCGCTTGAACTCATCGTGCGGACCGTCATAGAGGAAGCGGAGGGTACGGCCGCGGCTGGTGGTGTTGTCTATCACTTCGGCCACCATCGAATCATCCTCTCCGAAATAGAGCTTGTTGCCGATACGGATCTTGCGTGCAGGGTCCACCAGCACATCCCACAGCCTCATCTCCTCGTTGAGCTCACGCAGCAGGAACACCTCTATCCGGGCACCGGTCTTCTCCTTGTTGCCATACAGGCGGGCCGGAAACACTTTCGTATCGTTGAACACAAACACATCCTTGTCGTCGAAATAGTCGAGGATGTCTCTGAATGACTCACGGTGTTCAATGAGGCCCTGCTTGGTATGGACTACCATCAGCTTGCAGTCGTCGCGGAAGGGGGTTGGTTCCTGCGCGATGCGCGACTCCGGCATTTTCTTGTACTTGTCGGCAAAGGGATTAAATTCTGATAGTTTCATGACGGTATGATGTTTGATTGTTTTCTTGCATTATTCTTGGGAATAGGTGATGGGGTGCTCCTCAAGCCATTGGGCAAAATCGTCCACCTGCATACAGCTGTCCACCTTCACATCCCCCACCCTGGTGCGGCGAAGGGCTGTCAGATGGGCACCGCTCTGGAGCGCCTCTCCAATATCGCGGGCCAGCGCACGGATATATGTGCCCTTGCTGCATACCACACGGATTGTGAGCTGCATGGAGGACGCATCGAAGCGGAGCAGCTCGATTTCGCTTATCACCAGCACCTTCGGTTTCAGTTCCACTTCATGTCCCTTGCGGGCCAGGTCGTAGGCCCTGTGGCCATCCACCTTGCAGGCCGAAAACGAAGGGGGCACCTGTTCTATGCGCCCCACAAAGCGGTGAAGCACCTGCTCCACAGCCTCGCGGGTAATATGACTGGTGGGATAAGTGGCGTCCACCGGCTTCTCCAGGTCGAACGAGGGAGTGGTGGCTCCCAGCTGGAGGGTGGCCACATATTCCTTGGTGTGGGCCTGGAGTTCGTTGATACGCTTGGTGGCTTTGCCCACACACACCACCATCACGCCCGTAGCCAAGGGGTCGAGTGTGCCTGCATGGCCCACCTTGAGTTTCTTGATGCCCAATTTCACACACAACTGCCTCCTCACCTTGGCCACAAGGTTGAACGACGTCCATTCGTATGGTTTGTCGAAATAGAATATATATCCGTCGGCTATGTTCATTGTCTGCATGCGGGTTTTCGATTTCTCAACTGAAGGCCAGTACCAGGATGCCGGCGCAGGCACAATAGATGCCGAAATAGATGAGCTTGCAGCTCCTCACCAGAGATATCATCCACTTGCAGGCTACGCATCCCGACACGAATGCGGCCAGAAAACCTACTAGCAGCACCGAAAGCGGCAGAGGCTGGGCTGCACCATGGGCGGCCAGATATTCTGCACTGGGGGCCGCGATATGCTTGAAGTCGAGCAATGCCTCGCCCAGAATGGGGGGGATCACCATCAGGAAGGAGAACTGGGCCAGCGTCTGCCTGCTGTTGCCCAGCAGCAGACCCGTGGCAATGGTGCTGCCGCTACGGCTCAGGCCTGGCAGCACGGCAAAGGCCTGGGCCACGCCAATGATGAAGGCATGAAGGGGCGAAAGGTGCTCGCGCTGGCGCGGACGGGAATAATGGGTGAGGGTGAGCAGTGCCGCTGTAACGAGCAGACACACGCCCACTACGATGTTGCGCACATGCTCATCGGTATAGAACGACTCCACAGTGTCCTTGAACATCAGGCCCACCACACCAATGGGAATCATCGACACCAGAATGTTGACGGCATATTTCCACTCATCGTTCCATCGCCACTGCAGCAGTCCCTTTACAATCCACGAAATCTCTTTCCACAGGATGACAAGCGTGGACAGGACGGTGGCCACATGGACCACAATGCTGAACGTGAGGCTGCCCGCTTCGGGGTCGGTGCCAAGAAGCATCTTGCCAATCTCCAGATGGCCGCTGCTGCTCACGGGCAGGTATTCGGTCAGGCCTTGCACCAAACCGAGCAAGAGGGCTTGGAACTCATTCATTGGCGTCGGAGTTAGGCTCGTCTGAAACATTCCCGGCCGGACGATGCAGGATGGCAAACATGATGAACACAAAGCCTGCAAGGCTCACCAGAGGGGCCACCTTTATACGCATGGCACTGAAGATGTCGGGATTGAAGGCCGACTCGTTGCTGCCAGAGCCGGCCATCAGCACAAATCCCACGATGACCACTAGCATGCCAATGGCCAGCATAATGTAGTTTTTCTTGTCGAATGCAAAATTGTTCATAACAATCCTTTGTGTGAGGTTATTTATATTATATATTATTGTTTACTGATAAAGGTCCGACTCGCGGAAACGCAGCACACGGGTCACCGACACATAGGTGCACACTATCATCAGTGTGAGGCCAAACAGCAGCACGCTGCCAGCCATGATGCCGATGTTCTGCAGAGGGATGTAGACCGAAAACGAAGGGTCATAGATCAGCAGCCACTGCACGGGCGCAATCAGCAGCAGGTCGGCAATGAAGGCCGCGCCTATGCCCATGCCCACAGCCCGGAGCATGAAAGGCCTGCGCACAAAGTTCCACCGGGCACCCACCAGCTTCATGGTGTAGATGCTGAACCTGCGGTCAAAGATGAGCATGCGCACCATGTTGTTGATTAGGCTCATGGAAATGATGATGAGCAGCACAGCCACCACCAGCAGCACAGCGGAGGCGCGGTTGAGATTGAGGTTGAGATTGTCCACAAGATCCTTCTGGTAAAGCACGTCGGCCACCGCCTTCTCGCGTTTCAGTGTGTCGGAAATCACCAGCAGGCTGTCGCCCGACGAATAGTCTTCAAGCAGGGTGAGCTCCATGGAAATGGCAAAGGGATTCTCCCCCAGAAACTCCGTAGGGTCGAGGTCCATGCTCTGGCGCTGTTCCTCCAGCGCCTGCTCCCTGCTGATATAGTGGAGCCGCTTCACGTATGGCGAACACGACAGCTGGTCGCGCAGGGCCATGGCATCGGGTTCAGTCACATCGTCCTGCAGCACAACGGTTATCACCAGGCTCTCGCGCATGCTTCGGCTCAGCTCACGCGCAGTCAGCGCAAACAGCACCACCATTCCCAGCAACACCAGCACCATCGTGGTGCTTATCATGCTCACCACGGTGGGCAGCTTTGCCCACACGGATGATTTCCTGTTTCTTCCACATTTTCTCATAGGGCTATTCCTTTAAGGGTGGCACTGCTGCTTTCGGTCACTCTCACACGCACCCTGTCGCCGATGCGCCACTTGCCACGGTCGATGATCACCACCTTTCCCTGTTCTGTGCGCCCGTACAGCTGGTCACGGCTGCGTTTGCTCACGCCTTCCACAAGAATCTCGAACTCACGCCCCACGGCACGGCGGTTGCTCTCGGCCGAAAGCTCGTTCTGCAGAGCAATCAGTTCGTTGAGCCTCCTTATCTTCGTATCCTCGGGAATGTCGTCGGGCAGATGCTTGCTGGCCCACGTGCCCGGACGCTCGCTATACTTGAACATGAAGGCACTGTCGTATGCACACTCGCGCATGAGGCTCAGACTCTGCTGGTGGTCCTCCTCCGTCTCGCTGCAATAGCCGGCAAAGATGTCGGTGCTCAATCCACAGTCAGGAATGATGCGCCTGATGGCAGCCACGCGCTCCAGATACCATTCCCGTGTGTATTTTCTGTTCATCAGACCCAGAATGCGGTTGCTTCCGCTCTGCACGGGCAGATGAATCTGCCTGCAGATATTGGGTTCCTCTGCAATGGCATAGAGGGTGTCGTCGCTCATGTCCTTGGGATGGGAAGTAGTAAAGCGCACACGCATCTGCGGCACAGCTCTGGCCACCATCCTCAGCAATTCGGGGAATCGCACCTGGCGCAGGGTGCCGTCCTCGGCCGTCTGTGTGCCACAGTAGCTGTTCACATTCTGCCCCAGCAGGGTCACCTCCTTGAAGCCACGGGCCTCCAGGTCCTTCACCTCACGCAGCACACTTTCCACATCCCGGCTGCGTTCTCGCCCGCGTGTATAAGGAACAATGCAATAATGGCAGAAATTGTTGCAGCCTCGCATAATGCTCACAAAACCGCCGATGTGGCCCACATGGAGGCGCAAGGGCACCACGTCACGATAGGTCTCGGTAGTGGACAGCTCCACATTGATGGCCTTATGTCCCATCTCCACCTGTGCAATCAGGTCGGGAAGCGACATATAGGCATCCGGCCCCACCACGATGTCGGCATGATGCTGTTCTATCAGTTCTTCCTTCACACGCTCTGCCATACAGCCAAGCACGCCAATAATGATCCGCTTCCCTTTCTTCTGCACACTATGCAGGAATTCCAGTCGGCTCAATATTTTCTGCTCGGCATTGTCGCGCACAGAACATGTGTTCAGGAACACGGCATCGGCCTCGTCTATCGTCTCGCAGGACTCATATCCTGCCATGCCCATGATGGAGGCCACAACCTCGCTGTCAGCCACATTCATCTGGCATCCGTATGTCTCTATCAACAGTTTCTTCATATTATGCAAGCTTCGCGCTTAAATTGCGCACAAAGTTACGCTTTTTTGCGCACTTTTTGTTGCTTTTGATACCCAAAAACACAAAAAACAAGGTTTATTTAGTTAAAATTTGTGAAACACTGCATTTTTTTTGTGATGAATGTTTCATTATTCAAATATTATTACGACTTTTGCAGTCGAATAGACATTAGATTTTTTCATAGTTAAGGTTTAGTTTTTCACGGTCGGGAGGAGCTGGGAAGCCCCTCTCGTCATTTTATAGGGTTTTATATGCCGCACGTAAACGATACCAAACACCCCGGTTTTCATTGAGATTAAACGAACAAAGGATCTGAATTTGCCTTTCCGGGCGATTTTCTCGGTCTTCTCCCTTCTAAACTGGAAAAATTCCTTTCTCTTTTACTTGCCTGTATCGGAATAAAAGCGTAGCTTTGCAAAGGAATATGCGCAAAACGCATCAAAAAGGAAACAGATATGAACGAACTGAAGCGACTGCCCGTAGGCATACAGACATTTTCGGAGATAAAGAATCTCGATATGCTCTATGTCGACAAGACTGAGTACATCTGGAACATGATAAACCTCAGCAAATACATTTTCCTGAGCCGCCCCCGGCGGTTCGGCAAGTCGTTGCTGGTGTCTACGCTTCAGGCATATTTCGAGGGAAAGAAGGAACTGTTCAAGGGGCTGGCCATTGACCGGCTTGAGAAGGAATGGGTGGAATATCCCGTGTTGCGGTTCGACATGAGTCTGGGCAAGCACATGGAGAAGGAGCAGCTGGAGCGGTATCTTCTGTATATTCTGGGAGAGAACGAAAGACGGTTTGGCTTGTCTTCCGACCATCCTGATCCTAATGTGCGCATGAAGAACCTTATAACCAGTGTCTATGAGAAAACGGGAAAGCAGGTGGTCATCCTCATTGATGAATATGATGCACCGCTGCTCGATGTGGTGCACGAGGAGAAGACCTTGCCCATCCTGCGCAATGTGATGCGCAATTTCTATTCCCCGTTGAAGGCCTCCGACCCCTATCTCCGTTTCGTTTTCCTCACGGGCATCACCAAGTTCTCCCAGCTCAGCATCTTCAGCGAGCTGAACAACCTGACGAACATTTCCATGGATCCGCAGTTTGCCGGAATATGCGGCATCACCAAGGAAGAAGTCCTGACGCAGACACAGGATTACATAA
>JAEDIG010000010.1 GCA_016292545.1 Bacteroidaceae bacterium
CAAGGCATGGGAACACATCCAGGAAATCGAGAAGCTCGGCGGTATGGCCAAGGCCATCGAGACGGGTCTGCCCAAGATGCGTATCGAGGAGGCTTCTGCCCGCACCCAAGCGCGCATCGACTCTGGCATCCAGACCATTGTAGGCGTAAACAAGTACCGCCTCGACCACGAGGATCCCATCGACATCCTCGAAATCGACAACACAGCCGTCCGCCTGGAGCAGGAAGCCGGTCTGAAGGAACTGCGTGCCCATCGCGACGAGGCACAGGTGAAGGCCGACCTCGCAGCCATTACGGAGTGTGTGCGTGAGTTCAACGAAGGCAAGAAGAGCGAGCACAACCTGCTCGACCTGGCAGTAACCGCTGCCGGCCATCGTGCCACCCTTGGAGAAATCAGTGATGCCTGCGAGGCTGTCGTGGGCCGTTATAAAGCCATTATCAGAACCATTTCAGGAGTGTACAGTTCAGAAAGCAAGAACGACAAGGCGCTCGAAGAGGCTTGCCGTCTCACCGAAGAGTTTGCAAAGCAGGAGGGACGCCGTCCCCGCATCATGATTGCCAAGATGGGCCAGGACGGCCACGACCGTGGTGCCAAGGTGGTTGCCACCGGTTATGCCGACTGTGGATTCGACGTGGACATGGGTCCGTTGTTCCAGACACCTGCCGAGGCTGCTCGCGAGGCAGTGGAGAACGACGTGAACGTGGTGGGTGCCAGCTCTCTGGCCGCCGGTCACAAGACCCTGGTTCCCCAGCTCATCGAAGAACTCAAGAAGCTGGATCGCGAGGACATCATGGTCATTGCCGGTGGTGTCATCCCCGCCCAGGACTACGACTTCCTCTACAAGGCTGGCGTAGCCGCTATCTTCGGCCCCGGCACCAGCATTGCCAAGTCGGCCTGCGAAATCATGAATATCCTCATGGGTAAATAAATTATTCACCCATTCCCTTTATCTCTACCCTGTGCCTGTCGCCCGACGGACACAGGGTAGTGTCGTTTCAGCCCTTCCACTCGAGCCTGCAGGAGTGCGAGAAGGGGAAGAAGAACAGGAAGAACGCCCTGGAAGGTTGCCCTCCGCCCAATTATACTGATATTTCAGAGAAGATATACTCCTATGCGCTGAGAAGATATACTTCTTCTGCCGATGAAGTATATCTTCTCTGAAAACAGCCCCGTATCAGGCTACAGACAACTGACCGCCCCCACCCTTATTCTCCCAGCGTTATCTCCGTCACGATGGGAGTGAAGGTGTCGTCGTAGGTAATCTGTATGCCTATCTGGCCTTTGGCGTTTGCCTTTAGGGTGAGGCGGGAAAGTGTTTTCCGCTTCAGAGTGATTTGTCCGCTGGAACTGCCTGTTTCCCCATCCGGCCTGCTGGCGGTGACATGGTAGGAAAGTGTGGCTTCGCCGGTGGTGTCGTCCACATTGAAATAGGCCATTGTATCCGTGTCGCTCAGCGTGACGGACCTGTTCCCCACTGTGGCCTCCACCTCATATTGCGTGTAGTAGAACGAATCATCGGTCAGCAACTGGAGGGCGGCGTTGTCCATGCTGCAGCTCACCAGCACCGTGGTGGATTGGCCAGTGCTCACCTCAAAGGGTTTTGTTCCGGCATACCGGGGTTGGCCGTAGGCGGAGGGAGAAGATTCGGCTTCTGTCTTTGTGCAGCTCTCTGCCGTCAGCACATAGTCGGTGTCGGTGGGAAGCGAAATCTTTCCGCTCAGCGTAGAGTAGTGCGCGGGAGGCATGATGATGCTTTTGCCCCGGCTGATGCTTACAAGGTAATCTATGTCCGAGACACTGCGCGTTTCTTCCACCTTCACGGGTGGTTCAATGGTAATCCATCCGCAGGGCACATTCATGTCCTCCACACATGATGTGAGCGTCAGCAGCACGGCCATCGCCGCAATCCTTATCCTTTTCTTCATTTCTTCCATACTTTTTTAACCGTTCCATCCTTCTGGCGCACAATGTTCACGCCCTTCTTCATGGTTCCCAATTTCATGCCGTCCAGCCCATAAACGGCTTCCACGGCTTCCTCATCCTCGATGGTCTCGCCCAGCCAAGTGGTGTTGCCGCCGCCATCCTCCACAGCAACCCTCACCTTCACATTCTGCGTGGTGGGTGCTTCGAAATAGGCGGTGTAGGCATTGATGGTGGCATTGCTGCTGCCTAGGCAGAGCTTTCCGCCGGCAATGCCATAGCGCCCGCTCATGGATGTGCCGGGCGTATAGTTTCCGTGCATTGTCCAGCTGTTCCTGATGACATCTGCAGCTTGAGGCTGAACAGCAGTAACATTTTCAAAAACAATTGGTGAAGCAACGCTCTGGCTCAAATAAATCAAATAAGGCTGGTTGGCAAGGATAGTGCCATCCTCCACCTTCTTGAAATAGAGTGTATATCCGTCTGCCTTGTTATAAGTCACAAGCTCCAGTTGCGCTACATAAGCATTGGCATCGCCAACAGCCAAGGCATTGATGTCAGTATCAAAAGGCAGCGTAATGGTGCTGTGGCCAGTATTGAAGGTTCGCTGGAGGGTGATTTGGCTGTATACAGTTTCGGGGTATTGTATCTCAGGGGCTGCCTGGGGCGAGAGCACCACGGAAGGCCCCTGCACCGTAAGGATATAGGTCTTGCTGATGGCTTTGTATCTGTCATCCTCGGCGCGGGTCAGGGTGATGGTCACGCTGCCTCCCGCCTTCACGGGTGTGAGGGTGAGGGTGTTGCTGGCAAAGGAGGTCTCTATATAGTCCCCCTCGTTGCCCGTAATAATGAAGTTGCTCTTTGTCAGCGTGGCGATGCTGCCTATCTTGACCGGTGCTTCTCCTATCGTCAGGATGTTCGTCTCCTCTTCCGACAGGCTGGTGATGACCGTAGCGTCCATCTTGCTGATGACGGTGAAATCGCGTGTGATGGAAGCCTCGTTGTACTTGTAGTTGCCCGGCTGGGTGGCCGTGACGGCGATGTTGGCACCTGCGGAAAGGGCCTTCAGCTCACCGGTGTTCTCGTCCACACCGAGTACGGCAGGATTGCTGGAGGTGTAGGTGACAGCCAGTCCACTGCTGGCAGTGGCCTTGTTGGTGGTGAGAACAGCCCCGATGCTCAGCGTCCTGTCTGCTTCGGAAAGTTCACTGGTCCAGGACAGGGTCTGGTCATGTTTTGTCACCGTAATGTCGAACGATTGCGATGCCTCCTTGTAGGCCGTAGTGGCAGCTTGCGTCAGCGTGATGCGTGTGGTTCCGGCATTTTTGGCTGTAATCACACCATTTTCATAGCTGACGATGTTTTCTGTGCTATAAGTGGCCGTAATCTCTCCATCGCTGTTCTTGCTGGAGAAAGTAACCGTTGCCGTTTCTTCCACCTTCAGTGCCGTCTTGTCCAGAGAAATGCCGAGCGTATTGTCGTACTTCGTCACTTGGAAGGTGACGCTTTGTGAGGTTCCATAATACAGGTCGTTGGCATTCTGGGTGAAGGTCAGTGTGGTTGTTCCCTCGCCAATGGCCGTTGCTGTATTGGTTTCCTTATCGTATGAGATTACACCTTCGCTGGATGTCGACACGTTCAGCGTGGCATCGCTGTTCTTGCCGCTGAAGACATTGCTCACCTTAGCACCCACCTTCAGACTTTGCCCGCCGATTACGCTAAGGGTGTTGGCTCGCTTTTCTGCGGTGGCTGTAAACTTGATGTCATTGGAATAGAACCGATCACCGATGGTGATAGTGGCCTCTTCTGCACCCAATTTCGATGGGTCGGAAGTATAGGTCAATGTCACTACGGCAGGGTTGTTACGGTTATCACTGTTGTCTTGTACTGTAATAATCTGTGGGCTAACTTTGAAATTGTCATTATTGCTGATGACCTCTATATTGCCACCATTTATGCTGCTGTAATCAATGGCTATGGTCGCTGTGCCATTGTTGCCTGTCAGCACAGTTCCCAAATCTGTCTGTGACGGAGTAGTACGCACGTATGTCTTGCGTGAAACCCTGACATTCCTTACCTGCTTGTTGCCTGTAGCTCCTGTTTCTGTCAAGATGCGGATATGGGTGGCATTCTCAGGTATGTCACAAGAAAAGTCATACCACTCCCCTCTATTGGGCAGGTTCAGCGTCAGAACCTTGATCCAGCTATTCCCGCCATCGGTGGAATATTCTGCATAAAAGTCGGATGAGTTCGATACGCCAAGAATTGCAGTACGTTTCGCCTGAAAAGTAAAATACTCACCAGGGCCATTCAAAGCCAGTGTTCCCGTGCCGTCGATGGTACTCCATTCCTTTTCGCTTCCATCACACCATCCTTCATACACATATCCTTCGCCTTCTGTAATGGAATTGACCTTGATGCGGAAATATACCTCACCGGCAGAATACTTGTAGGTTTCTGCCTGTGATACCTTCCAGATGTTAGAACCATCAGTCGATTTTGTGGTAATGGTATTGCCAGAAAGTACGGCGATGTCATCAGAACCGGAGGCGAGTTGAACATCATAGGGCGCATCGGAGGGCGAGAGGTACTCCACGCTGATATTCTGGTTGTAGGCCATATTCCTGCTCACTTTCTGTTCGCCATCCAATTTTATGGCAATCGTGTTGCTTATCTTTGATACCGTTATCTCGTAGGACGCACTGGTGTAGTCAGTGTACTTGTCTGTGGCAGCCTGCTTGAAGGTGATCTTTGCCGTTCCCGCATTCTTCGCGGTGATGACCCCATCGGCATACGCAATGACATCCGTATCGCTGTTTACTGTCGATGAAAGCGTCTGCTCGGTAATCTCTGTCAGGATGGGAGTATTGGTATTGTTCTGGTTGGAGAAGGTGACGGCAATCGTACCATCCACCTGCGCCTCCTGTGCAGCCAGACTAACACCCAGGGTGTTGTTCACCTTACTTACCGTGATGGCCTGTTCGCGGCTTTCTCCAGCCCATTTCGTGGTTTCTGCCTGCGATACGGTGATGGTGGCGGTACCCTCGCCTACGGCGGTGAGGATGCCATCGGCAACCTGCACCACAGCGGTGTTGCTGCTGGTGACCGACACCTCCACTTCATTATTCGAGGTGGTATAGAAGTCTGTCTTCGTATCTCCCACCTGCATGGCGGAGGGGATGGTAATGGCCAGACCGCCCTTATACTGTTCTACGGTGATGTTGTACACAGCACTGGAGGCACTGTGTGTGGCATTGGCGGGCTGTGAAAGGGTGACGGTGGAGGTTCCGGCCTTGAGAGCCGTCAACGTGATGATGTTTTCCTCTCTGCTGACACTGACTACCTCCTCCGAAGTTGAAGTACATGTAAAATCTTCATCTATGTTCGATGCTGTGATGGTAGTGCTCTGCCCGACTTTTAACTTAGCATTAGTGGAAGTAAAACCATTCTCTCCATTTTCCGTGAACGATGCCTGCAATTTCTCCAGCACATTGAATGTGCGAGTGATGCTCGTTGCAGCATTAAACTCATCATTACCCGCCTGCGAAGCGGTTATCACAACCCCCTCATTGGATGGGGCAACACCTGTCACCACACCCCCGCCATCTACGGTGGCTGCAGAGGAGTTGCTTGTGGTATAGGCAACGGCAAGCCCGCTGGTGGCTGTGGCACTGCTGCTGACCGATGTACCACTCACCAGATTGAAGTCGGTGATGTCCATGTCCCAGGCGAGTGTCTGATTCTTCTTGAACCAGGCATAGAGCGTAAGGTTCTTGATGGAGCCTACCGTTTCATTGGTAATGGTCGGGGTATAGGAGGCCTCCGCAGAGGCAAGATTCGTGTGCGCAGCATCGTAGTACCATCCTTCAAAGGTACAGTCCTCAGCAGGAGTGGCTGTGAAGGTGGCCTGGGTGGAAAGGGACGTGGCAGAGGGGTCGCCAAGGATTTTGTCGGTCACTGATGCGCTTACGCTGCCATGGTCATAAATCTTCTGTGCACTGACGCTGAAATAGAAGATGGGCTTGAAGATGGCATAGAGCATCTTATTGGCAGTGGAGCCTGGTGTGGAGTTTGTGATGGTGGGCTGGTAAGGGTTTGCCGTAGATTCATAGGATGTGGCATCTGCCGTAGTTCCCCATCCCACAAATTCATAACCGCTGTTTGGGGTGGCTGTGAAAGTGGCAGTTTTTGTTTCTGATGAATTCGTGGAGGTGATGCTCCCATCCACCGATGCTGAAGCCGTACCATGGGAGACATAGTTCGGATTGGCAGTAGCGGAAAAATTGTAGGTGGCAGTAGAGGAACCGCTGACAGTGAAAGTCGTGGTGGCTCCGTTCATGGAAAGGGTGACCGTACCCGAATGTACACCCGGAGTGGTGGATGAATAGGTGACATTAACTGATGAGTTGCCGGTGTCACCTACTTCAACGGGGGCAATCGTGAAATGTGTATCATCGCATTTTCCAGTTACCCGTTGGTTATAGGTGGTATTGTTGAAAGAGAAGGAGGCAGTTTTTGTTGTTGATGTGCCTATGGATTGAGAGTCGAAGGCAAGGCTTGTGGTCTTGGCTGTGATGTTGGTGGCGCGGGTGACATAAATATCCCTATAATATTTGGTTAGCGTTGCACCTGTCGTTGTACGGAACCTAATATGTGTCACATCAGGATTAATATCACAGCCGTATGTTGCATAATCTTTCCCTACGGAAGTGTTATATATCTCCTTCCATGTTGAACCATTATCTGTTGATGCCTCAACCCTAATAGGACCAGCTCCTGTTGCGCCCCAAAAAGTACTAGAATGCGATCTAAAAGATAATTTATTACCTGGCCCATCAAGTTTAAATGCATCTCCAGTTGCAATTGTATTAAGAGAATATTCTTTTGATGTATCCACTAATACATAACTCGTATTCTCCCCATACGCCCACACCTCACCCCATCCCATAAGGCACAACATAGCCGTCAGCAGCACCCTGTGGAGGATGGCTGTTTCATTTTTTTTGCTGTTGGTAAACCTAGATGTTCTAGTTTTTTTAGCGGTGCTAGGTATACCGATGCCAAATGGGCTGGATGGGCTGGGGAATCTATTGGGGCGATATTGGATAGATTCCCTTGCATCTGATATTGTGTGGATGGATGGTATATATGTCATCATTGTCTATTGCAGCTAATATTCTCTATTGTTGCCCGTAGCTGGGCGATTTCTCTTTTGAGCATTTCTATCTCATGGGCTTGCGCCTCTATGATTTCATTTTGTGTCTGGCGGCGGCCCAGCCTTACGGCTGTCATACGCTCCTTGATTCCTCCTTCTTCTCTGAAGGTCTCTTCAAGCTTGTTTAGCCATGTGCATATCATTTTGTCTACTTGGTGGCAGAGTGTGATTGCCAGATTGCACAGTTCCTCGTCGTTCGCCTTTTTGAAAAGCGGGGTGTAGTCGTCTACATTATTGTGGGTTCTGCAAAACTCTAGCAGATGCTGCTGCCGGGGATTGCTTCTGTCCCATAGGGTGAGGCCACGGGTGGCCAAATAATCCACATAGTCTTCTCGCAACTCTTTTATGCTTCCGCGGGAAACATTGATGAGTTTGATTTCCATCTCGGAGGAGGTGACCCCATCGGCCATCCCCTCCACAATATTCTGCTTCCCCGAGCGCGCGGCCTGCACCATCTGGTCTACGGTGCGGTCTTTGTAGGAAAGGTATTTCTTGACGAAATGAACAGTGAGACGATACAGGACGTCCGACTTTTTGTAGAAAGCCAGATTCTCCCAGTTGGGCTGCTTGCGCAGGATCCTTGGGTCGCTGTTATTCGAATTCTCCGCCATATTCGTTTCCTGTATCTATCCTTATCAGTCCTGTGATGGGCTGTACGCTGAGGGTGAGGGTTTGGGTGGTGCCGGCTGTGAGGATGAGGGTGCCTGTGAGGGAGGCATCCTGGATGTATGTCCCCTGCTTGGCATCGGCTGTGAGGGTGTAGGGGATGGAGCCGGGCATCAGGTAGAGGGTGTATGCAGTCGTCACTGACAGCACGCGGTTGCCATCAGTGAAGGTGAGATTCAGCGTCTCGTAGCTACTTGTGAAGGCATCTGCGAGGACTATCTTCAGCTCGGTGTTCTTGGGCGCGCCTAGGTCTAGGGTGACATTTGCGCTTCCTCCTGCTGCGATAGTGAACTGCGCGGAAGTGCCTTCGTGCCAGGGGCATCCTGTGCCTTCGGTGGCTGCTGTCTGGTTGGAGGCTGTGAGGGTATAGGTGCCCGCCTTCAGTTTGGCGGTGTTGTTGGCATCGAGGGTGATGGTTTGGTTGGTCACCGTTTCGCCTTCAGTGGTTTGTCCGTTGAGGGTAAGGGTGTAGCCAGTGAGGTCTGCCAGAGGCTGGGATACCCGCGTTTCTATGCTCAGGTAATCGTTTTCTGCCTGCACATGCAAACAGAGTGTGCCTTCCTGAGAAGGCACCACTCCATCTGTTACCGATGATGTGCATGCTGCTGCCATCACCGATAACATAACTAGAACGATGAACCGTATTGTCTTTTTTGTTGTTAGCATTTATTCTTAGCTGTTTACCTCGTTTCCTGTGGCGGCATCGATGGTGATGGATTGTTCACCTCCACTTTCAAAAGCATCATCATATGAAACGGAAATATTGATGCTGCCATTAGTGTTGGATGTTATCTTGATAACATTTTCTTGAGCAGCCTTTCCCAATATCAAGGTTTTGGCATTAAGCGTAGTTCTTTCTGAATTACTGCCATACTTGTAACTTATCACGTATGATATTCCCACACTAGTTGTTTCCGTGCTTGCCTCGAAATAGGCTGTCGTATTTGTTGTTGAAAGAACTGGCTGACGGCTTGAATCACCTGTTTTGTAGACCTTGATTTGAACATCGCTAATGCTAGGCATATTATCTGCAATTTCGGCTCTTACACGCGCATTCTTAGCCTTTCCACATTGGATAGTCACAGATGTCTTCTGGCCAGCATTAATCTGCACTGATTCTTGCGTTCCAGTGTACCAAGCCGCTCCATAGGAATTGTTCGCTTCCAGTGCGGCAGCAACATCATTATAGTTCATTGCAGTAACCGTATATGTCCCAGCTGAAAATCCTTGTGTTGAACCCGTCCATGCAGTCTCTCCAACTTTGACCGTCCACCCGCTGAAATCACTCACCGTCTGCACCGCCCTCGTCTCCATACTATTATCCGCACTCACACTCACGTTGATGTAGCCTTTGTTGTCTGTTACATCCAAATCTGCATCGCTTACACAGGCTGTGGCGGAGAGAGCCAGGGCGATGATGGGAAGAATTCTCTTTTTCATTATCATTTTTGGTTAATTTGTTTATTAATAGTTTATTGTTATTCCTAGTTGAAAGTCTGTCAGGTCTATGAGGCTAGTAAGGCGGGCCTCGGTGTCCTTGTTCGATTCTCCGTCGCGGTTCTTCTCGTGCTGCATCGTGATGTTGGCATTGGCCAGGCCGAAGGAGAGGTCCAGACTGACGTTGTTGCACAGGGCTACGGCCATGCCGGGGCGGATGCCCAAGCGGAACTGGTTGAGGGAGAAGTTGCTGCGATAGGGGATGTCGTCGCGCATACTCTTCAATCGGCCCGAACCACCCATATAGCCCAGTGTAAACTCGGCAAAGAGGGCGAAGCGCAGCTGCCTGTCCACGGGGACATAGCCGCGGTAGAAGGCCTCTACGGAATAGTGGTCCTCGGCATAGTCGAGATTGCGGAAGGTGTAGCGCAGCAGTTCATCTTCGTAGCAGGCCCAGTGGGCCTTCTCTCCTGTGGTCTTGTAGTAGCCTGCACGCAGACCCAGAATGCCGTTGTTGCAGACGGCATAGCCCATGTAGGGGGTGATGGAGAAACCGCTCAGATACATGTTGGCACGCTTGAGGCCGCTGAACGCATAGTCCGTCTGGCCGGAGCGATGGCCCAGATAACCCGCAGCCACACCATACATCCAGTTGCCCTCGGGGATGAAGCTCCTCCCCTCCAGCCTTCGTTTGGTGATGGGGTCGGTGGTGTCGTCCGCAAATCGTTTCTTGCCGGCCTTCCCATGGTTGTACAGGTAGAGGCGGGCCGGGTCGATGCTCTGCCCTTCGTTGGCAGGCATCTGGTAGACCTGTGCGTGGCATGTAGCGCAGGCCACCATCATAAGGAGTATGGTGATGGAGTGTTTCATTCTACTGTGGTGCTAGAGTCGTCTGTGTTGATGTCCTTGTCTGTTTCAAAGCCGATGTCGATGTTTCCGCTGTTGTCGTCGTATTGGAGCGTCACCTTGCACACCTTGCCTTTCTGCAGTTCTATGGCGAAGGTCTTGTTCAGGCGGTCCTCCCATCCTCCCTTGGAGCCTGTCACCTTCAGTTCCAGGGTGGCGGTTTCGGCTGTCATGTCGTAATAGGCAATGGCATCCGTGTGGCTGCTGTCCCACACCAGCGAACGTGCATCGTTGGTGGTGATGGCATAGATGGGAAACTTGTCCGTGAAGGAGGTGGTGGGCTCCACCACGATTCCTGCATTCTGGAGGGTGCAGTTGATGGATACGGGGGTGGTGGCGCCTGCCATCACGCCGAAGGTGGTTTCTCCCATGAAGTAGGGTGCACCCCAGCCGTCGTTGGCCGTAGTGGCCTCCTCGGGTACACAACTCTTGGCGGTTATCGTATAGCCGTCGGCACTCTGCACGTTGTAGTCGGCGGCATTCAGGTTGCCACGCTTCTTCCCGTCGATCAGCCTGTCGCCGTTGGCATTCACGAGGTAGATGAGGAACTCGTTTACGTCCGCATCCACCGTGGCCCTGGTTTCTTCGCCCACGACCACCTTTTCTGCATTCACCCTGAGGGAGAAACTTCCCTCGCCCGCAGCCTGTGTCAAGTCTACGGAATCGCAACTGCATGCTGCTGTCAGCACCGCTGCCATGGTGAGATATAGTATATTCCTTGTTTTCATTGTTTTATTCTCCGTAGGTTAGGGCGATTTTGTAGACTTGGGTGTAGGTGGTTGATTCACCATAACTATTATGACAACGAACTTTGGTCACCAATCCTTTTGTCGTATATGCCAGATACTCTTCAAAGCTTTTTTCATCACTTCCAAAGCCTCCAGAAATATTAGCGGATGTCACCGCTTCATCCCCAATATATATGGTATATGTTGTTCCAACTGTAAATCGATGTATGTATTCAGAATGGTCCAGCATAATTTTTGTATCTGCTGGAATGCTGACATGCTCATAAACAATCTCTGTGCTTTGGCTTGTAGGCAATGAATTATGCCCCAGTTCTACATACCCATCTTTAAATGAGCCCGTCCCGCTCTTACTCCACAAGTCACTCGTCGGCGGTTCGCTCCTGAACGGCACACCTGTGATATACACCGTCTTGCTGGCGGTCTTGGTGATGCCCTGGAAGGTGTAGCTGGCTTGCAGTGTGTTCTCGCCAAGGGTGGTGAGGGTGATGTCGTTGAAGGTGGTGGTGCCGTCGGTAGTGCTGGCCACAGTGCCGTCGAACGTATTGCTCAGTGTGCCGGCATACTTGGGGTCGTTGAGCAGTTTGGGGGCGATGCCCGACACGGTGGCCGTGATGGCCGTCACGGTGTAGGCATTCATGCTGTTGGCCGTTTCCACGTTCCTGGCCACCCCGTCGCCCAGATAATAGCTGTAGGTGCTGGCGGCATTGAAGGAGAGGCTGAACCGGGGCTGCTCGGTGATGGAGAAGGTGGTCTGTGCCTGCATGGTCTTGCCGTTGGAAGTGGTGTAGGTGTAGTCCACCGTATAGCTGCCCACGGGCAGATAGGGCCATTCGCTGTCGTCCTCGGAGCTCTGGAGCGTGCCTGTGCCTGCGGCAAAGGTGCGCACCAATGCGCCCTCGGCGTTCTTCACCGTGGCGCTCCATTCCTTGCCGGGAGTGGGAGCGGTGATGGACAGGGCGGTGCCCTGGAGCACATCATTGGTATATACATGCTGGGCGGTCACCTGGGGCGTGTCTATGAGGTCGAGCGTGCGCAGGTCGGCTATGACGCTGCTGCCTCCGCCGATGGTGGAACTGCTGTGCTGCCTGTAGGTCTTGCCGCCTGCAGTGAGCAGGAAGGTGAAGCCGTTCATGGTGGCGGGAGCCGTGACGATGCAATAAGTGCCCTCGGCAAAAGTGGACGAGCCACTGGGAGGCAGGATGGTGACGGTCTTGCTGCCCTGCGCGCTGACGGTGACCACGGGGTTATATGCGCTGTATTCGATGTTCATCTGTCCGGCCAGCACCACATCGGCCTGCAGCTGGATGCTGGTGATCTGGTCCTTGGCATAGGCCGGCACGGTGAACCTGAACACCTGGCACACGTTGAAGAAGCTGACGAAGGACGGGCTGCCGTCCACATTTCTGGACCCCTTGGCCACAGACACGTTCAGTCCCGTGGAGAAAGTGTTCAGGCTGGCCGTCTGGGTGGATGGTAGGTTCACCACGATGTGGCCGTCGAGCAGGTTCTCGCTGGCCAGTTCGTAGGGGTATACGGCCACGAAGTCGGTAGTCTTGGGCGTGATGTTCCCGTGGAAGCGGGCCATGCCGTCGGCTATGCTGGCCGCAAAGCGGTGTTTGGGAGCCACCTTGTCGAACACGGCAATGGCATCCCCCTCGGTCCATACGACCGAACGGCCGTCGGCTCCCAGCGTGGTGCGCGTGAGCGAAGACTGCGCTGCAGTGCGGATTTCAAGGGGCACACTTGCTCCCTCCTCCATCTCCACGGCCTCGCTCTGGCAGGAGAGGATGGCCATAAGAGCCACCGCCCACAGGATATTGCAGATATGTTGAATACTTTTCATTGTGTATGGTCTTTTGGATGGAATCAGTTGTATGTGTCGTAGTCTATCTCTGTGCCGTCGGTCTCGAAGCCGCTGTGGCTGCCGTTGGCATCCGTCGTGCCCTCGTCGCTGGTCACGTCGTCGGGGCCGATGGTGATGGCCTTGTCGTAGAACAGGTCCGTCTGGTCCACAGTGATGTCCAGTTCATAGAAGCCTGCATTGTAGACGAGCGAGAGGCGCTTCATCTTGGCCACCTCCAGGGCAATGTCGCCCTCGCTGGTAGTGGTCTTGTCGGGGCTGACTGCCGTGATGGTGTAGTGGACGGTGCGTGTGCCGCTGGCAGGAATGTTGAAATAGGCCACCTGTCCGTCGGTGGTTTCGTTGGTTTCCGTGTTCACCACATGCCCCATGTTGTCGTAGGTCCACGTGAGGCTGCGGTCGGTCTCGGTGAGCTGCACCGTGCAGGAGGTGGTGAAGAAGTTCTTCAGGTTGTCGCTGACAAACACGCAGAGGGCTGCGTTGGCCACGCTCATGGGCACGGTCACACTGGTGGTCTCGCCCTTCTTCACCGCAAACTCGGCCGACTGGCCCGTGAAACGCTTCTGCCCCCAAAGGTTGTTGGTGGTTTCGGCATCGGCCTCGGTGCAGCTTTCGGCACTCAGCCAATAGCCTTCCCCCGCAGGGAAACGCTTGTCCATGCTGCCCAGCATCACAGGACCACGGTTCACCTCGGCGCCCTTGTAGACCGTAATCAGGAACAGGGCGGCCTCCTCGGGAGAGATGGTGGAAGTGGTGGCACGCGATTCGGGTGCCGTGGCTGCCGACAAAGCAACATCCACCTGGCCATACGCAGGGCTATCGTCCTGCACCACGTCCAGTCCGCTGTCGCTGGCACATCCGCCGCCCATGAGCAGCACGGATGCACAGCCAAGCCATTTGATTAGATTCGTTTGTTTGGTTCTCATATCGTTTTTTAATTATCATATCGGTCGTTCCACGTCTTCGGCATCCATGTCGTCCTTGATTTCAATGTCGATGCCGCCCGAGTTGCTCTCCGTGTCGTAGTAGTAGGCGAGCGTATAGCACTTGCCGCTCTCCACCTCGCGGTGCATCACTGTGGCGGTGGAGTGGGTCACCTGGTCGTTGTTGGTGGCGGTGAGCATATAGCTGAAGCCCCCCTTTGCGGGGTCGAAATAGGCCTTCTCGCCCTGCCGGATGCTGGTGGTGCGGCCGCCGCAGGAGAGCTTGAGGCTGTGGGATACGAACAGCTGCTCGAACAGGGGAGGCAGCGAGAACGCAACGGCATAGTTGGTCATGGGCACCTGCATGTTCACATAGGTGACGTTGTCGTAGGTGATGGTGAAGGCGGTGGTGCCCCAGTGGCAGGCACTGCCACGGCCTTCGTTGTCCTGCTCCCAGGTTTCCTGGTTGTCGGTATAGGCAAACAGCTCATAGGAGCCCGGCTCTAGCTTTATCCTGTCGGGCACTTGCCCAGGAGCATAGGTGGCCACAGGGCCTTCTGCGCCCACAATGGTCACGGCCAGTTCGTTGCTTACAGCCCTTGTCTCTGCCACACAGCCCACGCGGTGCAGCTGCAGGGAGAGCGTGCCGCTGCCCTGTGGCAGCAGTGCATCGTCCTGATTGCTGCATCCGCTCGTCAGGACGGAGAGGAGGGCAGCTATTATATATATTATTAATGTATGCTTCATTGTCCGTATGTAATGCTTAAACCGTAGATGTGGGAGCAGGTGGCACCACCTCCGTAGCTGTTGTTCAGGCGCAGGGTGGATGCAAACTCACGGGTGGTATAGGTCACCTGGCCCTGATGGGGGTAGTCCTTGGAGTTGCCTGCCCCGCCTCCTTGCGTCACTGAGAAGAGGCTACCCTCATTGATGCTGCATGTGAGGGTGGTGCCCAAGGTGGCCGGATGTATCATCGTGTCGTAGTCGACCACCAGATCCGTCTTGACGGGGATGGCAATGCGGCTGTAGTTGATGTTCTCGTTGTTGTGGGTGAGCAGACCACCACGGTTGCCCAGCTTCACCTCCGCATCGCTGAAGGTGACATAGTCGCTGCCTGCACTCCATCCGTCGGCCTCCTTGGGGGGAATGGCACGGAGGGGAAGGCCTGTGACATAGAGTTCCCTGGTGGCCGAAAGGCTGATGCCTGCAAAACTGCCCGCAGCGGAAACCACATAGGCCTCCTGTCTGGGCTCCTCCGTCTGGTCACCCATCCGATAGCTGTTGCCACCAATCTGCTGGCTTTCGCCATCATAGGTGAAGGTCATCTGATAGGCATAGCTGCCGTGGGTGAGGAGTTGCGTGGCAATGTTCACCTTCATCTGCGGGGCATACACGGTGAAGCCGTCCAGTGCATTGGCTTCGTCAGTGAGGCCGTTCTGGTAGCGGGAATAGGAGGTGTAGCCGTCCAGCGTGACCGCCAGTTGCGGCTGTGGTATCATGAACTCGCGGCTGCTGGTCTTGCTCCGCTCTCCGTTCTCGCCCACCAGATAGTAGGTGGCCTTGTATTTGCCTGCGGGAAGGAAGGGCCAGTCGGCAGACGCGGTATAGGAAGACGACAGCACTCCTGTGCCCGACACGGTGCGCACCACGGTCTCATCTCCGTTGGTGACCACTGCCTCCCATTCCATCTCAGGATAGGAGTTGGTGAACAGCAGGTCGGTGCCCACCAGTTCGCCCGCAGCATTGTACTGGTGCTGGGCAGTGACCACAGAAACAGGGAGCCACGAGAGGGGAATCGATTCGTCGATGGTTACGGTTTCCATCTCCACGATGCCGATGCTGACAGCCAGCAGGCTCTCGGGGTCGGGCAGTGTGAGGGTGATCTTTGCATGGTCGGCAGCCGCGAAGGTAGCGGGCAGGGCCTCGCTGGTGAGCGGAGTGGTGACCATGCGGTTGTTGTCGCTCCTGAGGCAGCCATAGAAACTGAGGGAAACGGCACTGCCTGCGGGAAAATAGACGCTCTTGGCGGCATCGGCGGCAGCAATGGGCAATGAGTAGTTGCCCACGCTCACCATCAGTCCGTAGTCGGCATAGTACTTGTCGAAGCGTGCCCTTTCCTCTGCATCGCGGCCAAAGACGGCCGACACCAGTGCATTGGCCACCGAGCAGGCCACCGACACATCGGTCTGCGTATTGGAGGTGACAGTGGCTGTGGCCGTGCCCTTGTAATAGGGTGCATCGTAGCCTATGACCACGTCCTCGCCGCAGGTGGCCAGAATGTCGTAGCTGCCCGTGCGCAGGGTGATGGGTTCCTCGGTGTAGCCTCCCTCAAAGGCAACAACGCCATCGCTCTGCTGAGAAATCCGCACGTTGAACAGGTCCAGCACCGGTGCGCCTAATTCCGAAGGCGTAATGCGCGTGCCCGTCTGGCTCGACACTTGGGCCAGCGTCAGCCGCAGCGAGCCTTCCGCATCGGCAGGCAGCGTGTCGGCAGAGCAGCCGGCCAGCGAGAGCAAGGCCAGTGTGCAGCAGAGCGTGATGTATAGGGTTCTCTTCATCATATCATTATCAAGTCAATCTATTCGTAGTGTAGTTGCATGTTGTCGAGCACAAGCAGTGTGCCCGGGCCGCCGGTGAAATAGTCGCCATACTTGCTCGACGAAGCCACCACCTGTATGTGGGTGGGGCGCACGTCGGTTCGGCGGTAGTCCAGTGTGAGTGTGTGATGGGTCCATTCGGGCACATCGTCCCCTTGGGTGAGCTGGGCGTATGCCACAATGCGCTTGTCGTGTATGTCGAACAGGCGCTGCTCGCTGGGGCGGGTGTGTATGACAATGGGGAACTTGTTCCCGTTGTATTCCTCATATTCATTGTCCTCCACATGCCACAGCACGATGTACACCTGGAAGGAGTCGGGCCGCCCCACCATGTAGCGCAGGTTCTCATCGGCACATTTGGTAATGGTCTCGGAGTGGAACTTATAGTCGAAGCTCAGGTGGCTGGGGAAGGCATCAAACGGACGGCCGAAGCCCAGAATGCCGTTGGTGACGTCGGTGCGCAGATAGCTGCCCGTGAAGATGTTGCCCGCGGCAAACTTGATGAGAATCCATCTGGAGGCCAGATAGGCCGCATAGCCGCTGCCCGTGCTGGTGTCGGTGGTGGGGATGGAATTGCTGTCGCCCACTGTGGTGGCTCCCTGGTTGCCCGTGTCCCAGAAGGAATCCTCTCCCTGTCCCCATGGGCAGTAGAGCTTGGGACGGTCGGGGTCGGTGCTCCACTTGTCAAAACTGCCGTTCTCCAGTGGCAGCATGCGGGTGGTGGAGAAGGTGGCCTCGGGTGTGGTGCGGTCGCCTGCAGTGGCGCGATACACATAATCCGTGGCTGCCTCCAGGCCCTTCAGCTCGGCTGTATAGGTGGTGGCCGTGGTCGTGATGTTGCCTGCGGGCAGGGTGGTCCACTGCGACGCATCTGCACGCCGGTATTCTATGGTCACTTCCTTGTCGTTGGGCTTGGAGCCAGAGATGGTGGCCGAGGTGGTGCGTGCAAAGGCAGAGGCTGTGGTGCTCACGGTCTGGTCGGTCTGGTACACCATCACCTTCCACGTCTGCTCCTCGCCCCATCCCGTCCGTACGCGGAATTTCTGCACGTCATAAAAATCGTAGGTGTCGTATTGTGTGGGGTCGGGGCTTACGGTGCCATGCTCGCCGCCGATGGAGAACTTGCTCACCTTTATCTTCTTGAGGCTTTGCTCCTTGGCCACATACACCACCACGTTGTGGGTGGCAGCGTCGATGACGGCTTCGCCCACCTGGTTCTCCATCTGCACCTCGCGCTTCACCACCTGCTCCACACTGAGTGTCCACTGGTAGTCCTGATAGGTGGTGAGTGTCATGTGCACCCATCCCGAGCAGTCCATCCGTGTGTCGGAGCCCGAGGGAGGCGTGAGGAAACTCTTGCGGGGGAACAGGGAATAGTTGATGCACTTGGCAGAGTCGGGGGTGAGCAGCACCTCATCCTCGTATACCACATCCTGGTTCTTGCTTTCTGCCTTCACCTCTATCTTGTTGACCTTCAGGGAACGGATGTCCACGGTGTCACACACGTACACCGTCACCTTGCGGCTCGTTCTGTCAATGATGACCGAACCGCCGGCCTTCCCGTTGGCATCACACTGTCCATCCACGGCCAGATCGCTGATGCGCCCCTCCACCACAGGGAAGGGGATGTCGTTGGGTATGGCGCATGACCAGAGGGCCAGCAACAGCAGGCAGGCCACAGACAGCCGGATGGTTTTATGTTGCACTGATAGTTTCATAGATAGAACGTTAAGCCTAGGTTAACACTAAAGAGGTTTATCTTGAAGTTGGCACCCGAGGTGCGCACCTTTCCTTCTTCAATCTGGTTGGTGTGCTGCTTGCCCCACTTCACGCTGTAGCCGCCCATGTTGAGCGACACCTCTGATGCCATGAAGTCCGTGACGAAAACCGTGAGACCCGGGCAGATGCCCAGCTGGAGACTGTTGATGGTCTCATAAGTGCCCGAGAGCGTCTCGCCCTTTCCCGTGGTGTTCTTTCCCTCGGTGTAGCCGTGGGTGAGGCGCACCTCGCCGAAGAAGCCGAACACCTTGCTCTGCCCGATAGGCATGTAGGAACGCATGAACACTGTGCTCAGGTAGTTGTGTTCCAGATAGTAGAGGTCGCTCAGACTGATGTTGAGGTCTTCGCCCAAATCAAGGTCAAACTTGCCCAGATTGAAGAAATAGCGCTTGTAGCTGAAACGCGCACCCACGGCAATGTTGTTTGCCACGAAATAGCCGAAATAAGGGCCGGCTGAGAAAGTGTGCCCCTCAATCTCGATGTTCTTCAGCACTACATAGTTCAGGTTGTCGTTGTCCCACTCGTTCCACGAGATGTCGCCGCCCACCAGCCACTGGCCCTTGGGAATGAACACACTCTTCATCGCATCTCTGTCGATGCGCTTGATATGACGCTTCTTCTTCATCTTATCCAGTTTTGGATGACTGGGCGCATGCGTCTGAAGCATCTGGGTGTAGGTGAGGTCACGATGCAGGCTGTCGGCCCGCCTTGCTTGGTTGTAGGTGGGTGTCCCGTAAATATCCTGTGCCCGCAGGGGGGAAGCGATATTGAGGAGTAGCAGCACCAGGACTATGCCTAGCTTATGTAGTTTCGTTGACAATGTGACGTCCTTTCTTTCTTAACCCTTAAAATCTGTCTGCTCCCACTCGCAGGTGGGTTGCAGACAGAAAAAAGAGATTGATTGATATGATGATTCGTTTCTATTTCGTTGCGGGGTTGGTGCCGTAGATTAGGCTGAAGTCATCCACATAGAGCACGCTGGCATCGCTTCCATGGAAATAGTCGCCATATTTGCTGGACGAACATACAACGAGCAGATGCGTGGGCTTTATGGTCAGCGACCTGTAGACAAGTGGGATGTCGAACTCCAGCCAGTCACCAGCGGTCCTGCCACACTGGCTTGTCGGGAGTGCACCGTATGCAACCACGCGGGAATCAGTTTCCCAGTCGGGGAAAGTGCTCATGTCGGTATTGTCAACATGTAACTGTTCTGTAAGGAGCGCACAATACAATCCCAACTGGTCATCCTCACCTGAGGCAGGTGCGTCGCTTGGTTCTGTGCCATTTGTACGATTAATAGTTCCTGGCTCATAATGGAGGAATCCATGCAAGCTTGTAGGTCTACCTTCGAAAGGTGTACCCCAATATAGTTTCGCACCATTGATACCCACCAGTGCATCAAATTGACCCGTGTAGAGACTGGCGGCAGCAAATTTAACCACTGCCCACTTAGATGTCAGCTTTGCTGCATACTGGCCGCTGTGTACCATTTCCGTCGTTGATGTAGTGATGCTGCCAATATATTTCGCAGAGGGTGGATTGCTGGTGTCCCAATACGTTTTACCCGACTCATTCGGATACTGGATTTTTCCACTGGTATACCAACTCTCAAAACTTCCATTATATATCTCTGTTTCTACATCGGTCGTGAAAGAGGCAGTTTCGCTGTTCACCTCGTCATCGCCCTTCACATAATGCAGGCGGTATTCGTAATCCGTTTTGGCAGTCAGTCCCGTCAGCTTGTAGCTAATCTTGTCCTCGCTGTCGATGGTGAGTGCGCTGGAGGGCACATCGTTCCATGTGGCATCAGTGGCTTTCTTCCACTGGAGGGTGAAGCCCGCCATATCAAACTCGCTGGTCTTGGAGGCAATGGCAGCATTGATATAAGCGAATGTGCTCCATGCGTTGGTAGCGTAGGTGGTAAAGGCCGTGCCGCTGGTTTTGGGCACTTCAAATGTATAGGTATAGGTTTGCGTGCTCTCGTCCACGGTGACATTGATACCGCCCGTTGTGCCATCGCCCAGATTACCCGAGTCGGCCACCTTATACTTTAATATATAATGGTTGCGTGCCTTCACGTCAGTTATCTCGCGGGTCATGGAATGGCTCTCACCCCGCTTGTTCTGCACGTCCAGCTGGGCGGTGAGGTTGGCCACAGGGAAATAGCCCGACTGTGTGGTCTGGCCCATCACAAAGGAAAGGGGGCTCACGCCTGCCTTGGCAGAAGAAACGGTAGTGTTGGCCGAATTGAAGTTGTCCACAAAACTCTGGTCATATTCCACCGTCACCTTCACGTTGGCCAGCGTGCAGGTGACTCTGGCAGTCTGCAGGGTTTTGGCCATCACATCCACATTGGTTGTACCATAGTAATAAGGTACGCCAAAGCCCGAACCGCTTCCGTCCCAACCGTTGCTGTAGGCACGGACGGTGTAGTTGCCCGATGTCAATGTAATCTGGCTGTTGAAGGCAGCATCGTTGGCAAAATCGTTGGTGCTCATCACCACGGAGCCAGCTTCGTTGATAATCTCCACATGCAACTGCTTGGGGGCATAGTTACTGGGGGCACTGCTGCGCGTACCATCGGGATTGGTGGTGGAAACCAGTGTATTTATCTTCAGTGAAAGATAGCCTTGGTTCTCACTGAGTTCCATATCCTGGCTACAGGATGTGGCCAGAAAAGTTACTGCCATCAAGCAGCACAATGCAAATATCTTTTTCATATTAATTCCTTGCTATTAATTAACTGTAATCACAAGTTCACCACTCTTGGAGTTGCCATTCAAATCTATTGCAGTCAGAATGAAATGGTGTTCACCGGGAAGCACGTCCAGGAATCCGAAGAAATTACCCACAGGGAAGGTGTAGGATGTATCTCCTTCGCTAGGAACTTGCAGGGATTGTCCAACAGATTCAAACAGATTCACAAAGTTCTGGTTGTCGACTACATCATCCCCACCAGCCAAATCCACGCCAGTGCTTGCTTTAAGTTCCGGAAGCAAGTCGTTGAAATCAGAGCTCGTGGTCTCCAGTCTCACAATCAGGGATTTCAATCCATTGGGTGTTTGGATGTTTACATCTCCCAAAGAGGGGTCTGTAGATTCTCCCATTCCTGCATCAAAAGTGATGGGAGCTGGGATGTTCAGTACGATATCGTCCCCGCCTGGCTGATCAGGGTCACCACCAGGATTGGGATCCACCGGTTCATAACTACCTTCCTTGTCCCCTACTTCCATGGAAATCCATTCCTCATGCTCCTCAAAGCGGATGTCGGCAGTCAGGGTGATACCTGTGATATTGCCTTCAGTGCTGGCCACAGGTTCAAAATTGATGACAATGGCATCACCACCCGAGAAGTTGGTATTGTCGTCGTCATACTTCTCGCTGGCCTCTTTCTTGGTGAGGGTGTTGCTGGCACTGATGGTGTTGCCCGCAGTGGTTTTTCCCTTGAAGTTGACAGTCAGTTTGCTCACATTGTCCTCAAAAGCCATATAGACGGTTGCAGGCTCCAAGCCATCTTCATTGCTAAAGGAGAGCGCGCTCTCACCGCCGTCATCAATGGTGATGTTCCAAGATGAAAAACTTCAGCGAATTGCGAAGCATACTTGATGGTGAAACTTCCGTTTGCCATCTTGCAAACCACATCCGACTTTGTATTAACACCTTTAAGGATGGTAACATCATCTGTACCACGGTAATAGGGAGTAGTCATTATCTTCTCCATCTGGCCCGGAGTATGCGACTCAACAGTGTAGTCCCCCACTTCAAGAGGCACTTGCTTAGGCACATCGGCCAGCTGGGTATAATTCTTCACTGCTGTTCCTTCTGCATTGTAGATGATGACGGGAAATTCAGAAGTGTTCACGTCGGCACGCGTGGATTGTGGCTTGAGCAGTTCCACATCGAGCGTCATAACGCCTTCGCCCGACTTCGTTGTTGAGATTTCTTCGCTCACACAGCTGGCCAGCGATGTGGCAGCCAGCAGGCAAATGCTCAGTATATTGCTGTATTTCATATTCGTTCAGGGGAAATTAGGTTATAACCATGTGATAGGCACCTCAATGGGAACCTCAATATCGTTGGTAGACTCATCGATGGTGATGCTGATACCCAACTGGCCATTGCCAGTGGCGGTATATTTGGGAGATACATGCAACTTGTATGCCTTGTTGCGCTCCAACTTGAATGTGCCCGACTTCATGTCGGTCTCAGGCTTTACACCATCTCCATCATAATCCGTTTCATAGTCGTCCTTTGTGGTTGTGACGATGGTGAACCTTACTGTTTCTCCTGCTTCGTCCAGTTCAATATACCATGGGTCAACCTGATTCTTTGCCCAAGCTACATTGCCATTACCAAGCACTTTGATTTGGTCAAAGACCACACTGTAGTCAGTGAAGAAAGTGGACATGTTACTGTCGAAGACCACGGACACCTTTCCACAGATGGGTGTACAAACCACGTTTACCGTCTCGCTGCCGTCCGCCTTGATGGTTCCCTCGGCCGTACCCTCCACATAGAAACCCGTTGTGGAAGCATGATCCCGCGTACCATAACTTGCCTTCACAGTGTAGGACCCGATGCTAAGCGTAAGCGGCATGTGATAGGCCAGCTCAGAGCCCTTGCAGTTGAGCTTTTCGTTCTGGTCCTTGTCAAACACTTGCACGGTGTAGTTGTCCGTGTTCCTGTAGGCATCCTCGTTCACAGCCCTTGTTTCACCAAACTGGGTGCCGGAAGCAAGCGTGAGCATCAGTGTGCCCTCCGCCTTTGTCTGCTCCGTGTTCAGGCCTTCGTCCAGTGAATTGCATGCCGAAAGCCCTAGCAGGGAGCATATCGTCAGGCCTAATGTAACATTCCTTTTCTTCATATTCTCATTCTGGTTGTTTGTGATTAAATGATTCATTGGTAAACAGCCACGACTCGTCCATGGCTTCCATTCCGAGTGCAAAGTTACGATTTGTTGAGAAAACCCCAAAATATTTTCAGCCCTAAATTGCGGAAACATCGGTAAATTCTGAAATTTGTACCGAATTTCCCCTGTTTCCCGAAAGGAAATTACAGAAAACACCCATTTCATCGAAGGGAGTGATACCCGCTGTTAGAGAGTTTTTCCCTGCTGATAGTCCTGTGTTTACCCCTCTTCACAGGGCGTGGATTCCTCCCTCTAAACAGGGGAACAGAATAAACATCCCCTTTCTCCATCACCTAACAACGATTTTGAACACCCTACCTGTAAGGGCAAAAGAGCTCGCTCTCATTGTTTTCGTCATCTCTCGTTATATCTGCTTTTGCCTCTGTAGGGCGTTCTTTATTTTCTATTTCATTGATACCCAGGGTGCCATTTCGCTACGCTCCATTCTGCCCTGGGCTGATGGCTCATTGCCCTTTCAGGGCGTTTTATTTCATTCTTATTCTTCCCCCTAAACAGGGGGATTGAGGGGGGCCTGGGGGACAAGAGAAGCGCCCTGAAGGGGCAGAAAGCCACCAGCCCAGGGCAGAGCGAAGCGGCACCCTGGGTAATCAGGCCCACACACACAAACCATCGCCCTACAGGGGCAAAAGCAGGGCTACATGATGGGCAAACACCCCCCCTACTGGTAGCCCTTCTTTTGCCTCTCTGGGGGGCGCTTTCCTTGGACTTCATCCCCCTAAGCAGGGTGAGTGAGAGGCTCTCTTACCTATCATTACATCGTGCTCCGAACGGAGGACGCATGTACTCCGAACGGAAGACACATGTCCTCCGAACGGAAGACGCGCGTGCTCCGAACGGCGCGCGCGAGAAGAAAGTACATGCTGGGGCGAATAGATAGGTCAATGAAGACTATCCTCAACGGTCGAACAATTCGAAGGTGAACTTGGCACCTATCTCAGCATACTTCCAGTTGGCAAAGGAGGTGAAAAGGCCCACATCGAAGATGCGGGTGCCCATGCCATAGCCCAATTCGAGATAAGGACGCAGATGGGGGACAATGAGGCCGCCCACATAGATGCGCTCGGAGAATACATGACGCGACAGGCGACCAAAATAGGGGAAAAGGAGGAAAGGCGTCTCGTAGGTGATGTTCGCACTGGCATACTGGCGGGAGGAGTTGTACCACCGGGAATCGAGCAACTGGAACACACCACCCAGATCATCGTTCCACCCCGTGGGGAGATTGGAACGCCTGAAATTCACATAATCAATGAAGTACATGCCTTTGCTTCGCGAATAGCCGCCCCATGCCAAACGATAGAAAAGCTGGCGGATGGGGCCAAGGGGGATGCTATGCTGCCAGTCGATTTCCAAACGGCCATAGCTGTCGGCATGGGGCAGAATGCCCTTGAGACCGTGCTCGCAATCGATGCTTATCGTGGGATAACGGGAATAGAGGTTGATTTTACGTTTGCCGTCGCGATAGTAGTATTGGTGCGGTGTCCACATGAGACGGAAACCAGGAGCAAAGCTGTTGTAGATGCGGGGAATGTACACATCCGACCAGTCGGGTCCCAAATGGCCGTCTATCTCCGGATTGTAACGCCTGGAATCGGTGCGCTGGTGCATCTCCAATTTCACATCCAGCGAAAGACCGTTGACTATCTCCCATCTGTTCTTGAGCTTCACATAGAAATCATTGTAGTAGCGGAGCTTCACGTCGTCGAAATTGAAAAGGCTGTCGGGGATGTCCTTCAGGTAATCAATATAAGCACTGCTGTAGATGCGGTTGCCGTTACCTATCTCCATCGACACGCCCGTGCATCGGGCAGGCAGGTAGTCGTATTCTGTCAGGACGTTCCAGTAAAAGTCCTTCTGCTTGAAGTTGTAGCCCAGACGGGGTGTCACCCGCAGGAGGCGGTCGTCCTTGAAAAGATGCTGGAAACGCAGCTTCATACTGTAGGAAATACCCCGGGAAGGACTGTAACCCAGCATGAAAGGATTGAACAGGGGGGGCATCCTCAGGGAACTTTCCTCGTTGATATGGAATGTATGCGACTCGGCCAGCACATCGCCCACCCTGCGCCACCGTGCCTCCCTCAAGCTGTCGTGCGGCTGGGTGCGGGCAGAATCGAGCCGCAGCTGATGGGCACAATAGATGCCCTTCTCCTCTGATGTGAGCGGTTCGAAGCGCATCTGGGCGAAGCACTCCGTATCGCAGTTGATGGTGCTGGTGTCGGTGCGCAAAGTATAGGAGCTGCTAAGGTCGAGGTTGTCCCTGGCCGGTTTTTCCACCATGGGATAGATTTCCTCGTAGCGAAGCAATGCCAGATAGCGGCCATCCAGACGGTTGCCGAAGAAGCGGAACTTGCCATTGATGGCCACCCTGCACGGCAGCAGGCGTTCGGGCGTATCCTCCTCACCCATCGTAAGGTCGACCGTACAGGCAAAAAACTCCGAGTAGACATCCATCTTCATGGTACGCACAGTCATTGACTCCTCGCTCACGGCCATTGTGCCGTTCACCAACTGGGAACTGCTGTAGCGCGGAATGAAAGAAATGAAAAACAGCCGCCGGCCCTCTTCACCACTCACGCTATCCACCTGGAAACGGTAATACCCGCGCCCCACGAGCGAAAGCGGAGATAGCAGCCGCTCGTCGATCATGTAGGTGGAATAGATATTGAGGTGGAAATACTCCGGCAACTGACCCTCAGCACGCCACTGCCGGTTCATCGTGCCACACTCAGAAAGAAGCTTCTGGTCGTAGGTGCCGGGAGCAATGTAGTGAAGGTCGCTCACCGACTCACTGATATACTCACGCTCGTTGCGGTTTATCTTGAACATAGAGGGCAGATAACGCAGCATGAAATTCCGGCGCTTCACCTTCACCACACCCCTCACATACAGTTTGGCCTCATATCCTCCCACCTCTGCACTGAAATCGGGGGCAGACGCAAACACCCGCTGCATGACATCGTCTGCAGCGGGCATGTGCTTATCCTTGCGATGGGTGCGGCCCTGAACCGACCCACCCATCAGCAACATACAAAGAAAGAGAACCACCCCCCTCATCCCTGCATACGGGCTTAGTCCCTGCGTCCCAGGAAGATGGACACATAGTACACCAGCGTGGCCAGCGAGCTGAGCGCAGCCACCACATAGGTATAGGCAGCCGAACGGAGTGCATCCACAGCTATGGGATAGGCAGCGGGGCTCACGATGCCTGCCTGACGCAGCCACTGGGTGGCCCTCATGCTGGCATTGATTTCCACGGGAAGCGTGATGAAGCTGAAGAGCGTGGTCATGGCAAAGAGGATGATGCCGCCCAAAAGAATCTGCGGGAAAGTCTGTACCGTGAAGATACCTATCAGCAACACCCACTGCATCCAGCTGCTGGCAAAGCTGACAGCAGGCACAAGGGCACTACGCATCTTCAGCGGACCATAGGCACAGGCGTGCTGCACGGCGTGGCCACATTCGTGTGCAGCCACAGCTGCAGCGGCCACACTATAGGAGGCATACACATCCTCGCTCAGGTTGACCGTCTTGTCGGTGGGGTTATAATGGTCGGTGAGCCGACCGCTGGTGCTAATCACCTTCACATCGTAGATGCCATGCGCATGAAGCATCATCTCGGCCACCTCGCGGCCCGAAAGGGAGCACGGCTGGCGGGAATACACCTCGAACTTGCGTTTCAGGTTGCTCTGCACCAAGTAACTCACCACTGCGATGCCAATAAACAATATCCAATACATACTCATTTTGTCGTTATATTTAAATGTTAAACAATTATTCCGTCACTTGCAGCAACCCCACTGTGCCATCGGTGCTGGTGAAGAGCACCCGCCGTTTGGCGAGCGGGACCACCGTGCTTATCAGGCTGTTGCCCACATGATGGCGCCACAGGAGCCTGCCACTGAGGGCCTCCACAGCAAAAATCATGCCCTCCTTGGTGCTGCCATACACCACGCCGTCGCGTTCCACAGGCATACTGGGTGCATGTTCATAGCCGAAGCCCACATTGCACGCCCACAGCTCCCGGGGCACGCGCTCAGCTGCCGAGTAGCAGACAAGGCTGTCCTGCATGGTCTTGCTGTATATCCGCTGTCCGTCGGCACTCAGGGCAATGGTCTCGCGCACCATGGACTGCTTGGTGCGCCACACCTGGGTGCCCGTGGCAAGGTCGATGGCCGTCATGGCCCGCTCGGGGTCAGCAATGAACACCATTCCATGCGAAGCCACAGGCCACACGGCTGCAGGGCTGTAGTGTGAGTGCGTCTTTTCGGTGTGCCACTGCCACCGTTCGCGCCCTGTCTTTCTGTCCACGGCATAGAGTGTGTTGTCCCAGGCACCGAACACCACACAACCGTCGGCGATGAGCGGTTTGGTTTCGATATAATCCTTCACCTGGTCGTATTGCCACAGCAACTTTCCCGACTTCAGCGACAAAGCACGCATACACCCATCACTGGCACCTACAAAAACCGTGCCACCGTCGATAGTGACCGCCCCCAATACAGGGCCTTTGCACACGTAACTCCAACACAAACGGCCATTGTGCGAATCAAAGGCATAGATGCTGCCATCGGCAGAACCCGTCACTACCCTACCCTTGGCCACTGCAGGAGTGCCCACAATGCGTGCGCCCGTGGAAGCCGTCCACAGTTTCCGGCCATCGGAAAGAGTATAGGCAGACAGGCAACCAAGGTCATCACCCACATACACCCTACGGCCATCTGTACAGGGAGAGGAATAGATGCCCACACCCGTGTGCTCCAGCCACACGCGCTTCACCTGAGCGAAACGTTCGTTGTCTGCATCGCTGGGATACTGGATAGGAACTTTGATGCCAGGGCGGTCGCCATAGAGCGGGAAACTGGCAAAACGCACAGCCGGCGTGTCTATCTCCTGAAGCCATACGTGGATGCTGTCGTCCGTGACCTCATACAGGCCATAGCCGCCCTTGTCCTGGGCATCGTTGCGGTAGTTGGCACGCATCAGCACACCCGGCACGCCGTCGTAACTGAGATTACGCATCGAGTGATAATGGCCGCCTATGCACAGCCTCACGTTGTGGCGACGGAGAAGCTCCGTGGCCTGATACCAATTGTCCACATCACCCTCCATCAAGGGATAGTGTGTGACGATGATGACGGGTTCGTCGGGCTGGTAGCTGGCCATGCGATCGTCCAGCCACGTGAGGTCCTGCGGCACCACATGCCCCAGCGCCATACGCATGAGCGGTCCTGTGTTGAAGCCCAGAAAATGCACACCCTCATGGGCATATTCAAACCTTTCATAGCCAAATACCTGTTGCCATGCCGTACATCCGCTGTCGCTCCATTTCGTTTCATGATTGCCCAACACGATGTAATAGGGCACCTGAAGATGGGAAAGGCATTCCCTGACAGCAAGCAAGGTGGCACGGTCGCCACATTCGCTCACATCGCCCGTCACAAGCACGAAATCTATTCCCTGAGCAGCGTTAATCTGGCCGATACTACGCATCAGGTCATCGGTGTGCGGTCCTTCATTGCCCGTGAGATGAATGTCGGTGAGCTGTGCAAAACGGAAGTGTCTTGCGCTGGCGGTGAGCGTGGCCAGCAGCAACAGTGCCATAAGGGCGGATTTTATCTTCATTTCCATACGGATATATACTTTATCCCCACAAAGATAAGGCAAACCTGCGAGATGGCAAAATATATCCGATGTTTTTATGTGATGTTAACTAAATTGAGCGTTCAGCAGGTCCCCCTCGCCCCACTGTTCAGAGGAAAGAGGAACGCCCCGATGGGGCAAAAGCTATCAGCCCAGGGCAGAATGGAGCGGAGCGGAATGGCACCCTGGGTATTAAAAACGGATAATTGAAAAACGCCCTACAGGGGCAAAAGCCAGACTATCAGTAAGGTTATTGATATTAACCACGACATGTAGTCCGGCTTTTGCCCCTGTAGGGCGACAGGTTATGTGTGGGGTATGGTAACCCAGGGTGCCATTACGCTTCGCTCCATTCTACCCTGGGCTGAGAGCAGGTTGCCTTTTCAGGGCGCGACTTCCACCCTCTAAACAGGGGAACAGAATGAACATCCCTCATTCCCCATCACCTAACAACGATTTTGAACACCCTACCTTTCAGGGCGTGGAAATGTGTGGATTTGGCTGGAATCCTATAATTAGAAGGGGGTGCGCCGATTGCAGCGCACCCCCTTTATAAGGTTCAAGAAAAGAGGCAGGTTACTTGAGAACCACCTTCTTGTTGTTTACAATGTAGAGACCCTTCAGGCCCTTCAGGCTCTTGCCATTGCAAACCTGGGCACCAGCCACGTTGACAACATTGTAGTTGCCCTCGGCAGCGTTGATGCCGTCGATGCCAGTGGCACCACCGGCTACGATAGCCATGATGCGCTCGATGGTAGCATCGTCGATGATTTCAGAACCGTGAACATAGTATGTGAGAACCACATCCTTGTCCTGCTCAACTTCGCCGTTCATGGTAACCATTCCGGCAGGAACAGTGACATAGAGCAGCTTGCTGGTAGTGATGGGCTCAGCCAAAGCTACGTTGATAAGGCCACCGTTTACGGTGACAGTACCTTCGATGTACTCACCTGCGAAGTAGTCGTAGATGGTAATCTGCTTGTCAGCAGCCACCTCAGCCCATCTGGTACCAGTGGTGAGGGTGATGCTGTTCATTGTGGAAACGAGGGTTACATTGTCGCGAGTAGCAATTACGTTCTCGCTGGCATCAGCGATGACATAGCGCTTGTCTACGTCTACGTATGCTACAGTCAGTGTAGAGCCCTGGTCGCTGGCAGGACCTGACTGCCACAGACGCATTTCGCTACCACCGGCACCACCGGAGCGGTTAATCCAGTAGCCGTTAACGCCCAGACCGAAAGTATGGTCGTCCTTCTGGCCGAGTTCCCATACAGTGGGCTCGGCAGTCATCAGAGGAGCCTGACCGTTGCCGGCAGCGTCCAGATGCAGGTACTTGCCCTCACCGGCAGCGAGGTTCATCACCTTGTAGCCGTCATAGGGATTGCCATAGAAGCTCCACAGATACTGGTCGGTAGCCAGGCTCTCGGTAACCATGTTGTATACCTCTGCTTCCTCGCCCTCATACTGGAGGTACTTGTTGGGCTCGTGCATGTTGATAACCTCGTACCACTTGGCATCAGCGAAGCTCTCGCTGGCCTCGAACGGAGTGTTCACAGTCACGTAGATGTCGAAGGTCTGGTCACCTTCTACCACACCCTCGGGAGCAGTAGCCTCTACGAATGCGGGAGTGCCCACTTCGGGGAATGGATCTCCTACGATAGCCCTAATTTCCTGAACGCGCACTTTCCTGTCATCCATAATCTGGTTATATGTAATCTTGGCAAATGCGGGATGCTCGAACTCGGGATATTCCTCAGCGGGAACCACTTCGAAGGCGAAGATAGAACCGCCGTCACAGTTCCAGCTGCCAATCTCATTGCCACCCCAGTCGTTCCACCATGCGCCCTGGTCGCCAGTGCTGGTGTTAAGACCGATGTAGAAGCCATCCTTTGACATGGAAGGATCGAACAGCAGGTTCCACTGGTTGTAACCGGTAGACCAGGTGTCGAACGAAGACATGCAAGCGTCGCCAGCAGCAGCGTTGTAAATACGTACGGGCTGGAAGCGGCCATTCAGGCTGCCATTTGTTACGAAGTAGTACATAGAAGCTGCGCCTTCGGGCTCAGCAACCTCGGGCTGACGAGCGCCGTTGCCGGCAAACTTCAGGTACTTGCCTGTGCGGGTGTTCTTGATGTAGTACAGCTTGGGAGCATCATCGGTGGTGAACTCGGGCACTACATTGTTGGTGTAGCTGCCACAGATGCTGTTCACCTGAGCGGTGCTTACGGGAGAGGGATAGCCGTCCTGGCCAATCTGCTGACCCATACCCAGCTTGTATGCCAGCTCACCGCTGGCAAGCATCTCTGCAGAAGCCAGCTCGCCCTGCTGAGAGTTTGCAAAGTACTTGTTGACCCATACATTGTTCATGTTGCAGTTGCCTACGTTGCGGCTGATGGTGTGGGTGTCGTTCTCGCCAACCTCGATGTCACCTACCATAAGGCAGTTGATGAGGGTTGTAGCGCTACTAGCCCAACCAATGAGACCACCACAGTTGGAGGTACCGCCAGTGGTGGTGAGCTTACCTGCGAACACGCAGTTCTTGAGGGTGACAGGATTGTCGGCAACGCCCAGAATACCAGCGTTGGTGGCATCACCCTGCACGCTGCTCTCGATGGTGACGGTGCTCAGCACATTCTCGATGACAGCACCTGCCTTCCAGATGTGAGAAGCCACACCGGCTGCATACTTACCGTTGCTGGTGATGGTACCGTCAATCCAGAGGTTCTTCACGGTACCCATCAGGCACTGGAAGGGAGCGCAGTTTTCAGAACCGTCGGTCTTTACACGCTTGATAGTGAGTTTGTGGCCCTGGCCATCAAATACACCGTCGAAATCGTGATAGTCGATACCGATGGACATGTTGTAGTCCGAGAAGTCGATGTCGGCGGTCAGGCGTGCATTGCGTGTATTGTCGACAGTATTGATGATAGTGGCATACCAATAGAGCTGCTTTGCATTAGCAATCTCATAGGCTCCGTCTACCATCTCGAATGCATTGACATCGATATGTCCGCAGACAGCGCAGACACCCTCTTCAAAGGTATGGGGAGGAATCACTGAAGGCTCGTTGGTGTAGGTTCTGTTCTCGCTCAGGGCAGAACCATCGCAGCTCAGACCCTCGGGGCAGCTCAGGTAAACCTGCTTGTGGCCCTCATAGAGAACAGGATAAGCATCCTCGCCCAGACACTGGGTGAAGACAATCTCCGTCTGGTTACCATTGAGCAGATAGCACAGGCGACCGCCAGTCAGGTCTTCTTCAGTAATGGCGGTGCAATCGTTGTTGCCGTTGGGCTCATAGCAGTTGGTGGTACCGACACCGCGAACGAAGGTGTTGTTGCCGTCCACACCGTTTACAGTGGCTATGCTCCAGCAGTTGGTGACAGAGCCGTTGCCTGCCCAGCCGGCAATGGCTGCACACTCATTCCTACCCGTGATGGTGCCAGTTACGTAGCAGTTGGTGATGCGGGGCGCACAAGCGTTGCCCATGTTCACACCAAGGATACCGCCGATGTTCTGTGCAGAACCCGCCATGGTGCCCTCGTTGCCCAGACGGTCCAACGTGATGGAGCCACCATTGATGCCGCCACCAACGATACCCACAAAGGCCTTACCTGTGATGGCGCAAGTGGCATCGAGCACAAGGTTGCGCACCTCAGAATCGCCGGTGATAGCACCCACGAGACCTACATAGTCTCTTGCAGGCATGCTGATGACCAGGTTGCTGATCTTGTGGCCCTGGCCATTGAGACTACCGTTGAAAGGATTGGACACGCCACCGATGGGAGCCATCTCCACGCCGGCCATGTCGATGTCGGCAGTGAGCGCAGCTTTAACGCCAGTGGCACCCTTGGCCACAAAGGCAGACAGTTCCTTCAGGTCGGCAGCGTTGTTAATCTGGTATACGCCGTCCACCTGCTCCAAAGTGGTGGAGATGGGAGCCGGACCCACATTGGTGACACGCAGGTTGCGGATGGTGATGGTAGCAGCATCGTTGTTGCCGAAGTCGAAACGGATGGCACTGCCAGCCTTGCCAAAGCCCCAGTCAGCGGCCCAAGCCCTGGTGACATCCACAATCTTCTCTGTCCACTCGGAGGTGGCATCTGCACCACCGAAGTTGATGGAGTAACCACCACGCCAGGGAGAGAAGAAGAACTCCAGTTCATTGGAAACGGTCTGGTCAACGGTGTACTCGAAAGCGATGTACTTGTAGTCCTCTGTCAAGTCGGCTTCCAGAGGGAAGGTGGCACAGAAGGGGTCACCTCCGATGCACTTTACAACATACTCATTCTCTGCGGTTTCCGTAATCTCGACATTGTTCTTGTCGCCCTCGGTGTAGTTCAACCTCAGGGTCACATCGTCCGCATAGGCTGCCTTGGGGGCAAGCAGAGCAACAGCTGCAAGCATTGGTGCACATGTGAACCAACGCATGAAAGTCTTTAATTGCTTCATAAGCGAAAAATTTGTTTAGTTAATAATTGAATGTTATTTATCATTGGTTTTCATTTTCTTTATCAGGGTTTCACATAGAGTTTGCGGCTCGTGCCATCGGTCATGCGCACGATGTTTATGCCCGGCATCAGGCGCGTGCGCCGCTTGCCGTCGGCACCATAGATGGCTTCCACATCGGTGCCCACCAAGGCAGGCTGCCGCAGGCCAGTGCCGCCATCGGGCGTGTTGGCATATACATTATTAATATAATACACGCGCCCGTGCGAGGCGTCGAGCACAGGATGAAGGTCCTCACCAAGGGTCTGGAAGAAGCTGACAGGGTCGTCGGACCGCCGGCCGTTGAGGTTGTAGCAGAGCGAACCGTCGGTCATTTCCTCGTCGGTTATGCCCGGAAGGCCGGGCTGGCCGTTCACATCGTAGCAGTTATCCACATACGCCCATCCGCCGCGAATCAGGGAAGACGCGCCCTCGATGCCCTGCACGGAAGCGATGCTGTAGCAGTTGTTGAACTGACCGCCGCTGCCGGCCCATCCCGTGAGGGCAGCCGTCTCATAGCCGCCCTGCACCCGGCCGCTCACATAGCAGGCATCCATCAGATAGGTGGACAGGCTGCTCATGTTGCAACCGATGATGCCGCCCGCATTCTGGTTCTTGGCCACCACGGTGCCCTCGTTGCCCAGACGGCTCATGATGACCGTGCCCGACCCGTTGCTGCCGCCGATGAGCCCCACAAAGGCATTGCCGCGCAGATAGCAGGAAGCATCGAGCGTGAGGTTCTTGATTTCCGCACCTCCACTGACCACACCGAACAGACCCACATAGTCGCTGGTGGAATACACATAGAGGTTGCTGATGGTGTGGCCACGGCCATCGAACGTGCCTGCATACCTGTGCTGGTCGGTTCCAATGGGCTTGAACCCGCCCTTGTATGCCTTCATGTCGATGTCGGCCGTGAGCACGGCACGGGCCGTAGTGAGACCGCTCTGGTTCACCACCTTGGCAAAGGCCATCAGTTCGTCGGCCGTGCCTATCTCGTAGAGCTTGTCTTCGGGTACCTCCACGCCATAGCGCAGCCTGGTGTCCATCCATGCCAGACGCTCGGCCACAAAGTCGCGCACCACGCCCACTTCCGCTTCATAGCTGCCCAGCGCAAAAGCGTTCTGATGGACAAGCTGGTTGAGGATGGGCCACCGCAGGAAGTTGAGCCGCTGCGACTGGTGGAGCACCTGGGCCACACTGTCCACATAGGCCTGCATGCCCTCCGCCGTGAAAACGCCTGCATCGCGCTTCTCCGCCCACAGTGTCTCCAGCCTGCGGGAGGCAGCCTTGTCAGAAAGGATGCGGTTGACAAAGTCGGTCATGCCATACGCCCCACTGCCACCGCTGCGGAATATCCAGTCGGCCTTGTCGCAGACGGGATAGGTGCGGTTGTCGTTGTTAAAGGCCAGGTCGAAGTCCCAGCAGGGTGCCACATGGAAACGGTCGTCCATGCGGTCCTTGTACATGTATACACTCCAGTAGGTGTCCGTGTTGCCGGAAAATTCGCCCACCAAGAAATGACGCAGGAAACTCTCCACATCCAGCCGGCTGCGGTAGCCATAGGTGGAATCGGTGTACTGTGCGCCCCACAGGGCCGACTCCAAGAGGTTGAAGTAGTTGCGGATATAGTCCTTCTGCGCGGCCACGATGTCGTCCTCATCGGGCGACTTGATGGTTACGGGAATGCCCCTGTTGCTGGCGAACCACGACTTTTCGTCGTAGGCATAGGCATCCACCTCGATGAGATAGCCGCCCGTAACGAAGGGGTCTTCCACATCGCCGGGCTCCATCTCGGTGATGGGCACACGGTTGGGGTCGATGGTTATCTGGTCGCACAGCTGGTAGCAGCCCTTGTATTCTCCGTTCACGATTACGTCCACGGGCTGGCAGTAGGACGTATAGGGCATCTGCAGGCGGCGACTCATCTCGAACGCCACCATGTTGCGCATCAGCGTCTTGTCGCCATAGTTGTTGATGAGCGTCCACTTCTTGGCCTTGGCAGGACTTTCCAGCCGTCCGCCCTTCATGATGTGGTGGCTCTTGCCGTCGTTGAACT
>JAEDIG010000121.1 GCA_016292545.1 Bacteroidaceae bacterium
AAACCTACATTAAATTATAATATATGAAGAAATATCAGATAAACCTGACCTTGACGCAGGTTGAACCTCTCAACGAGCGTTATGCGCTCATCAAGGCACGTCCGCAGGAGGGGCCGCTCCCGGAAATGGCTCCCGGACAGTTTGCCCAACTCAAGGTAGAGGGAAGCAACACCACCTTTCTCCGCCGTCCCATCAGCATCCATTTCGTGGACGAGGAGCACGGCGAAGTGTGGTTCCTGGTTCAGGCGGTGGGCGACGGCACCCGCAGGCTCGCCGGCATGAAGGCGGGCGACACGCTAGACGCGGTGCTCCCCTTGGGACGCGGGTTCACCATCCCTTCTCCCGCCGACGGACCCTGTCTGCTGGTGGGCGGAGGTGTGGGCATTGCCCCGCTGCTCTATTTGGGCGCGTGCATGAGCCGTCGGGGCGGACAGCCCGTGTTTCTGCTGGGGGCGCGCAAGGCCACCGATCTGGTGGAGCTCTCCCTCTTCCGCCAGTATGGCCCTGTATACGTCACCACCGAGGACGGCTCGATGGGGGAGAAGGGATTTGTCACCCAGCATTCCCTGCTGCAGGAACAGCGGTTTGCCCACATCAGCGTGTGTGGCCCCGGCCCCATGATGAAGGCCGTGGCCGCCTATGCCCGAAGGCAGGGCATTGCGTGTGAGGTGAGCCTGGAGAACATGATGGCTTGCGGACTGGGCGCCTGTCTGTGCTGCGTGGAGGACACGGAGCATGGCCATGTGTGTGTGTGCAAGGAAGGACCGGTATTTAACATCAATGAATTGAAATGGCAGATTTAAGAGTGAATATTGGGAATCTTCAGCTGAAGAACCCTGTGATGACAGCAAGCGGCACGTTCGGATATGGTCTGGAATATGCCGATTTCGTGGACTTGGCCGACATAGGAGGCATCATAGTCAAGGGAACCACCCTGAATCCCCGGGAGGGCAATCCCTATCCCCGCATGGCGGAAACGGCCCAGGGGATGCTCAACTGTGTGGGGCTACAGAACAAGGGGGTGGACCATTTCTGCACCCACATCTATCCCATGATAAAGGATGTGGACACGGCAATGATAGTGAACGTGTCGGGCAGTTCGCCCGAGGACTATGCGGAATGTGCGGCCCGCATAGGTGAACTCCCGGGCATTCCGGCCATAGAGCTCAATATCTCCTGCCCCAATGTGAAGCAGGGAGGAATGGCTTTCGGCACATCGCCCGAGGGAGCGGCCTCTGTGGTGCGTGCCGTGCGCGAGGCCTATGACAAGACGCTTATCGTGAAGCTGTCGCCCAATGTGACCAGCATCACCGACATAGCCCTGGCCGTGCAGGATGCGGGAGCCGATGCCGTGAGTCTCATAAACACCCTCATGGGCATGGCCATTGATGCAGAACGCCGCAAACTGGTGCTGAGCATCGGCACGGGCGGTCTCAGCGGTCCGGCCGTGAAGCCGGTGGCCTTGCGCATGGTGTATCAGGTGGCACATGCCGTCAGCATCCCCGTGATAGGGCTCGGCGGCATATCTTCGGCCACGGATGCTGTGGAGTTCCTGCTGGCCGGTGCATCGGCCGTGCAGATAGGGACGGCCAACTTCATCGACCCCTCGGTGAGCGTGAAGGTGGCCAGGGGAATCGATGATTATCTCAACCGCCACGGCTTTGCCCGTGTGCAGGATATTGTGGGACTTTTATAGGACAACAGATATTATTTATTATTATGATGAACAGAAGAGATTTCATACGCAATTCGGCCTTGTTGGCCGCTGCGGCCGAGATGCCCGATATCGCAAGGGCCGCCCGGCAGCCCATGGCAGCCGGCCTGCAGGCAACGGTGCCTGCGGGCGAACGGCTCATCACCTCGCACCCCATGCTCCAGAACTATGCCGAGGACAGCGTGGGGGTGGCCTTTTCAGTGAGTGCCTTGGCCAACGGATATGTGACCTATGGCCAGAAGCCCGACCTCAGCGACGGGCAGACCGTGAAGTGCGGCGGGCTGATGGTGACCGGAATGAACGACCAGGTGATGCAGGTGCGGCTCACAGGGCTCAAGCCAGCCACACGCTATTACTACCGCATCGGTGCCGACCGCATCAACTACAAGGGCGGCTATGCCATGAGCATCGCCGGGAGTGAGCAGGACGACACCGTGTACAGCTTCACCACGGCCGGAGCAAAGGCAAAGGCACATTTCTGTGTCATCAACGACACCCATGCCCAGTGGCGCTCGTTCGGCCCGGTCATCGACAAGGTGCTGGAGCTGGAGCCCCAGTGTGTGGTGTGGAACGGCGATGCCACCAATAGCGAGGAAACCATCGCCTCCCAGAAGACCATCTTCCTAGCGCCCAAGATTGCCCGTGCCGACTATGCCGCACGCATCCCCTATCTCTTTTGCGCGGGCAACCACGACTATCGCGGGATGGCCGGACGGCAGCTGGAGCGCGTGTGGATGGAGCGCCAGCCCGAGGAACGCTCTTCGCGCGACTGGCAGCTGGGACGCAACTTTGCCGTGCGCATGGGCGATGTGGCGCTGGTGGGGCTTGATACGGGCGAGGACAAGCTCGACACCAACCCCCTCTTTGCCGGCCTTTATGCCAGCACCCCCTACCGCCAGGCACAGACGGCGTGGCTCAAGGATGCGCTCCGGCGCAAGGACATCGCCTCGGCACCCTTCCTGGTGGCCTTCTGCCACATCCCGCTTTTCGACCCGCGGCCGAGGGAGAACCCCGGCGATGTGTATCCCGCCGACAAGGCACCGGAGTATGACACTGATTTCGCCTCCTGGCAGCGCACCTGCCACCAGCTGTGGTCGCCCCTGCTCGAAAAGGCCGGTTGCCAGCTTGTGGTCACCGCCCATCAGCACCGTTTCCGCTACGATGCACCCGGGAAGGAGCACAGCTGGGCACAGCTGGTGGGAGGCGGCCCCGACATGGAAGGCCCCGACAGCGCATACCCCACTGTGATGGAGGGAAGCGTGCAGGACGGCACATTGCGCATGAGGGTGCACAACATACGCACGGGACAGGTGCAGCAGGAATTCACCTTCGCTCCCAGAGGGCGGAAGAAGAGGCCGTGACCGGCCGGGAGCGCACCTTTTGCAAAAAATAACATATTTGCCTTTGCGCATATTCCATGAATATATTACCTTTGCACCGTTAAACAAGAAAAAGAAACAGCATATCATGCTTGAAAAACTCAAAGAAACCGTATGGCGTGCAAACCTTGATCTGGTGAAGCACAACCTCGTGGTGTTCACATGGGGGAACGTGAGCGGCATCGACCGCGAGAAGGGACTGGTGGTGATAAAGCCATCGGGAGTGGAATACGACCGTCTTTCGCCTGAGGATATGGTGGTGGTGGACCTGGCCACGGGCAATGTGGTGGAAGGAGGGCTGAACCCCTCTTCCGACACACCCACCCATCTGGCCATCTATCGCGCGTTCGGCGAGGTGGGCGGAGTGGTCCACACCCATTCCACCTACGCCACCGCATGGGCGCAGGCCGGACTCGACATCCCCAACATCGGCACCACGCATGCCGACTACTTCAGGGAATCCATCCCCTGCACGGAGGACATGACGGAGGCCGAGGTGAAGGGTGCCTACGAACTGGAAACGGGCCACGTGATAGTGCGCCGTTTCGTGGAGGCGGGACTCAATCCCATGCACACGCCGGGCGTGCTGGTGAAGAACCACGGGCCTTTCAGCTGGGGCAAGGATGCGGCCGGAGCCGTGTACAATGCCGTGGTGATGGAGCAGGTGGCCAGGATGGCCTTCATCTCGTTCACCCTCAACCCCCACACCACCATGAACCCCCTGCTCGTGGAGAAGCATTTCCTGCGCAAGCATGGTCCGGGGGCATACTACGGACAGAAAAAAGGGTAGACAACCAATTCCAATCATTCATTATAAAGTTAAACAATTAAAGACTCTAGAACTATGTTGAAAGCATTCGAACAATTTGAAGTGTGGTTTGTAACGGGCGCACAGCTCCTGTATGGTGGTGATGCCGTAGTGCAGGTAGACGGTCATTCCAAGGAAATGGTGGAGGGCCTCAACCAGTCGGGCCGGCTGCCCGTGAAGGTGGTCTACAAGGGCACCGCCAACAACACCAACGAAGTGGCCGAGGTGATGGCCGCAGCCAATACCGACAAGCGCTGTATCGGTGTGATTACATGGATGCACACCTTCTCGCCCGCCAAGATGTGGATTCATGGCCTGCAGATCCTGCGCAAGCCCCTGCTGCATCTCCACACGCAGTATAACGAGAAGATTCCCTACGACACCATCGACATGGACTTCATGAACCTCAACCAGAGCGCCCATGGCGACCGCGAGTATGCCCACATCCTCACCCGCATGCGCAAGCCCCGCAAGACGGTGGTGGGCTACTGGAAGGACCAGAAGACACAGGACCACATTGCCGTGTGGCAGCGCGTGTGTGCCGGATGGGCCGACGCACAGGACTGCCTCATCCTCCGCTTCGGCGACCAGATGAACAACGTGGCCGTGACCGATGGCGACAAGGTGGCCGCCGAGCAGGTGATGGGCTACCATGTGGACTACTGCCCCTTCTCCGAGGTGATGCGCTTCTTCGACCAGGTGAACGATGAGGATGTCACCGCTCTGGTGAAGGACGTGTATTTCAAGGAATATGCCGTGGCCGACGAGCTCAAGGACGAGAACGGCGAGGGCTATCGCAGGATATGGAACTCCGCCAAGGCCGAGCTCACGCTCCGCGCCTTGCTGAAGGCCTATGGTGCCAAGGCATTCACCACCAACTTCGACGACCTGGGCGATGTGAACGTGGAGACCACAGGCCGCGGATTCGACCAGATTCCCGGACTGGCCAGCCAGCGCCTGATGAGCGACGGCTATGGCTTCGGTGCCGAGGGCGACTGGAAGAGTGCTGCCCTTTGCCGCACCACATGGTTCATGAGCCAGGGCCTGCCCGGAGGCACATCCTTCCTGGAGGACTACACACTGAACTTTGACGGCGACAACACTTCCATCCTGGAATCCCACATGCTCGAAATCAATCCTGACATTGCAGAGGAGAAGCCCCGTCTGGAGGTGCACTTCCTGGGCATTGGCGTGCGCAAGGTGCAGACGGCCCGTCTGGTGTTCACCACCAAGCAGGGAACGGGTGTCACAGCCACTGTTGTGGACCTTGGCAACCGCTTCCGTCTGATTGTGAACGATGTGGACCTCATCAAGAGCCAGCCGCTGCCCAAGCTGCCCGTGGCCAGTGCATTGTGGATACCGCAGCCCAGCTTCGAGGTGGGTGTGGGATGTTGGATGAATGCAGGCGGCACCCACCACTCCTGCTTCAGCTTCGGCCTCACCGACGAATATTGGCGCGACTATGCCGAGATTGCCGACATCGAGTGCTGCATCATCAACAACGACACCACATACGAAGGCTTCCGTCAGGACCTGCGCGTAAACGAGGTGTACTACATGTTGAGCAAAGCCCTCCGTTGAGCCATGGCCGATGCTAAGACTGTCATCCAGCGCGGCCAGGCCGTGCTGGGTATAGAATTCGGTTCCACACGCATCAAGGCTGTGCTCACCGACGAAGAGGGACACCCCATCGCACAGGGCAGCCACACGTGGGAGAACCAGCTGGAAAACGGCTTCTGGACCTATAGCCTCGATGCCGTATGGAAGGGCCTGCAGGACTGCTATGCTTCGCTCCGCAGCGACGTGAAGGAACGCTATGGCGAGGAAATCACTTCGCTGGCCGCACTGGGCATCAGTGCCATGATGCACGGCTACATGCCTTTTGCCGCCGACGGGCGCATGCTGGCCCCTTTCCGCACCTGGCGTAACACCAATACGGGAAAGGCTGCAGCCGAGCTCTCCAGCCTCTTCAACTTCAACATCCCTCTGCGATGGAGCATCTCCCATCTCTACCAGTGCATCCTCGACGGTGAGGCCCATGTGGGCGACATCGCCTTCCTCACCACACTGGCCGGCTATGTGCACTGGCAGCTCACGGGAGAAAAGGTGCTCGGTGTGGGCGATGCCTCGGGCATGATTCCCGTGGACCCCGCCACCCGGCAATACGATGCAGCCATGGTGGAGAAGTTTGATGCCCTGGTGGCTCCCAAGGGGTATGGCTGGACATTGCCGGCCATCCTTCCGCGTGTGCTGCAGGCAGGAGAGGCGGCAGGAACGCTCACTCCCGAGGGTGCGGCCTTGCTCGACCCCTCAGGCCATCTGCAGGCGGGTGTGCCCTTCTGTCCGCCCGAAGGCGATGCAGGCACGGGCATGGCGGCCACCAATGCCGTGCGTCCCCGCACAGGCAATGTGTCGGCAGGCACTTCTTCCTTCTCCATGATTGTGCTGGAAAAGAACCTGTCGCGCCCCTACGAGGTGATAGACATCGTCACCACCCCCGACGGCAACCCTGTGGCCATGGTCCATTGCAACAACTGCACGTCCGACATCAATGCCTGGGCCGAGGTGTTCGCCCAGTTCCAGCAGCTGATGGGACAGCCGGCAGACATGGGCACCATCTACACGCGCCTCTTCGAGACGGCCCTCACGGGCGATGCCGATTGCGGCGGTGTGTTGGCCTACAACTATATCTCGGGTGAGCCTGTGACCGGATTGTCCGAAGGGCGTCCCATGGTTGTCCGCTCCCCGCAGGACCGCTTCACGCTGGCCAACCTCATGCGTTCCCATCTCTATGCAGCCGTGTGCGGCCTCAAGATAGGCAACGACATCCTCTTCAACAAGGAGAAGATTGCCGTGGACCGCATCACAGGGCACGGGGGCTATTTCAAGACCCCCGGTGTGGGGCAGCGCGTGCTGGCGGCAGCCCTCGGTTCGCCCATTTCCGTGATGGAGACGGCCGGCGAAGGCGGAGCATGGGGCATTGCCCTTCTGGCCTGCTACATGGTGAAGGGTGCTGCTGTCATGCCGCTCGACCAGTGGCTCGACACCTGCATCTTTGCCGGCAGCAAGGGAGTGGAGATTGCTCCCGACCCCCAGGATGTGGCAGGCTTCAACGCCTACATCGCCAGCTTCACCAAGGGGCTCGACATTGAGCGTGCCGCCGTGGCCGCCAAGGCCTGATTCCTCCCCCATAGAGCCGAGCCGCAAAATACGTTGCAAAAGGCGTGTTTTGCGGCTCTTTTGTTCCAAAAGGCCCTATTTGATTGATTTATATCAAGAAAAGCACACTTTTCCCAAAACTTTTTCTCCAAATGTTTGCAGAATTGCAGAAAAGCAGTAATTTTGCATCGTGTTTTTCATGGTATTAGATTTTTTTAAGGTTTACAAAAAGATTGGTTGTCGTGATGACAACCTTCTTTTTTTCTATACAATCTGAATTTCCATGCAGAAAAGTCCGCTTTTTGTTGCGCATTAGGGGAAATCTTTGTATTTTTGCCCCGAAATGTAGCAGATAGCCTATGGGAAAGTACATCAATCCGTTCACGGACGTCGGTTTCAAACGCATCTTCG
>JAEDIG010000122.1 GCA_016292545.1 Bacteroidaceae bacterium
AACCGTTTTCATTTTAACTCCCGTTTTGTCTGATGAACAGATGAAGGAAGCGGTCAACAAGTTCAAGGGTGTCCTCACCAAGGCTGGTGCAGAGATCATCAACGAAGAGAACTGGGGCCTGAAGAAGCTTGCCTATTCCATCGACAAGAAGAACACGGGCTTCTATGTGTTAATCGAGTTTAAAGCTGAGCCTCAGGTGCTCAAGACTCTGGAAGTCGCTTATCGTCGCGACGAGAAGGTGCTGCGATTCCTCAACGTAAAGATGGAGAAGTATGCAGCTGAGTATGCCGAGAAGAGAAGAAAAAACAAATCAAACAAGGAGGAGGCTTAAACTATGGCACAACAATCATCAGAGATTCGTTATTTGACCGCACCGGCCATTGACACAAAGAAGAAGAAGTATTGCCGTTTCAAGAAGAGCGGCATCAAATACATTGATTACAAGGATCCCGAATTCCTGAAGAAGTTCCTGAATGAGCAGGGTAAGATTCTGCCTCGTCGCATCACTGGCACTTCGCTGAAGTATCAGAGGAGAGTGGCTCAGGCCGTTAAACGTGCTCGCCACTTGGCATTGCTGCCTTTCGTAACTGATTTGATGAAGTAATAACAAGGAAGAAAGATATGGAAATTATACTGAAAGAAGACGTTATTGGCTTGGGTTACAAGAACGACGTTGTAAACGTGAAGTCAGGTTTTGGTCGTAACTATCTGATTCCTCAGGGAAAAGGCGTTATCGCTTCTGAAAGCGCAAAGAAGGAACTTGCCGAGATGCTTAAGCAGAAGGCTGTCAAGCTGGCCAAGATTAAGGCCGATGCAGAGGCCCTGGCTGAGAAACTGAATGAGGTGAAGTTGACCATCTCCACCAAGGTAAGTGCCAGCGGTGTTATCTATGGCAGTGTGAACAACGTACAGATTGCTGCAGAGCTCCAGAAGCTCGGCTTCGACATCGATCGCAAGATTATTGCCGTGAAGGATGTAAAGGCTGTAGGCGAATATGTGGCCGTTGTGAAGCTGCACAAGGAGGTTTCCGCCAATGTGGCCTTCACTGTAGTAGAGGAGGGTGCTGCTGAGGAAACCAGTGCTCCTGCCGAGGCTTGAATTCCCTTTGAATAGAATTTGAAAGCATAATTGTGTGTGCCCTCTCTGTTGGGGCACACTTTTTGTTTTATCGTATTGTTTCTATGCACACACAAAAAAAGGCTGCATCTTTCGATACAGCCAATTTCATTCCTTTGTTGTAATCTGATTTACTCAGCTGCGGGAGCTTCGGTAGAATCAGCGCAGCAGGAGTCGCCGGCGGCGCAGCAAGAGTCGTTCTCCTCAGCACAGCAGTTTTCAGTTTCAATGCTGTCGCTATCAATAGTATCAATAACGCCAGAGTTCTCAGCAGTCTTGTTACCACAAGATGCGAACGATACAGCTACTACAGCTGCAAACAGAAATGCTAACTTCTTCATTTTCTTTGCTTTTTAATCTATAAAACAATCAGTTGTTTATTAAAACGCTGCAAAGGTACGCACTTTTTTGATATGTTGTATGCATTTTGATGATTTTTTTTCAGTTTTTTTTAAAATGACAATATAACAAATTGAAAATCAGCATATATCATTTATCTCTGAAAAGAGCCCTTTTTCTCCTCTTATTTGCATGTTTCACAAAGTTGTCATAACTTTGCATTATGGAAGACAATAAGAGTAGGAAAGCGGCCTATTTTACCTTGGGTTGCAAACTCAATTTCGCTGAAACCAGCTCCATAGGGCAGGAACTCAAAGCTGCGGGCATCCGTACAGTTCTGCCTGGTGAGATTGCCGATGTGTGTGTGATAAACACATGCAGCGTAACAGAGGTGGCCGACCAAAAATGCCGGCAGGCTATTCATCGGCTTGTACGCAACCATCCTGGTGCACTGGTTGTGGTGACAGGCTGCTATGCGCAACTCAATCCGCAGCAGGTGGGCCATATCGAGGGTGTCCATCTGGTACTTGGTACAGAGCAGAAGGGACGTGTTGCCGAATACATATTGGACTATTTGGAGCGTATGCCCGAGGAACGGTGTTTGTTGCCTTTGCGTTCCGAAGTGGTGCGTACAGCCGACATACGCACGTTTGTGCCCAGTTGCTCATGTGGCGACCGTACACGTTATTTCCTGAAGGTACAGGACGGATGCGACTATTATTGCACTTATTGCACCATACCAAAGGCACGTGGCAGGAGCCGTAATGGGTCCGTCGCCTCCCTTGTGGAGCAGGCACGTGGCGTAGCGGCTCAGGGAGGACATGAGATTGTCATCACGGGTGTGAATATCGGTGATTTCGGGAAGACCACAGGAGAACGGTTTGTCGACCTGCTCAGGGCTTTGGATGCGGTGGAGGGCATCGACCGCTATCGCATCAGCAGTATCGAACCCGACCTGCTCACAGACGAAGTGATTGCATTCTGTGCCCATAGCAGGGCTTTCATGCCGCATTTCCATATTCCGCTGCAGTGTGGAAGCGACGAGGTGTTGCGTTTGATGCACCGCCATTACGATACCGCTCTTTTTGAGGAGAAGATAACTCGCATCCGGTCACTGATGCCTGATGCGTTTATCGGTGTGGATGTGATTGTAGGCAGTAGGGGCGAAACGGAGGAACTGTTCCGGCAGAGTCTGTCCTTCATGCAGCGGATGCCCGTTTCGCAATACCATGTGTTCAGCTATAGCGAACGACCGGGCACGATGGCCTTGAAAATCCCCCATACGGTGAGCCCGCAGGAGAAGCATGCCCGCAGTCAGATGGTGATTGCGCTCAGCGACCGTCTGCTTTCGTCCTTCTATGAGCGTTTCGTAGGGCAGGTGCGTCCCGTATTGATAGAACACAGCCGCAGAAAAGACCGTGTGCATGGATTCACCGACAATTACATCCGTGTGGAGATTGTCTGCATGGGGCAGATGCCCGACAATGTGATTCTGCCTGTCAGGCTGGGTGGCTGGAACGAGGCGCACGACGCGCTTCTGGGAACTGTGGTACAATATGAATGCAGGCAGGAAAATGAAGAATAGGATAGCTGTTGTCATTCTGAACTGGAACGGAAGCAAGATGCTGCGTCGTTTTCTTCCTACGGTGATTGCCTGTTCCCGGGAGGCCGACATCGTTGTGGCCGATAATCATAGCTCCGACGACAGCTTGAAGTTGCTCAGGGAGGAGTTCCCTCAGGTACGGGTGCTGGAATTCAATCGGAATCTGGGTTTTGCCCAGGGCTATCAGGATGCCTTGGCCCAGGTGGAGGCTGAATTTTACGTGTTGCTCAACAACGATGTGGAGGTTACTCCTGGCTGGCTTGATCCACTGTGCTGTTATATGGATTCCCATCCTCAGGTGGCTGCTTGCCAGCCTAAGCTGCGTTGCCTGTGGGACCGTCCGCGTTTCGAGTATGCGGGTGCCTGTGGGGGCTATGTCGATGCCTGGGGTTATCCTTACTGTAGAGGCCGGATAATGGCTGCTGTGGAGACGGACAGGGGGCAATACGATGTAGTGGCCCCCGTGCTGTGGGCTACGGGAGCAGCGTTGTTTATCCGGAGCCAGGTGTATTGGGAAGTGGGAGGACTGGACGGCCGCTTTTTTGCCCATCAGGAAGAAATCGATTTGTGCTGGCGCATCCGGAGCCGGGGCTATGGCATTGTATGTGTGCCTCAGAGTGTGGTCTTCCATCTGGGGGGTGGCACTTTGCCCAAGGACAGCCCGCGCAAGACCTATTTGAATTTCCGGAACAATCTGTTGCTGCTTTACAAGAACTTGCCGGAGGAACGCCTTTTGCGGGTGATGAGGGTGCGGTGGCTGCTCGACGCCCTTGCTTCCCTGCAGTTTCTGGCTAAGGGAAACGTAGCCTCTTTCGTGGCTGTCTGGAGGGCGCGCAGGGACTTTTACTTCTTGAAGGGAAAATTCCATACCGACCGCACGGAAAACCTCCGTAAGGCTGTTGTGAGCCCTGTGCCTGAGCAGACGGGCATCAGTATTCTGTGGCAGTATTATGTGCGCTGGCGTAAGACGTATCAACAATTACCGAATCAAACTATATAGAGAACCATGAGAAGAAGAAATTTTATCAAGACAGCTGTCGCTGGAGCGGCAGCAATGACTCTGCCGGGATGGGGAGGACAGGTGTATGCTGCAACCTCATCCGCACCTTACATGAAACCGGCTTCAGGGGAGGATGCCTTCCATCTGGGAATGGCTGGATACACTTTCGTTAATTTCAATTTGGAAACCACGTTGGCTACCATGAAGCGGCTGGATGTACACTACCTGTGTATCAAGGATTTTCATCTTCCCCTTACCAGCAATGCAGAGCAGATAGCTGCCTTTCATGCCAAGCTGGCAGAGGCAGGCGTCAAAGGCTATGCCGTGGGTCCCATCTATATGAAGACCAAGGAGGCCGTAGACCAGGCTTTTGAGTATGCCAAGAGGGTAGGGGTCGACCTTCTTGTGGGTGTGCCCAATTATGAACTGTTACCATACGTGGAGACCAAGGTGAAGCAGTACGACATCCGTTTGGCCATTCACCTTCATGGTCCCGACATGCCGCTTTATCCCGATGCCACGGACATATGGAACAATGTGAAGGAAATGGATGCGCGTATGGGCATGTGTCTGGACATTGGCCACGACTTGCGCAATGGTTCCGATCCATTGGTGGACCTCAAACGCTATTGTAGCCGAGTGTTTGACATTCACCTCAAGGATGTCACCGACTGCACCAAGGCCGGACATGCCATCGAACTTGGGCGGGGAAAGATTGATTTCCCGCGTCTTGTAAAGACATTGCGCAAGGTGGGATATGCTGGTGCGTGCAGTTTGGAGTACGAGAAAGACATGAAGGATCCATTCATGGGCATTGCTGAGAGCGTTGGCTACTTCAAGGCCGTCTGCGACACAACGAGAAAGTAGGACTATGGAAGCTGCGCTTTATCTTGTTCCAGTGACATTGGGCAACACCCCGCTCTCGCAGGTGTTGCCCGGCTACAATGCAGAACTTGTTTGTCGGATTCGTCATTTCGTGGTGGAGAACGTGCGTTCTGCCCGCCGTTTCTTGCGCAGTATGGATCGTGAGTTCCCGATTGATGAATGCGTTTTCTTTGAGATGGGAAAGCATGCCGACGAGCGTCTGTTCTCCCAGTATCTCCAGCCTTTGCGCGATGGTTTTCCAGTGGGTGTCATCAGTGAGGCGGGCTGTCCGGCTGTGGCCGACCCGGGTTCTGCAGTGGTGGCCATCGCCCATCGTCAGGGACTTCGTGTAATACCTCTGGTGGGCCCCAGCAGCATGATCATGGCAGTGATGTCAAGTGGATTCAATGGACAGAGCTTCGCCTTCAATGGTTACCTCCCCGTAGAGCCTTCCGACCGTGTCAAGCGGATCAAGGCACTGGAGTCTAGAGCCTGGAACGAGAACCAGACGCAGCTCTTCATCGAAGCCCCTTATCGCAACCGCAAGATGCTCCAGTCCTTGCTGTCCGCCTTGCGTCCCGCCACCAGGCTATGCGTGGCCGCCGGCATTACCACCGGCCAGGAATTTATCCGCACCCGCACCATTGCTGAATGGAAGCGCCAACCGCTTCCTAATCTGGATGACATTCCGGCCATATTTCTGATTTCCAAGTAAATGTTCTTACCTTTCTTTTTGGGGACTTTCGAAGAGCATGTGGCTCTCTTGGCATTCTCTCATCTATGTATAATACTGATAGAACTGGATTATGGGTTAGCCACCACCACACGGACAGTAGTAACCAGACGTAGACGATAGGTCTTTACCGTTGTTCCTGCCGACTTTATGGAGTTGTAGCTGCTTCCCTGTTTGAAACTGAAGGTCTTCTCTGCGTCTGCACAAAGGTATCTCAGGTTGTTTCCCTTGTCATCGGTCAGCACAACGGCGCTTCCCTGCGCCTCCTCTATCAGGGCATCCATTCTGTCGGGATCACTGGTGTAGGCGTTGCGAAGGGCTGTGGCTTCCTCCTCGGTGGGTATGCGCCAGGAAGAGAGTGCATATTCGGAATATTCTTGGGCTGTGGAAAAGGCTGAAGTGGGCGAGGATGTGTTGAAGGCTGAGGTGAGCCCCCCTTTGTCGCAAAGCGACATGAGCAACAATGTGGCTGCTTTTCCGTCCTCGTCGGGCATAGTGGATGCCACAATATGTCCTTCCCACAGGCAAGGGGCGGAGGGAATGGATGTGACGGTATATGTGTCCCCGTCGCTTGGGTTATCGTTGGTGCCGCCTCCGGTATTGTCGCTGTCTCCCTGGATGATGGTGGTGGTGTTTGGTGAAAAAGAGAAATCCAGATTGACCGGAGCGCTCCATGTAGGAGGCGTGACGCTTCCCGTCACCTGCAAGGAACCGTCGCTGCAAGTGCCGTTGAGGATGTAGGGTGTACCTGCCTTCAAGGGCGACAGGTAGTTCACGGATGCGAACACCTCACCCTCGGAATCGTTGTATCCAATGGTGAAACTGGTTTGGTTGCCCGTGGTGGGGAACACATAGACTTCGCCCGTTGTCCAAGTGTGGCTGTCCAGAGGGATGCGTGTGGTTTGCGCACCGCCAGGACTCCCGCCAAACGTTATGCCCGACTGGGTTGTTGCAACAGACACAAAGGAAGACACGCACACTTCGGGGAGATGGGAGAGCGACACATTGATGGAGGCAACCTGATAGTACATCTGGATGCTGACAGTGGCATTCTCGCCACTCAGCACCAGATCGGCCCATCCCATTTGCAAAGGGCTGGACAGAGAGAATCCCTGGGCCAATTCACGTGACGAATCGGAATAGTCGGATGGAAGGACTGGAGACTTCATCGTTATCTCACTTGAAAGCGTTGGATTGTCGGGCAGGTTGTAAACCGATTCATCAGCAGCCACAGCCACCAGACGACACTGGGAACGCTGCGGCAATGCCATCTGGATTCCTCCTTCCTCGGTGGAATGGAGCTCCTGCTGCGACAACAACGCACCAGAAGAGGAGAAGGCATACACATGGATGGGATAGGATAGGGATGAGCCATTCTCCGCACGGGTGATTACACGCACTGAGGTGGACGTTCCCTTGTCGGAGGGCGCATCCTCTTCGAACTGGAACTGTTCGCAGGACAACAGCAGAAGAAGGGACAACAGAGATGATGCAAACCGCTCAGATATTTTCATTCTCTCATTTTTTTTTAGGATTACCAATGCAAAATTACATCTTTTTCTTTAAACAAACAAGGTTTCAGCTCATAAAATGAGAGAATCTGTTATCACCTCATACCAATGTCCAAAGCATAATGAAAATCAGAACGTCATTTTCTTGGATTCGGCGGGATTAGGAGATGAAAAATTTGGCCGTTTGAGGAAGTATTTGTATTTTTGCAGTGTCTAACCCAAGGAATGAAAGGAAACAAGGATATGAAGTAC
>JAEDIG010000123.1 GCA_016292545.1 Bacteroidaceae bacterium
GACTTTGTCAGGCCTCTCTAGGCCATCCGTTTCCGAATTGCGGTGCAAAGGTACACCCTTTTTCTGAAACCACCAAATGTTTGGGCTGTTTTTCTGTCCAAGAGGGCTTTTTTTTTGCATTTCGGCCCGGAATATGCTTTTTTTGATACGTTTTGGGGGGATGTTTGCAAATAATTGTCTACTTTTGCACCATAATCATGCGGTTTTGCCGTATTACCATATATTAATATAAACAACATCTATTACACACACGACCATGAACAAGGAACTTGTAGATCGTTTTTTGAGATATGTGTCAGTCGACACGCAGTCGAGCGATGAGGCACAGGGTTGCCCCAGCACACAAAAACAGTTTGTCCTGGCCCGTCTGCTGGTGCAGGAGCTCACGGATATGGGACTGGAGGATGTGGAGATGGACGAACATGCCTATGTGTATGCCACCCTCCCGGCCACCACTGGCCGCAAACTGCCTGTGGTGGGCTTCATCAGCCACATGGACACCAGCCCGGATGCAAGCGGTGCCAATGTGTGTCCGCGCATCATCGAAAACTATCAGGGTGGCGACATCGTGCTGGACGAGAAGGCAGGAGTGGTGACCACAGTGGAACGCTTCCCCGAGTTGAACGACCATGTGGGGGAAGACCTGATTGTGACCGACGGACACACGTTGCTGGGTGCCGACGACAAGGCCGGCATTGCAGAAATCATGCAGGCGATGGCCTATCTGAAGGCCCATCCCGAAATTGAGCATGGAAAGATAAGGGTTGCGTTCAACCCCGACGAGGAAATCGGAACGGGTGCGCATCTGTTTGATGTGGAGAAGTTCGGATGCGACTGGGCCTATACGATGGACGGGGGCGAAGTGGGCGAACTGGAGTATGAAAACTTCAACGCTGCCAGTGCCAAGATTACCATCAAGGGGTGCAATGTGCATCCTGGATATGCACGCGGCAAGATGCGCAACGCCTGCCTGATGGCCCACCAGTTCATGGGCATGCTGCCGGCTACGTCCATCCCTGCCGCCACCGATGGCTATGAGGGTTTCTATCATCTGTGCGGATTCCAGGGAACGGTGGACGAGGCCATGCTCAGCTATATCGTGCGCGACCATGACCGTGCGCTTTTTGAACAGCGCAAGCAGACGATCCTGGCCGTTGCCGAAGTGATGAACCGCGAATATGGCGAGGGTACGGTGGTGGCCGAAGTGGCCGACCAGTATTACAACATGAAGTGCCAGCTGGAGGACAAGATGCACATCATCGACATTGCGCAGCAGGCCATCACGGAGGCTTGTGGTGTGTGCAAGGTGGTGCCCATACGTGGCGGCACCGACGGTGCACAGCTTTCGTTCAAGGGACTGCCTTGTCCCAATATCTTTGCCGGTGGCCTCAATTTCCATGGCCGCCATGAGTTCGTGCCCGTTCAGAGCATGGAAAAGGCCATGATGACGGTGGTGAACATCTGCCGGCTTGTGGCTGAGAGGGGCTGATTATTCCGAGTCGTCTTCGTCGAAGTCAAAATCCCCGAAAAACACAGGGGTTTCTTCGGCGAAGGCGTCCAGGCTTCTGCGGTCCTTCGTCGTGGGGCGGCCCGTTCCCTTGGCTCTTCCCACGAAACCGCTTATCTTGTTCATCTCCAGAATTTCGTATTGTTCGGGCGGTGTCACGTTCTCCAGGATTTCGGGTATAAGGCGCGCGCCCACCCTTTTCTCAATGGCCTGCAGCACGCGGAAGGAGTAGGTGACGGGCGGCTTGCGCACATCAATGACATTGCCCACGTGAATCACATGGGAGGGCTTCAGCTGGGCACCTCCCATGCTCACCTGTCCTTTCTTGCAGGCAGCCGCGGCAATGGTGCGTGTCTTGAATATGCGGGCGGCCCATAGCCATTTGTCCACCCGCGCCTCTGTTGCTTTATTTTCCATTGTAGTTACACATGGCGAATTGTATGCCGCTCAGCACAAATGCCTTGATGGCATCGCAGGCGACAGGGGTCTTGTCGTTGATGATCTTCTCGTCGTCGGCACCAAAGCGGCCCAGCACGAAGTCTATCTGGCATCCTCTGGGGAATTCGTTCCCTATGCCCACCTTCAGGCGGTTGTATCCCTCGGTCCCCAGCATTTGTGCAATATGCTTCAGGCCGTTGTGTCCGGCAGCGCTTCCGTTCTGCTTCATGCGCAGGGTGCCCACGGGCAGGCTCAGGTCGTCCACCACGATGAGCAGGTTCTCCAGCGGAATCTTTTCCTGCTGCATCCAGTAGCGCACGGCATTCCCGCTGAGGTTCATGAACGTGGTGGGCTTCAGCAGCACCACTTGCGCGTTCTTGATGCGCGCCTGTGCCACAAAGCCGTAGCGGCGGTCCTGGAACTGTGCGTTGCACGATGCGGCCAGCGCATCCACGATGCGGAAACCCACATTGTGGCGTGTGCCTTCATATTCGCTGCCCATGTTTCCTAGGCCAACTATCAGGTATTTCATCCTTTCTTCCTCTTCTTCTGTTTCGCTTGGGGTATGATAAAGAAACCGTAGGACTGCTTCCTTGGCGGAATGCAGCATCCTACGGTATTGGGGTAATCTGAAAAACACGTCGGTCTTTTCCTGTCAGCTGTCGGGGGGATTACTGGGCCTTGGCAGCAGCACTCATGGCGCTACGTGTCATCTTAACCTGGCAAACCACAACGCTGGGGCTTGTGACCAGTTCCAGACCCTCGAAAGAGAGCTCACCCACCTTGATGGTCTTGCCCAGGCCAAGGTTGGTTACGTCGATGTTCAGCTTCTCGGGAATGGCGGTGTAGGTGGCACGCACCTTCAGCTTGCGGACGCTTGCGGCCAGCTTACCACCGGCCTTCACACCTTCGGCCAGACCGTTGAGCTTGATGGGCACTTCCATGACGATGGGCTTCTCCTCGGTAATCTCGTAGAAGTCTACGTGCAGCAGCTTGTCGGTGACGGGGTGGAACTGCAACTCCTTCATGATGGCCTTGTACTCCTTGCCGTCGATGTTGAGGTTCACGCTGTAGATGTCGGGTGAGTACACCAGCTTGCGCAGCTCCTCGGCTGTGGTTGAAAAACTCAATGCAACGGGCAGTCCGTTCTCGCCGCGTGCTTCACCATAGAGGTTGCAAGGCACTGAACCGGCTTTTCTGATCTCCTGGGTAGCTTTCTTGCCAGTAGCAGTTCTGGCAGTACCCTTAATGTCAATACTTTTCATTGTTAAATGTGTTACTCTAAATTAAGTGTATTTTGCTTAATTCGCCATCACACGGCTCAAAAGCGGTGCAAAGGTACGCTTTTTTTGTGGAATACCCTGCATTTGCCCGCTGTTTTTTTGCTCCCGGGCATGTTTTTGGGGGCAAAAACAAAGATATTCCTTGCCGAAACGAAAATAATGGCCGAAAAATGCGGCAATCTAGCCGATTTTGAGTAATTTTGCGTGCTCAATCAAGTATTCGAACATGATAAATAGAGAATTAATACGACTAAAAGTGGTGCAAATCTGCTATGCGTTCCACCAGAACGAGGGCAGGGACGTGGACGTGGCCGAGAAGGAATTGATGCTGAGTATGTCAAAATCATACGAGATGTACAACCTGCTTCTGCTCCTTCTCACGGAAGTCGGCCGCATGGCGCAGCGCTATTACGAGATGCGCGTGAGCAGGCTCACCCGTTTGGGTATGGAAAACAATGAGAATCCCAGGTTCGTGAACAATCTTTTCCTCAAGCAACTGGAGGAGAACCTGCAGCTCAAGGCGTTTGCCGACAGCAGCAAGTACGACTGGAGCAACGAGTACAATCTGGTGAAGAACCTCTACCTGCAGGTGGAGCAGGCTCCTTTCTTCCAGTCATACATGGAAAGCCCGGAGCAGAGCTATGAGGCCGACCGCGATGTCTGCCGCCAGATCTACCGCACTTTTATATGCAACAATGACCAGCTGGACGAACTCTTCGAGGGCAGGAGCCTTTATTGGAACGACGACAAGGCCATCGTGGACACTTTTGTGCTCAAGACCATCAACCGGTTCACGGCCGAAAGCACCAGCGAGCAGGCATTGCTGCCGCAGTTCCAGGACGACACCGTGCAGGAGTTTGCCGTGAAGCTGCTCCGCCACACACTCAACAATGCCGCCTACTACGACAAGCTGATTTCCGATCAGGCACGCAACTGGACGCTTGAACGCATTGCCCTGATGGACCGTGTGATCATGCAGGTGGCGCTGGCCGAGATTACCACATTCTCCAGCATCCCTCTCAGTGTGAGCATCAATGAATATGTGGAGCTGGCCAAGTCGTACAGCACCCCCAAGAGCGGAAAGTATGTCAATGCCACGCTCGACCATATCGCCAAGGCCCTGATAGAGTCCAACAAGATTGTCAAGGACAAGTAATCCCCGAAATATCATAACATTTTATACATTAATTAATATGTTTACTATTCTACAAGCACAATCCGGAGGCGGCATGCCAATGTTGATCATGATGGTGGCCATTTTTGCCATCATGTGGTTTTTCATGATTCGCCCTCAGCAAAAGAGACAGAAAGAAATCCAGAAGTTCCGCAACGGCCTGTCCGTAGGTGACAAGGTGGTTACGGCCGGAGGCATCCATGGCGTGGTGCGCAGGATTGACGAAGCCGAGAATGTCCTGCTGATAGAGGTAGCCGATGGCGTCCGCATCCGTGTGGACCGCAACTCCCTCTATGCCAATGCAGAGGCCACACAGCAGAAGTAAAATTCCTGGCGCATGGGCAAGGAATCCAGAAAATATTGGAAACAGACTAGGGTGTTCCTGGGCGGCGTTCGCTTCAGGAATATCCTGGTCTTCTTGTTTTTTCTGGTGGTTTCGGCCTCTTTCTGGCTGATGCAGACGCTCAACGAATCGCTTCGGGTGGATGTGGATGTGCCCTTGCAGTTGCGGAATGTGCCGGCTGCGGTGGTCATCACCACCGAACTCCCCTCCGAAATCACGGTGAGCCTGCGCGACAGGGGCACTTCGCTTGTGCGCTTTCTGCGTCACAAGGGACTTTCACCCGTGGTGCTGGACTTTGCAAAATACGACCGCGGAGCCGAGAGCGGACACGTGCAGTTCCAGCAGGCCGAGATTGTCCGTCTCTTGCAGTTGCAGCTGGAATCAACCACGCGTGTGGAAGGCATTGCGCCCGACACCCTGGAACTCTACTACACGCGCAACAAGAGCCGTCGCCTTCCGGTTGAGGTGAACGGGAAAATCGCGGCTGCGCCCCAAAACTATCTGCTCGGCCAGTCATGCCAGCCGGATTCGGTGGAGGTGTTTGCGCCATCCCAGGTCCTCGACACCATGCAGTGTGTCTACACCGAGAAACTTGACCTCTCCCATCTCACCGAGACTGTCCATCAGAACGTAAGGTTGCAGGGACAAAAGGGCATGAAATTCGATACGACTCAGGTGGCCCTTACGGTGGTGGTGGACTATTATATAGAGCGTTCGGTGGAGGTGCCCATCATCGGGCTCAATTTCCCTCCCGACCGACAGCTCCGTGTGTTCCCTTCCAGGGCCACAATCACATTCCGTGTGGGGGCGGTCAAGTCCAATCGTGACTGGGAGAACAGCTTTGTGCTGGCGGCTACATACGAGGAACTGCTGAGCAATGAGGATGCGCGCTATAAGCTCCATCTCAAGTCGGTGCCTGAGGATGTGTCCAACGTGCGTATCTATCCTCCCGACGTGGACTATCTGATAGAGCAGGTCTACAACCCCGATGCTGCTGTTGGAAAAGAATGAAGAAACTGGGCATTACAGGGGGAATAGGGGCCGGCAAGAGCTATGTATGCCGTCTGCTGGCCGATGGCTACGGCCTCCCGGTCTATGACTGCGACCGTGAAGCCAAGCGCCTCAACAACGAGGACCCCTTTATCCGCCAGCGTCTGGTGGAGATGGTGGGGCCGGATGTGTATCTCTGCGACGGCACGCTCAACCGTCCGTTGCTGGCGTCCTATATCTTCGGCAATCCGCTCCACCTTTCTGCCGTCAACCAGCTGGTGCATCCGCGTGTGTTGGCCGACTTCCGTCGGTGGGCATCCTTGCAGCAGTCGCCAGTGGTGGTGATGGAGAGTGCCATCCTTCATTCGAGCGGATTTGACCGTGAGATGGATTGTGTGCTCTATGTGGACGCACCGATGGAGGTGCGTATTGCCAGGGTGGTGGAGCGCGACCGGTGCAGCCGTGCCCAGGTGGTGGCTCGCATCCAGAGCCAGACCCTGCAGGGGACTCCTGACTATGTGGTGATGAACGACGGAACCGACCTTCACGCCCAGCTTCAGGCCATAATGAATGAGATACTAAAGTGAATAAGAAAATAAGAAAAAAAATAAAGATTAGACTATGTTAGAGACTATTTTAGCCATTTCCGGAAAGCCCGGATTATACAGACTGGTGTCGCATGGCAACCGCAGTCTGGTAGTTGAGAGTATGGATGCGGCAAAGAAGCGCATGCCCGTGTTCGGCACCGACAAGGTCATTTCTCTGGCCGACATTGCCATGTATACGGATGCCGAGGAGGTGCCTCTGCGCCAGGTCCTCAATGCTGTCAAGGAAAAGGAGCAGGGAGCAGCATCATCGTTCAACTATAAGAAGGCATCCAAGGATGAACTTGCTGCCTATCTGGCAGAGGTACTGCCCAACTTCGACCGCGACCGCGTGTATCCCAGCGATGTGAAGAAACTCATCCAGAGGTACAACATCCTGGTGGAGAACGGAGTGACCGATTTCGATGAAGCGCTCCAGGAAACTCCTGGCGACAACATCGCCAACAGAGAATAACCAGATCGGGCGGTTGCGGAAGGATGAAGCAACCGCCCGATCTGTCTGTTGGCTGCATGTGTGTGCGTGTCCCCTAGTCACATGTATGGCAGAAAATCGTAGAGCGGAAGGTTCACCATCCATTCCTGATCGCAGTGCCCTTTCATGGATATTCTTATCCCCTTGAGCGTGGGATTGAGTCCGTGTGCGTTCGTGCGGATGAAAAACAAGAATTAAGAGGATGTGTAACAGAAACAGACAATATTCATGAGTGAAATAGCATTAAACAACGGTTTACTCAACGATATACGCTGCATTATCGAAGAAGGCAGGCGAAAGGCATACGCTGCCGCCAACCAAGTGTCTGTACTTACCTATTGGCACATCGGCAAGCGCAATTTGGAGTATTTTCGCCAATTCTATCTGTGTTTCAATGATTTGGAGATTGTGAACACGCGTGTTCACAATCTTACTTGGTCACACTTCCGTACAATTATTCAGGTTGCAGACCCAAAAGCCCGGGAATGGTATGCCAAGGAAGCCTCTGAACAGATGTGGAGTACACGACATTTGAAGAAGCATGCCTCCTATCCCCGCAACCGCAACATAGCCTCCGTG
>JAEDIG010000124.1 GCA_016292545.1 Bacteroidaceae bacterium
GAGCACATGACTGTTAATCATGGGGTCGTTGGTTCAAGCCCATCCTGAAGCGCAAGAAAGAGGAATTGCTGGCAACGGTGATTCCTCTTATTGTTTCACCACTTACCCCACACACCGCCCTATGAGACTACATCTGCTCTCCACACTCTGCTACATGTGCCTGGCCGTCATGGCATTGGCGCAGCAACCCTCCCACAATTCCATGCCTGCCCCCATGCCTGCCGATGAGGTGCCTGCCAACTACCTGCCGCTGATGGCCCACAAGCGCGTAGCCCTCTTCAGCAACCAGACAGGTTGCCTCTCCAATGGCCGCCATGTGCTGGACATACTGGTGGAAGGGGGCGTTCAGGTGACCACCCTCTTCTCGCCGGAGCACGGGTTCAGAGGAACAGCCGATGCCGGAGAGCATGTGCAGAGCCAGACCGACAGCCTCACAGGCATTCCCATCCTGTCGCTCTACGATGGCCAGAAGCCAGGGCCCTCCGATGAAGCCATGCGCAGGTTCGACCTGCTGGTGGTGGACATCCAGGATGTGGGGCTCCGCTTCTACACCTATTATATCACCATGCTCCAGCTCATGCGCCGATGCAGCGAATACGGCCGCGAAGTGATTATCCTGGACCGTCCCAATCCCAACGGGCACTTTGTGGACGGTCCGCTGCTCGACATGTCGCTCAAGAGCGGTGTGGGTGCGCTGCCCATCCCCATTGTCCATGGCATGACGCTGGGCGAACTGGCCACCATGGCCATAGGCGAAGGATGGACACCCCAATGCCAGCTCACGGTGGTGCCCTGCCTCCACTACACCCATCAGTCGGCCTACCACCTGCCCATACCTCCCAGCCCCAACCTCCCCGACATGCGTGCCGTCCTCCTCTACCCCAGCACCTGCTATTTCGAGGGCACTGTGCTGTCATTGGGGCGCGGCACCAACCATCCCTTCCAATGCTATGGCCATCCCCTGCTGCAGGGATGCACTTTTTCCTTCACACCCACCGCACGACCCGGTGCCAAGCACCCTCCGCTGGAAGGACAGCATTGCCAGGGGGTGGACCTCAGCCACATCCCCATCGACAGCCTGTTCCATCTGTCGCGCATCGATCTCAGCTACATCGTGGATGCCTACCGCCGTTTCCCCGACAAGGAGGCCTTTTGGCTAGGAGGCGGTGCCTTTTTCGACAAACTGATGGGGCAGAAGCGCATCCGCCAGCTGATTATCGACGGCCAGGATGCCTCCACCATAGAAGCCACCTGGAAGCAGGATGTCACCCGCTTCATCGAGCAGCGCAAGCCCTATCTCCTCTACCCCATCCGCTAAGCCCCCCAAAAAAAAGACAACACTTTGCCCGAGAATATCAGAAAAAGACGCTATTCTCCTTGGCCGTATCAGGCAAAAACACTATCTTTGCAGCAAGAAAATCTCAAAAACGTGAGAAAATGGCCGTCCGAAAATCTCAAAAACGTGAGAAATCGACCATTCAAAAACCTCAAAAACGTGAAATATCGACATGAAACGCAAGATTTACAGGGAGTTGCAGAAATGGAAATCAACAAGCAACGGAAGAAGTGCCCTTCTTATTGAAGGCGCACGGCGAATAGGCAAGAGCTACATCGTGGAAGAATTTGCCAAAAACGAGTATGACTCATACCTTATAATCAATTTCCGTACAGCCTCCCGCGATGTGAAATCATGGTTTGATATATACCTTGAAGATATTGACAAATTGTTGGCAAACATCCAGCTGCACTATGGCAAACGCCTGGCCTCAAGGCGTTCCATAATCGTCTTTGACGAAATACAGGATTGCCCGAGAGCACGTGAGGCAATCAAATACCTTGTGGCAGACGGAAGGTTTGATTACATCGAGACTGGTTCCCTGGTCAGCATCAAGAAAAACGTCAAGGACATACAGATTCCGTCTGAAGAATACGGCATAAAGATGTACCCTATGGATTTCGAGGAATTCCTGTGGGCAATGGGGAACGACATGCTCATGCCATATCTGAAGGATTGTCTTGACCGGCTCCAGCCTGTGGGTCAGGCGCTTCACCGCAAGGCGATGGACCTTTTTAGACAATATATGGTTGTCGGAGGGATGCCTCAGGCCATTCTTGCATACGTGGAAACAAAAGATTTCTTGGCCGTGGAACGCGTGAAGCGTCAGATTCTACAGCTCTATCGTAACGACATCCAGAAATATGCCAGTAACATGGAGGTGAAGGTGACGACAATATTTGATGAGTTGCCCGGACAGCTGCAACGCCACGAAAAGAAATTCCGCCTTTCCTCGATAACACCTACAGCACGTATGAGAGATTACGAAGAGGCCTTTTTCTGGTTGTCCGACTCTGGTGTTGTCAACTGTTGCTACAACACCACGGAACCTAGCATCGGGCTCAGCCTCAATATGGAGCGCAGCACGGTAAAATGCTATATGGGAGACACCGGGCTTCTGATATCCCACGCCTTTGACGAAAAGGACGCGGTGCCAGTGGAGATTTACCAAAAGCTCATTCTGGGCAAGCTGGAAATCAATGAGGGTATGCTCACGGAGAATGTCGTTGCGCAAATGCTAAGGGCCTCGGGGCATCGTCTGTTTTTCTACAGCAAGAACGGCAGCAATGCAGAAGACCGCATGGAGATAGATTTTCTGATACGCAAGTCCAAGGTCAACAATCGTCATAACATATCGCCCATAGAAGTAAAGAGCGGACGCAACTACGCCCTTTCTTCATTAAGGAAATGTATGACAAAATATGCCCCCTATTTATCTGTATCCTACGTGCTACACAGCGGTGACATAAAGCAAGAGGAGGGCATAGTGTACCTTCCCCTGTATATGACACCCTTGCTCTGACCGCAAGCCCTATATCTCTATCCCATTCGCTAAAGGGAGAATTTCTTTCTCTCGGCCAGCCCATAATTCGGGATTTTTATGTAAATTTGTAGCCGAAAACCGTAAATTCAGCTGTATATGAAGCATATTATTCTTGCCTGCCTTACAGTATTCATGATGGCATCACAGGCAAAAGCCTTTTCGTTCTCTGCGGCCAGAGGCGCAGGCGAAGACGCCGTGTGTGACCAGGGGAACCTAGTGACACACAAGGTGGCTTCGGAGTTTCCCTTCGAAGGGGAATGGCTCTACAATGTGGCGGTGAACGGCCACTACGTGGGGCTCTACAACGACCGCAACTTCTGGGGAGGGCTGGTCCACTTCGGCAGTTTTGAGTTTACCAACGGGCACGAGGTGAACATCGACATCAGCTATTACCACAATTTCGACTCCTTTGAGGTGTTGCCCATCGAAAGTCTGAGCCTGCTGGAGGTGAAACGCACCGGAAAACGCAGCCTACGCATACGCACAGACAGGGCCGACCAGAACATCACCCTGGTGGTGGACGGCGAACTGCAGAAGCATGTGCTCCATCTCTTCTGCAACAGCATAGACAGCCACGCCCCCGAGATGGAGGCCACCCAAAAGAGCTATGTGAAAGACGAGGCGCGCAAACTCCACTATTTCGGCCCTGGCTACCACAATCTGGAAACGCTCCTTGGAACAGGGGACGACCAGCTGAAGCTGGAAGACGGATGGCAGGTGTATGTGGCGGCAGGCAGCGTGGTGTACGGGCGTATCGGCATGTGGGAGACTGGGGGAGGCACCAGCATCCGCGGCAGAGGCATGGTATACAACGACCGGCGCAAGCCAAGGGTCATACTGGAGGCCAACTACTGCAAAGGCGGCCTCGTGGAGGGCGTGCTGTTCCATTGCCACAGAGAACGCTGCTGGCAGGTGGTCCTTTCGCACTGCACCCACATGGAGTTCAAGCATGTGAAGGTCCTGTCCACACGCTATGCCAGCACCGACGGGCTGGACATCATCAACTGCCAGCAATGCGCTTTCCTCAACACCTTCGTTCGGGCCTCCGACGATGCCATCGCCGTGAAGGGGCTGGGCAACGGCAAGCCCGCGGAGTGCGCTCCCTGCCGCAACCTCACCTTCTGCGGGATGCAGCTGTGGAACGACTGCAACAATGCCATGGGCATCGGGGCAGAAAACCATGCATCCCTGTATGAAAACATACGTTTCATGAACAGCAGCGTGCTCTATTCCTACGACGACCCCGACTATCATGAAGTGCTCGACGAACGTGCCGCCATGGGCATATGCTGCATCAACGGCACATGGTTCCGCAACATCAGCTATGAGAACATTGATGTCTACCACTGCGAGCGGCTCATCACAGCCGGCTTCCAGCCTTCCTTCTGGTTTGGTGCACTGGCCGGCGACCAAAGCACCCCAGGCGGCATGGAGGGTATCACCTACCGCAACATCCGCTCCTTCCACTCCAGCGGAAGCACCATCGCCAACAAAATCCGCCTCTACGGATGGAACGGTCGGGACGGCACGCCCGAGAAGACCATCTCCCGTGTCATCTTTGACAACGTGGTCATAACAGGCCGGAAAGTGACCAATGCCAACGACCCTGCCTTCTCGGAAACAGATTTCACACGGGTCTCGGACATCAGATTCCCTTAGAATAACTTTTTATCATCCTATACAAATGAACAGACGAGAATTCATACAAAAATCAGCCATTCTGGCGGGAGCCGCATACGCAGGCACACCACTCCAGGCAGAGCAGTTGCTCACATTGGGGAACCCTTCCCTCACCATAGGCATCCTCAGCGACATCCACATACGGGGAGCAGAAACAACAGACACCTTCGTGCATGCACTGGAATATTTCCGCTCGCTGAAGGTGGACGGAGTCATCATCGCCGGCGACATGGCCGATCAGGGTCTGGAACCCCAGCTGCAGCAGGTGGCCAACGCATGGTTCAAGGTGTTCCCCCGCAACAAGGGGCTGAACGGCAAACGCACAGAGAAGCTTTTCATCTATGGCAACCACGACGTGCAGGCTGCCACATGGTCGGGCGTAATCAACGAGGTAGGAGCCGAAACAGCTGATGCACAGAACATCGGGAAACGGCCGGCCGAGGTGTGGAAGAAATGTTTCCGCGAGGACTACAGCCCCATCTGGATGAAAACCATCAACGGCTACCACTTCATCGGTGCCCATTGGCACAACGACAACATCCCCGGCCTGCAGGACTTCCTGCAGAAGCACCGCCAGCAGCTTCAGGGCGAACGTCCCTTCTTCTACATCCAGCACCCCCATCTCCAGAACACCTGCAACGGCCCATGGGCCTGGGGACAGGACGACGGCACCGTCACCCGACTCCTATCACAGTTCCCCAATGCCGTGGCCTTCTCCGGCCACTCCCATTCGCCGCTCAACGACGACAGAAACTTCTGGCAGGACTCCTTCACCAGCATCGGCACATCCTCATTGAGCTATCTCTACCCTATGCCCGCACGAGAGAACACCTATCAGGATGACAGCTCCATCAAGCCACCCACACAGATGGCCAACATGAACTGCTCCGACGGCAGGCAGGGAATGGTGATGAGGGTCTATGAAAATGCCATCTCTTTCGAGCGCAGGGAATTCGTATACGACCAGCCGGTGGCTGCCCCATGGGTGATGCCGCTTCCCATTTCCACGAACAACGCGCTCACCTTTGAGAACAGGAAGAAAAGTGCCCCCATTCCACAGTTCGCCGCTGGCAGCAAGGTTACAGTCACACAGGCCCCCGGAAAGGACCGCTACGGCAAGGAGCAGCAGCAGGTGACCGTACATTTCCCCAACGTGCTGAAGAAAGACACAGGTGTCAGGGCCTTCGACTACGAAGTGCAGGTGGAATATGAATGGCTCGATGTGAGATTCATCACAGCCACCAAGCGCGTGCTGTCTGCCCATTGCTATCTGGGCGAGGCACAGGACACGGGCGAGGTGATTTGCAAATATGGCGTAGACGAACTGCCCAAGGACTTCCGCTACAGGTTCATCGTACGTCCCTGCGAGTGCTTCGGCAAGAAGGGAGAGCCCATCTGTTCGGAATGGACACGGCTACAAGACATTGCGTCTGAACAGTAATAAATGCATTCAGGCGGGGCTTTGAAGGCACTTCCCGAGCCGTTAACTTACCACCGCTCGAACCGTTAACTTACCACTGCTCGAACCGTTAACCTACCACTTCCTGAGCCGTTAACTTATCACTGGGGGTAGTGGCAAGTTAACGGTTCTTATATTCCATATTCAACTTTCGCAAGTTCAATTTCGTTGTGAATGAGCGTATGAGCACGCCCCGGAGGGGCAAAAGCCATCAGCCCAGGGCAGAGCGAAGCGGCACCCTGGGTATCAAAGAACAGATGATAGGCACCGTCGCCCTACAGGGGCAACCGACGCCAAGCCGAGAGCAATGCCAAGCTCGCTTGAGCATTGCCGAGGCGCGAAGGAGGAAGGCGAAGCCAAAAGCCGGAATAGATGTAGGAGGAACACACCCATGCCATTACTGATAGTCCTTCTTTTGCCTCTGTAGGACGTTATTCGATTTTCCAATTGATACCCCTGAACGCGGTTGTTCAGAAGGATATACTCCATTTACTTCCTTGATGCTCATGTTCATGATGTGATGTTACCTAACTGGAGAAATTTTGTTGCCCAGCAATTTTTTCCCGGCTGGGTAGTTTTGCGGCATGTTTTATACCCAGAGCATTCCGCTTATGCTTACGACATGAGGATAGCCAGTGTCGTCAGCACCCGAACTGCCATAAAGCAGATGGTTGACGACACTGGCAAACAACCAACATGAAAATTATCCTTGAGGAAAAGATTCGTCTGTGATATGAATTTTAGAAAACATACGCTTTTGCCCCTTCCACCCTGGCATTGCCGTCGAGGGTATAGAAACGCACACGGTCGTAGGGCTTAGTGGGGAATACAAGATTGGTCATTGCTATGCGTCCACCGTCAACGAAGAGTTCCACCGAACTTTTGTCAACGAAGATGTCGAAATGGCGCTTGTTGCCCTCGCAGAGGTTGAGCGGAGCCCAGGTGCCCAAGGCAAAGTCATTGACATAGTTGACAGAGTTCTTCTGGCGCATTGTCATAGGGTCATCCTTGCGCACCGTAAACTCATAGTTGTTCTCGATGTCGTGGGGAGCGGAACGCTTGCCGAAACCAGCCACACCGCTCTCGGTGCGGTCCATCACTACCCGCTGCTTGTCGAGGTCGAGATAGATGAGCGTGTGCTCGCCCTTGTCGTTCGCCAGTTCGATACCCACGGTCTTGGCAGTGGCGGCAGTGATGTCGGCTTCCACCTCGAAGGCACCTTCGCCGCCCAATATCTTCACCTCACCCTTGCCGTTGACCTGAAAATCGCCGATTTCAACGATCTGCTTGCGCAAAACCTTCGTTTCCTCCACAACATTTGCCGAGAGATAGTACTCGCCGTCCTTCTCATACATTCGCAACTCGCGAGG
>JAEDIG010000125.1 GCA_016292545.1 Bacteroidaceae bacterium
CCGCCGCCGATGTACTTCTGCTTGCCCTCGCTGAGTGCAATCTCGCGTGCAATCCACTTGAAGCCCGTGTAGCAGTCGCGCAGTTCCACGTTGTTCTTCTTGGCCATTTCGGCAATCACTTCGGTGGTGACGATGGTTTTCACGAGGAAGTCGGTGGGCTTGAGCTGTCCCAGCGCCTTCTTGTTCTTGATGATGTAGTAGCAGAACATCATGGCTGTCTGGTTGCCGTTCACAATCATCCATTCGCCCTTGTTGTCGCGGCATACGATGGCCAGACGGTCGGCATCGGGGTCGGTGGCCACCACCAGGTCGGCACCCAGGCGTGTGCCCAGCTTTATGCCCAGGGTCATGGCTTCGGCATTCTCGGGGTTGGGGCTCACCACGGTGGGGAAGTTGCCGTCTACCACCATCTGCTCGGGCACCACGTGGATGTTCTGGAATCCCCAGCTGCGCAGACACAGGGGCACAATCACACGTCCTGTTCCGTGCATGGCGCTGTAGACGATGTTCAGGTCCTTCTGGCGGTTGATCACCTCCTGGTCGATGAGGGCCTCGTGTACGGCTGTCATGTAGTCGAAATCCATTTCGCCGCCGATGATTTCAATGAGCTCGGGGTCGGGGGTGAACTTCACGTCGTCCACGGTCACTTTGTTCACCTCCTCGATGATGCCCGTGTCGTGGGGCGAGAGCACTTGTGCGCCGTCGGCCCAGTAGGCCTTGTAGCCGTTGTATTCCTTGGGGTTGTGGCTGGCTGTGATGTTCACGCCTGCCTTGGCTCCCAGCTGGCGGATGGCGAAACTGATTTCGGGCGTGGGCCTCAGGCTCTCGAAGAGGTAAACCCTGATGCCGTTGGCCGAGAAGATGGCGGCCACGCTCTCGGCAAAGAGGCGGCTGTTGTTGCGGCAGTCGTGGCCCACCACAACGCTTGTCTGCTCTCCGGGGAATGCCTTGAGGATGTAGTTGGCAAACCCTTGTGTGGCCATGCCTACGATGTACTTGTTCATCCGGTTTGTGCCGGCACCCATGATGCCGCGCAGTCCGCCCGTTCCGAATTCCAGGCTCTGGTAGAAGGCGTCAATCAGCGGGGTCTTGTCGTCGTTGTCCAACAACGCTTTTACTTCGGCCTTTGTTTCGGCGTCGAAGACAGGGCTTTCCAGCCATTCCTGTGCCTTGGCTGTGCAAGACTTAATCAATTCCAAATCCATAATCTTCTTAAATGTGTTATTCTGTTGCTTTGTGAGTAATTGTAGTAGCAAAGGTAGGCATTTTTTTTTGTTTGTTGTTGTTTTATAAGGAATATTTGCCTATATTTGCAAAAAATACATGCAATTATGAGAAAAACAGTCTTCTTTTTGGCCTCCTTTTTGGCCTTTGGCGCATTTGCGCAGCAGACGTATGTGCCCACGGCGGAAAATCTGCGGTCGCGGCAGGAGTTTTCGGATTGCCGCTTCGGCATCTTCCTGCATTGGGGCATCTACAGCATTTTCGGGCAGGGGGAATGGTACATGCAGAATGCGGGCATCGACCGCGACGAGTATGCCATGGCGGCAGACGCCTTCTATCCCCACAGGTTCAATGCCTCGGAATGGGTGAGCCTTTTCAAGGAGGCCGGAGCCGGCTACATCACTTTCACCACACGCCACCACGACGGGTTCAGCATGTGGGACACCGACGAGAGCGACTACAATGTGGTGGACGCCACGCCCTTTGGCCGCGATGTGGTGGGCGAGCTGGCCGAGGCTTGCCACCAGCAGGGCCTGCGCCTGCACCTCTATTATTCCCATCTCGACTGGCGGCGCGATGACTATCCGATGGGGCGCACGGGACGCAACGTGGGCAAGGATCCCCAGGCTGCCGACTGGCCCTCGTATTACCGCTTCATGAACAACCAGCTCACGGAGCTGCTCACGCGCTATGGCAAGGTGGGGGCAATATGGTTTGACGGATGGTGGGATCACGACAGCGACAGCGTGCCTTTCGACTGGCAGCTGCCCGAGCAGTATGCGCTCATCCATCGCCTGCAGCCCGGGTGCCTGATTGGCAACAACCACCACCAGGATGTGGTGCCCGGCGAGGACATCCAGCTGTTTGAGCGTGACCTGCCGGGCGAGAACTCTGCCGGCTTCGTGAAGGAGGCTGCCCAGGTGAGCCGTCTGCCGCTGGAAACATGCAACACGATGAACGGCATGTGGGGGTACAAGGTGAGCGACACCAACTACAAGTCGGCCACCGAGCTGCTCCACTATCTTATCCGCACGGCCGGAAAGGGAGCCAACCTGCTGCTCAACATAGGCCCGCTCCCCAACGGCGAGCTGCCGGCACAATCCGTGAGCAGGCTCAAGGAAATGGGGGAGTGGATGGCCCAGTACGGAGCCACCATCAAGGGCACCGAGGCCGGCGACGTGAAACCCTGTGAATGGGGGGCCACCACGCGCAAGGGCGACCATCTGTATGTGCACGTGCTGGACACGGCTGCCACGGAGGTGGTGCTCCCGGCCGACATCAGGGTGAAGCGGGCTGTGGAGTACAAGACGCAGCTGCCCCTGAAGTTGGTGCGCGGCAAGGAGGGAACCACCCTCAAGCTGCATTCCCATCGCGACTATGTGGATTATGTGATAGACGTGACCACGAAGAAATAAGGCTTCTGGCAGGCGTGCCATCAAGCGAAAGAGAGAGAGGGGCGGAAAGGCCTCTCTCTCTCTTTCGCTCGTCATTTGTTACGGATGGTCAGTCCTTGGGGAACACGCCGTGGATCTGCTTGTAGGCATACAGGTAGTATTCCGACGGAAGCACCCCGGGGTACTGTTCGCCGAACAGGTGCCTCATGATGGGGTGGCAGCTTTCGGGACATGCCTTCAGCTCCTTGAGGAAGAGTTCATCGCGGTCCTGCTTCATGTAGATGTAGGCCAGATAGGCCACGGCCTCGTTGGCGGTGTCCTCGGGGTAGAGTTCCTTCATGCCATGGAAGACGGTTTCGGCCATTTCCAGAAGGTCCGTCTGCATGAAGATGATGCCTATGCGTGTGAGGGTGACCTTGTGGTCGACGGAATGTTCCAGGGCGTTCTCCATCTGCTCGATGGCCGCCTCTATCTGTCCGCTCTCTATCATTATCTGGGCGGCCAGCAGGTATGCCTCCACGGAATGCTCGTCGTCGGTGCATTGGCGCATGCCGGCCACGGCCTCCATGGCCTTGTCGAAATGCTTGAGCTGGGATTCCGTCATGGCCTGGTAGAGGTAGATGAAGGGCTGGTTTGGCGACATGCGGTTGCCCGTCAGGTTGGCCATGTCCAGGGCTTCGGCCGCCTCCTCCAAGCGCTGTGTGTGGAACAGGCACACGCCGTGCATATAGTGGTAGGCATCGTTGCTGGGGTCTTTTTCCAGGAGCTTTTCGTAGAGGTCATTGGCCTCCTTGAACTGTTCCGACCGGAACAGGCAGCTCGCCTTCATGGCTATGGCCTTTTCGTTTTCCTTGTCGATGGCCAGCACGTATTCGCAGCTTTCAACGGCCTGATAGAAATCGCCGCTCATGGCGTATGCATCGGCCAGCGTGTTCCATAGGGCCACGTTGAAGGCGTCGTCGTCGATCAGCTCCACCAGCAGGGGAATGGCTTTATTGTATTCCTCCTTGCCCATGTAGATGTCCACCATCAGGGGCTTTATCTTCCTGTACCCGGGAAACTCCTTCTGCAACCGTGTGGCCCACAGCTCGGCCGTGTCCCACTTGGCATAGTCGATGAAGATGCCCGTGCAGTCGTAGTAGAACATGTCCTTGTCGTCCGTCACCTTTTCGGCTTCCTTGAGCAGGAACTGGTGGGCGGCTTCCTCGTCCTGTTTCCGCATGATGATTTCGGCCTTCAGGAAGGTCACCTCCCGGTCGCTCTGGTCGGGGATGGCGTTGCAGATGCGTGTGGCCTTTTTCAGGCTTCCTTCAAACATGGCCTGCCTGGCCAGGAATACCTGCGGGTCCACACTGTCGGGATGGAGCTGCAGGGCCGTGCGTATGGCCCTTTCCGCTGCAGCCGGCTTGTTGTTCATCATGTAGTATTCGGCTATGTCGGTCAGTTCGTCGGCATCCATGTATACAGACTGCTTGTGGGAAACCGCATTCACATAGCGCTGGAGGATTTCCTTGAACTCTCTTTTTTCGAAATAGGAATAGTCTTCTTCTTCTCGCATGGCAGTCGTGTATGTTGTTTTTTAGTCTTATATTATATATGTGTGTGTCGCTTATTTCCGCTTGGCGGTGTCTCTCAGGCCCACGGTCTTGTTGAAGACCAGATGGCCGGGTGTGGTGGAGGGGTCGATGTTGAAGTATCCGATGCGCTGGAACTGCAGGTAGCTGAAGGCGGGCAGCTGGCTTGCATAGGCCTCCACCTGGCAGTGGGTGATCACCTTCAGGCAGTCGGGGTTGATGATTTCCTTCATGGCCTCTATGGCTTCGCAGCCCCGCTCCTGGCGGATGCGTGCCAGTTCATCGCGCGGGTTCTCCACCTTCCACAGGCGGTCATAGAGGCGCACCTCGGCGGTCAGGGAGTGGGCGCAGCTCACCCAGTGGAGTGTCTTGCCCTTGATTTTGCGGTTGGCGCCCGGCTGTCCGCTCTTGCTCTCGGGGTCATAGGTGCAGTACACCTCCGTCACTTCTCCTGCCTCGTTCTTCTTGCATCCTGTGCATTCCACGATGTAGGCGTTCATCAGGCGCACCTCCTTGCCGGGAGCCATGCGCATGAATTTCTTGTCGGGCACCTCCATGAAGTCCTCGCGCTCAATCCACAGTTCGCGGCTGAAGGTGATCTGATGGGTGCCCTCTTCGGGCTTTTCGGGGTTGTTCACGGCGGTGAGCTCCTCGGTGGCATCGGCCGGATAGTTGGTGATGACCACCTTCAGGGGGTCGAGCACGGCGCTCACGCGGGTGCTGCGGCTGTTGAGGTCCTCGCGCACGGCGCTCTCCATCAGTTCAATCTCGTTGAGGGCGTCAAAGGTGGTGTAGCCTATCTTGTTGATGAAGTTGAGGATGCTTTCGGGGCTGTAGCCACGGCGGCGGAAGCCGCAGATGGTGGGCATGCGGGGGTCGTCCCATCCGTTCACGAGGCCTTCCTTCACCAGGGCCAGCAGGTTGCGCTTGCTCATGAGCGTATAGCTGAGGTTGAGCTTGTTGAACTCCGTCTGCCGGGTGCGGTTGTCCTCGATGTTCTCGGTTTCGCCCCTCACCTCCTTGAGCCAGGTCACGAACAGGTCATACAGGGGCCTGTGCTCCACAAACTCCAGGGTGCAGAGGCTGTGGGTGACACCTTCCAGATAGTCGCACTGTCCGTGGGTGAAGTCATACATGGGGTAGGCGTTCCATCTGTTCCCCGTGCGGATGTGGGGCATGTTGAGCACACGGTACAGGATGGGGTCGCGGAAGAGCATGTTGGGGTGGGCCATGTCTATCTTGGCCCTCAGCACCATCCTTCCGGGGGCTATCGTGCCGCTGTTCATCTGCTCGAACAGGGCCAGGCTTTCCTCCACGGGGCGGTCGCGATAGGGGCTGTTGGTTCCGGGCGTGGTGGTGGTTCCCTTCTGCTGGGCAATCTCCTCGGCCGTCTGCTCGTCCACATAGGCGCGCCCCATCTTGATGAGGGCCACGGCAAACTGCCACAGCTGCTCAAAGTAGTCGCTGGCATAATAGATGTTGTCCCATTTGAAACCCAGCCACCGGATGTCGTTCTCGATGCTGTCCATGTATTCGGTGTCCTCCTTCTGGGGGTTGGTGTCGTCGAAGCGCAGGTTGCATGTGCCGCCATATTTCTTGGCCAGGCCGAAGTTGAGGGCGATGGCCTTGGCGTGGCCTATGTGGAGGTAGCCGTTCGGTTCGGGCGGGAAGCGTGTCTGCAGCCGTCCTCCGTTTTTCCCCTCTGCCAGGTCACGCTCTATTTTCTGTTCGATAAAGTTGAGGCTCTTCTTCTCTGTTGCCTCTGTTCTTGCGTTGTCGTCCATGCTTTTTGATGTCGGTAGTATTGGTGATTGATAGATATTTTCTGCAAAAGTACAAATCTTTTTTCATCCGTGCGCTATCATCGGGCGTTTTTTTGATGCATCTGCTCCAAAGTGGCGTTCAGATACAGCAGTTTGTAACACTGGAACAGGCCCACGCACGGCCGTCGGCCTGCCAGATGCCTGCGCATGGCGGCGCCCGTGAGCCTGTAGGCCACCCTCATGCAGCCGGCGAGCCCCATCCGCTGTAGCCGCTGGTGCAGGTCCATCAGGCTGGAGTAGCCCTGCATCTGCGGCCCCAGGGCACAGAGGGTGCGGATGGCCTCCTCGGTCTTGTCCAGAAAACGGGGGTTGGGCTCCAGGTCGTTGTTCATCAGCGGGTTGTCGATGTGTACCACACGGATACGGGCCTGGGCCAGGGCGCGCCCCATGAGCGTGTCCTCGTAGCCGTAGCGGGTGATGCGCTCGTCGAAGGGAAACCTCCGTGCAATGGTGCGGGGCATCAGGATGTTGAAACTGCGCAGCTGGGCATGGGGGTGGCGGTTGCGGCGCTCGGCCGTGAACCGCTTTTCGCACTGTTTCTCATAGCGGTAGCGCAGGCTCACACTGGGCGACGGAAGCCTGCCGGGGTGCACGATGCCTCCACACACGACCGTGTCGGGCTCCAGCGCCTCCACATAGCGGCGCAGGAAGTCGGGCCTGCACACCAGGGCATCGCTGTCGGCAAACAGCAGATAGTCGCCCGAGGCGGCCTCGGCCAGCAGGTTCCTCACGCGTGCGCGCCCTACATTCTTCTTCAGGGCCATGAGCCTGCATCCGTCCGTCCGGCAGGCGGCCTGGAGGGCGGTTCTCACGGAGGGCAGGGTGGAGCCGTCGTCGGCCACGATTATCTCGTAGGCGATGCCGCATCCGGCTGCCTGCTGTTGCAGCTGTGCCACCAGTCGGGAGCAGTCATAATTGTATGTTGGGATGAGAATCGACAGTTTCATGGCGCAAAAATAGCAAAAAAAAGTCAAAAACCGTACAGGAAGCCGTTTTTTTTTTGTATTTTTGCGGGCAGTTATGAGTGCACCCTTAGCAGAACGCATGCGTCCGAAGACGCTCGACGAGTACATTGGCCAGCAGCACCTGGTGGGGCCGGGTGCCGTGTTGCGCGGCATGATAGAGAGCCGCCAGGTGAACAGCTTCATCCTCTGGGGGCCTCCGGGGGTGGGCAAGACCACGCTGGCCACCCTCATCGCCCACCATCTGGAAACACCCTTCTTCACGCTGAGCGCCGTGACGAGCGGCGTGAAGGACGTGCGCGAGGTGATTGAGCGTGCCAAGGGAACCACGTTCTTCAATTCGGCAAGCCCCATCCTTTTCATCGACGAAATCCACCGCTTC
>JAEDIG010000126.1 GCA_016292545.1 Bacteroidaceae bacterium
CATCGCGACAGTTTCACATGTGCCCATCTGAAATATCCGCTGGGCTCTTTCCTGAGGGTGAAGAATCCGCTCAACAACAAGGAGGTCATTGTGAAGGTCACCGACCGCGGACCCTTCAGCAAACGCTTTATTATCGACTTGAGTAGGGCGGCTGCCAGGGAGCTGGATTTGCTCCATCGTGGCTTTGCACAGGTGGAGATAACTCCGTATTATCCCCAGGTGGTTCCCTACAGGATGGACAGCACCCAGACGGAAATTCCGGAGCTCAATCTCGAATACACCCCCGTGGCCGTATACCCCGACCCTGCGTGGATGAAATCCGAGACTGTGGTGAAGAAAGACACCTGTAGGGTGGACACGACTTCCTCCCTTTAGGGCTGTCCTGCCGACAGCTTGCCTGCGGCCTTCAGATAGGCCACGGTGCTCAGATAGCGTTGGAAACCTGCATCCACTACAGTTTCGTTGGCCTTCTGCCAAAGAAGCTGTGCTTCCAGATACTCGCTCAGCGGCTCTGTGCCGGCCATGTACTGCTTGTAGCACACCTGCATGTTGTCGGTGGCCTGTGTCAGCGAGCGCTTGCTCACTTCCATTTCCTTGTGTGCCTCCTGCAGCTGGTTGGCACATTGGTTGAGTTCCAGCATCATCAGGTTGCATTTGTCTTCCTGCTCCGTGCGTGCCTGCTCCAGTTTCAGTTTGGCTGCCTTCACCTTGTGGGTGTGTTCGCCAAAGTGGAAGAGCGGCACCACCAGGCCCACCCCTCCGGCAAAGGACCAGTCGTGGAGCAGCAGTCGTCCGTTCATTTCCAGCCCCCGGTTGTAGCCATAGCCGGCCGTGAGGGCCAGTTGGGGGAGCATCTCGCTCCGCGCTATGTCCACCTGCCGTTTGGCAATGCGTGTCTGATGTTCCAGCATTCCGTATTCGGGCCTGGCTTCCACTCCGGTGCTCTCCATAAGCGGCATGCTGTCGGCATCGGGATAATCCATGCAGACGGCAACGGGAGTATCCAGCGAAAGCCCCATCACGTGGCACAGGTTCATTGTGGCCAGCCGTATGGCGTTCTGTGTACGCAGCAGTTGCAGTTCCACCTCGTTTTTCCTCACCTGCACCTTCAGCAGGTCGGTGCGCATTTTCAGCCCGTGGTTTACGGCCGACTCCACGTTGCGCTCCAGTTCCTCCACCAGCGTCATGTACCGCTGGGCCACCTGATGGAGCGCCGTGGCTTTCACCACCTGGGCGTATGCCTTGTCGGCATCTTCAATCACCTCGGCCTCGGTCTTCCGCAGGGCCATCCGCCGCAGTTCGGTGGCCATTTGTGCGATGCTGTAGGCCGCCCTTATCTTTCCGCCCATGTAGAGCGGCTGGGTGATCTGCACCCCAGCGTGATAGATGGTGTTGGTTTCCATTTTCATCTCCAGCCCGGGGAACCATGCGTAGGAGCCGTTGGGCACAAAGCCCTGTACGGCGTCAGCCATCCCCACGGGCAGCAGGCCTCCGGGCACCGATGCGGTGACGTTCCCGTTGGAGTAGGCGAGGGCGGCGTTTGCAGTGAACGAAGGCATGAACAGCGTGCGCGTGGCAGCCTGTGTATGGCTGGCTTCCTGGGCGGCCAGTGTGGCCATTCGCTTTTGCCGGTTGTGCTGCAAGGCCATTTCCCGGCATTGTGCGATGCTGAGCGTGTCGGCCGCGTGCATGGCCTCGCAGGCCAGCAGGAGCATGATGACAATGATGGTTATCTTCTTCATTTGTGTAATGTCTGTTTATGGTTGCTTGATTTTGTAGAACATGGCATACAGTACGGGCACAAACACCAGTGTGATAATCGTGCCGAACAGCAGTCCGCCCATGATGGCCACGGCCATGCTGCCAAACATGGCGTCGGTGAGCAGTGGCAGCATGCCCAGAATGGTGGTGAGGCTGGCCATCATCACGGGGCGCAGTCGGCTCTGGCTGCTTTCGATGAGTGCTGTCACGGGTTCTTTCCCTTCTTTCAGCTGCAGGCTTATCTCGTCCATCAGCACAATGCCGTTTTTCAGAATCATGCCGATGAGCCCCAGCGCACCCACAATGGCGCAGAAGGTGAACGTCATGCCGCTGATAATCATCGTGATGACAACGCCCACAAACACCATGGGTATGCAGCAGAAGATGATGGCCGGCTTGCGGAAATCCTTGAACAGCATGATGAGAATGGCAATCATCAGGATGATGGCCATGGGAAAGTTGGCAAACAGGTATTTCATGCTGCGGTCGCTGGCCGCCTTTTCGCCCTGCCAGGTGAGTGTGTACCCTTCGGGCAGCTGGATGCGCCGTTCAATCTCCTTGGCCACAGCCGCCCGTGTCTTTTCCGTTTCAGCGCCAGCCAGCGGTGAGCATTGCACCCGTTGCATGCGTTGGCCGTTGTAGCGCGGCACCACAGGGTCTTCCCATCCCACCTCCACCTGGCGTGCCACTTGGCGCAGGGGTGTGGTGCCCATCAGGTCGGACAGCAGTTGCGAGCGCGACAGGGTTCCGCTCTTCAGGCGCACCATGTTTTCTTCCGAGAACAGCTGCGACAGGGCCGGCAGTGTGGAAAACACCTGCAGGTCACCCAGGTTCTCGATGGGGTTCCCGTTCTGGTCTGTCATCTTCAGGTAGATGTTGTTGCGGTAGGCCCCTTCGTAGAAGTTGCCCACGGGGATGCCTCCGCCTGCCCCCATGAGCGAGAGGCTCAGGTCGTTGCGTGTGAGCGACACGCGCCGGGCCTGCGGCTGGTCGTAGTCGATGGTGAGCACAGGCACCTGTGGCTCCCAGTCGGTGGTGATGAGCCTCACCTTTCCGCTCTCCTCCATGATGTGCCTTGCACTGTCGGCCAGGGCATGGAGTATGGCGGGGTCGGGTCCAGTGAACTGCAGCTCGATGGGGTACTTCTTGAACATCAGGTTATACTTCTTTATCTTGGCGTATGCATCGGGATAATTTTCCGTCAGGTATGCCTGAATTTCCTCCAGGGCATTGTCCAGTGCTTCGGGCGACGTGAAGTCGATGATGAGCTCGCCGTAGCTGAGCGAGGGCAGTGCCACGGTGCGCACCAGATTGTAGCGTCCCGGTGTGCCTCCGATGCTGGCCGTGATGTGGGTCACGTCGCCGCGTTGCTTCAGGTATGCCTGTATCTGCTCCAGATCTTTCTCCACACGGGTGCTGTTGCATCCCTCAGGCAGCTTGTACTCCAGATAGCACTGGTCATACACCATGTCGGGGAAGAAACCCTGGCGCATGTGGGGGTAGCCGGCAATGGCAGCCGCGGTGAGTCCCAGGATGATGGCTGTCATGGCCCATCTGTGGCGCAGTCCCCAGGTCAGCATCTTCCGCTGGCAGGCATATATGCGTCCGCTGTAGACTACGGCCTGTTGCAGTCCGCTTCCGGCCTCCTCCTTCCGTCCGCGTGTGAGCATGCGGCTGGCCATGAGAGGCACAAAAGTGAGTGCCAGTATCCAGCTCAGCAGCAGCGACACGGCCAGCACGATAAAGAGGTCGCGCACATAGATGCCCGCCGTGTCGGGTGAGAGGAAGATGGGCAGGAACGAAAGGATGGCGATGAGCGTGGCACCCAGCAGGGGCATGGCCGTTTGCCGCCCTATGGCGGTGAGGGCTTCTCGTGTGGGCAGTCCCCGCTTTATGTCCACCAGTATGCCGTCGATGATGACGATGGCGTTGTCCACAAGCATGCCCATGGCCAGGATGAAGCTGCCCAGCGACACACGCTGCATGGTGCCGTTGGCACCGCCCAGCACCAGAAACGAGCCGAACACAATCACCATCAGGCACATGCCTATGATGAGCCCGCTTTTGAATCCCATCGTGAACATCAGCACCACCACCACGATGAGCACCGACTCGATGAGGTTCACCACAAAGGTGCCCAGCGAGGAAGTCACGCGTTCGGGCTGGTAGAACACCTTGTTGCATTCCACTCCCACGGGCAGCCTGTGCTCAATCTCTGTCAGCTTCTTTTCCAGCGCATGCCCCACCTTCACGATGTCGGCATCGGGCTGCGAGGCAATCAGGATGCCCAGCGCCCGCTTCCCGTCGTAGGTGAGCGCATTCCTCACTGGCGATTCCACTCCCTCCTCCACCACTGCTATGTCGCCTAGCCGCAGCTGGTCGTCCTCGTGGCCCTGGATGATCATGCGCCGTATGTCGTCCACGTGGCGGAACCTGTCCGACACGGTCATGCGTATGCGCTGGTCGCCGTTGTCATAATAGCCGGCATAGGAGGTCTTGTTCTGTCCGTCGAAGGTGGCCAGCACCTCGGCAGGCATCACTCCCAGAGCCGACATCTTGTCCTGCAGCAGGCGTATGTTGATGCAGTCCTCCTGCTTGCCGTAAATCTCCACTCGGTCCACTCCCTCCACCTGGTCCATCTCGCGTTTCACCAGGTCGGCATATCGGCACAGTTCGTTCTCGCTGATGTCCTCGGCCGATAGGGCAAAGAACACACCATAGACCGAGCTGAAATCGTCCTGTGTCACCGACACGGAGGCGCCTGCAGGCAGGCTGGCCTGTGCATCGTACACCTTTCTGCGCAGGCGGTCCCAGCATTGCTCCACCTCGCTGTTGCTCTTTGTGCTGAGCAGTTCCACTTGGATGAGCGACAGGTCGTTGAATGAGTAGCTCTCTATGTTGTCGATGTCGCCCATCTGTCTGATATGCTTCTCAAGCACATCCGTCACTTCCAGTTCCACCTGGTGGGCCGATGCCCCGGGGTAGACTGTGGCCACCATGGCCAGCTTCACCTTCACCTCAGGGTCCTCCAGCTTGCTCATGTCGTAGGAGGCATACAGGCCTCCCACCAGCAGCACAGCCACGAGGAACATCACCAGCTGCCGGTTCTGGAACGACCATTTTCCAAAATCCGTCATAGCATGCCTCCTACATTGGTTTTAGATACGGGGGCCAGCAGGCGCACCTTCTGTCCGTCGGTCAGGTGGCGGGCACCCACCGACACCACACACTGCCCTGGATGCAACGTTCCTCCCACCCATGCCGATCCGTCGGTGCGGAGGGCTTTCACGTCCACCCGGTTCCGCGTCACGCTGCCGTCGCCGTATAGATATACATATATGTTATCTCCTTCCTTCACGAGTGCCGTGGCTGGGATGCTCACACAGGCGGCCACACTGTCGGCCATCTCCACCGACACCCACACCGACATGCCCGGGGCGATGCGTCCCGAGCCATCATCGAGTGCCAGCCGCAGGGTGTAGAGCTGGTTGGCGTTCGCCTGTGGCAATATGCCCACATATTGCAGGGGCATCTTCTGGCCGGGCATCACGTCCATCGTGCAGCTGAATCCCTTCATGTGTTCGCGCATCATATAGGTGGATGCGGGCAGGTTCACCTCCACCTCCAGACTTTTCACCGACACCACCTCCACCACGGGCATGCCTGCCCCGATGGTTTCCCCGGCATCGAAGAACCTCCGCTGCACGAATCCGTCGATGGGCGACACGATGCGTGTGTAGGATAGCTGGTTGCGATGGTTCTGCAGTTTGGCCTCCATCTGGCTCAGTCCGTAGCGTGCCTTGTCATATTGGTTGGCCGTGGTGCCGTTGTCGGCATAGAGGCCCATCACGCGTTCCGCCTCGGCCTTCACCTGTGCATATTCCGCTTCTGTGGCCTTCAGCTGCACCTGATAGTCGGTGGCGTCCATCTCGGCCAGCAGTTGTCCGGCCTTCACGCGGCTCCCTTCCTCCACACACACGTGCTTCAGCGTGCCTGCCACCTTGAACGATGCATTCACCTGCTTCGAGGCCACCACCTTGCCCGGAAACTGCAGGGTGGTTTCCCCTGTGGTGGTCCTCACCGTGTCTATCCTCACCATGGGGCTGTCTGTTTCCAGCCGGTTCACGCCCTTGTGGCAGCCGGTCGTCAGCATCATGCTTGCAATCAGAAAAAAGAATTTCGTGTCCATATTGCTTTCCTTTTCGTTTCAAATTCGCTGCAAAGTTACGGCTTTTGCGGCTTCGCCAAAAGTCATATCTGAGCCTAAAAGTGTGCAATATGTACGATATGGCGGGAAAAATGGTTAAAAAATGCTTGCGGATGTATGATTTTCTGAAATTATTGTTATCTTTGTTCCCGAAATGTGTGCCCGTTACAATAGTTTCACGCGAATCCCTGTGGCCGAGCTCATTTCCTATCTCGACAACCAGGGCAACCTCACCACGCTGTCCAGCACCTGCGGCATGCTGCTCTGCACACGTGGCGAGGCCACTTTCCGCATGGCCAATCTCACGTGCCGCCTGCAGGCCTCCCACATCTGTCTCTACCGTCCTGCCACGCGTGCCCATGTCATCAGCATCAGCCCGGATTTCGAGGCCATTGTGTTCAAGTCCACCCTCGATTTTGTGCTCCCGGTCATCGAGCAGGCGCTCAGCGGCCGCGATGTGGCGGTGCTGGCCGATGCGCCTTGCGTGCAGCTGCTTCCCGGGGAGTATGCGCTGGTCAGGCAGCAGATTTCTGTCCTCATCCACGGCCTATCGCGTATCGAGCGTCTGCCCGAGGATGCGCCTGCCTTGCCCCTGCTCCGCCATGCTGCCGACAATCTGGGCCGTTCGCTGCTCTTCCTGGTGTTCTTTCTCTATGTGCAGCATCGTCCCGCCCATGCTTCCCCTCCCCAGGGCGGCGACCTCATCGTGCACCGCTTCATGCTCGACCTCATCCAGTTCTACAAGCAGCAGCGCCAGGTGGAGTTCTATGCTGCCCGCCAGCACCTGTCGCCCCGCTATTTTTCCTCCGTCATCAAGGAGCACACGGGTGACCCTGCTTTGCGCTGGATAGTCAACTATGTGATCAGCGGCCTCAAACAGGCGTTGTCCGACCCTTCCCAGTCGATGAAGTCCATTGCTGCTGCCTACCATTTCTCTTCTGCCACCCTGCTTTCCCGCTATTTCCGGCAGTACACGGGCATCTCGCCCCGTGCCTTCCGCAGTGGGGTGTTGGCTGGCGGCGGGTAGCAGCGCCGCTTTTTGCATGGCTGGGTGTAGGAACGGAATCTTGACAAAACGGTGCCAAAAACATGCTATAACAAATTCATAGAATAGAAGGCGGGTTGGGCGTAAAAACAGCCCTCTTTTACCCTGTCTCATATTTGTCCGAACGGCAAGAGAAAAGAATCTTCGCCCAGGAGGCCAAATAGAAAGGTCAAAATCTTCATTTCTCCCTCCATTTTCCCCCGTTTCCCTTGTCTGTCTCGGAATAAAAGCGTAGCTTTGCAA
>JAEDIG010000011.1 GCA_016292545.1 Bacteroidaceae bacterium
GAGAGGCACACCAGCCTGTTCTTGGGATTCTCGCCCATGAAATTCTGACGGCGCGCGGTGGCCTCGATGAGGAAACGCTTCACATAGAGGAAACCATGCTGGTCTTCGTCGAAGAGAACAGCGGTCCACACCTTGTCGGGCTGATATTTTTCCATGCGCAGGATTTCCTCCTCGAAGTGGTTGTTGAGATCAATGGTGCTCAGATAGAAATCACCGTTTGGCTGCACCACCAGGATACGGTCGTCGCCGTTGAACTCGCCCAGATAGTTCCCTTGCTCGTCGTAGTTGAGACGCTTGATGTCGGGGTCGAACCATACTTTGCGTCCTCCCAGTGTGCTGGACCCGTGGCTCTTGAGCACGATGCGGCTCACTTCGAGCTTGGTGAGGAGCACACCCATCGACTGCCGGCCGCGGATGGCAACTTCGCTGAAACTCTTGTCAAAGAAGATGCGTTTCAGTTTCGGCATGGGCTTGAGCGTCACCTTTATCACCTCTGCTTCTCCGTTGGGGTTGGCCGTGAAATATACCACGCGGCTGCCCTTGGTGCCCTTGGTGAGATTGAATTCTCGGTCATACTTGATGGAGGTGACATTGAAGCGCTTCATCAGGTAGCTGCCTCCCTTTCCGTCGCGGAACACTACGTTGTAGATGGTGCGGCTGTCGTTTTTCTTGAAGATGGCTACATGGATGATTTCTGCCCGCTTGCCATCCTGGCGGCTCACTTCGGTTTCGCCCACAAAGAGTTTTTCGGCAATGTGGACCACCTTGTAGGTGCCGTCGCGATAGAAGAGTATGACATCGTCTATATCGGAGCAGTTGCAGATAAATTCGTCCTTCTTCAGTCCTGTGCCGATGAATCCTTCCGCACGGTTGATGTAGAGTTTCTGGTTGGCCTCCACCACCTTGTTGGCCACGATGGTGTCGAAGTTCTTTATCTCGGTGAGGCGTGGATGGCTGGGGCCGTATTTTTCCTTGATGAAGCGGAACCAGTCGCAGGTGACTTCCACCATGCCGGCCAGCTCCTTGTCGATATGGGCCACTTCCTCGCGGATGCGGGCGATATGCTCCTCGGCCTTGTCGTCGTTGAACTTGAGGATGCGGGCCATCTTGATTTCCATCAGACGCAGGATGTCGTCGCGTGTGACCTCGCGCACAAAATCCTTCTTGAACGGCGAGAGCCTGCTGTCCACATGGGCAATGGCCTGCTCCATGTCCTCGGCGTTCTCGAATTTCTTGTCTTTGTAGATGCGCTCCTGGATGAAGATGCGCTCCAGACTGGCAAAGTGGAGAGCCTCCAGCAGTTCGCCTTTGCGGATGAGGCGTTCCTGGCGCAGGAGGGCCAGCGTGTTGTCCACATTTTTGCGGAGCACGTCGCTCACGGAAAGGAAACAGGGCTTGCGGTCGTCGATGACACAACAGTTGGGGCTGATGCTGATTTCGCAGTCGGTGCAGGCATAAAGGGCATCGATGGTCTTGTCGCTCGATGCTCCGGGCATCAGGTGGATGAGAATCTCCACCCCGGAGGCCGTCATGTCTTCCACCTTGCGCACTTTTATCTTGCCCTTTTCGGCGGCCTTCAGGATGCTGTCGATAAACTGGCTGGGCTTGCTGGGCGAACCTGTGGTCTTTCCGAAGGGGATTTCGGTGATGGCCAGGGTCTTGTTGTCGCGCTTCTCGATGCGTGCTCTCACACGCACGGAACCTCCCCGCTGTCCGTCGTTGTATTTGCTCACGTCGATGCTTCCGCCCGTGGGGAAGTCGGGGTAGAGCTGGAACGGCTCTCCATGGAGGTAGCTGATGGCCGCATCGCATATCTCGCCCAGGTTGTGTGGCAGTATCTTGCAGCTAAGGCCCACGGCAATGCCTTCGGCTCCCTGTGCCAGCAGCAACGGGAACTTCACGGGCAGGGCGATGGGCTCATTGTTGCGCCCGTCGTATGAAAGCTTCCATTCCGTGGTCTTGGGATTGAATACTACATCGAGTGCAAACTTGCTCAGTCTGGCCTCGATGTATCGGGCTGCAGCCGCATCGTCGCCTGTGAGGATGTTGCCCCAGTTTCCCTGGCAGTCGATGAGCAGGTCCTTCTGTCCCAGCTGCACGAGTGCGTCCTTGATGCTGGCATCTCCATGGGGGTGGAACTGCATGGTGTGGCCCACAATGTTGGCCACTTTGTTATAGCGTCCGTCGTCCATCCGCTTCATGGAATGCAGGATGCGCCGCTGCACGGGCTTGAAGCCGTCGCCGATGTGGGGCACGGCTCTTTCCAGTATCACATACGACGCATAGTCCAGAAACCAGTTCTGGTACATTTGGTTCAAATGGTGCGTTATGCCGTCTGTTTTGTCGTTATAGTCAGCCATGTTTTTGATATTTTCATGCAAATATAGTGCTTTTTCCAAAAAAAACATGTAATTTTGCACAGAATTCGTTTAATATTTCGTAAATATAGGATTATGGCACAGGAAGATGTATTCAAAAAAATAGTTTCTCACTGCAAGGAATATGGTTTTGTGTTCCCCAGTAGCGACATCTATGACGGACTGGGAGCCGTGTATGACTACGGCCAGAACGGTGTGGAACTGAAGAACAACATCAAACAGTATTGGTGGAAGAGCATGGTGCTGCTCCACGAGAATATCGTGGGCATTGATGCAGCCATCTTCATGCACCCCACCACATGGAAGGCCAGCGGACACGTGGATGCCTTCAATGACCCTCTCATCGACAATCGCGACAGCAAGAAGCGTTATCGTGCCGATGTGCTCATCGAGGACCAGATAGCAAAGTATGAGGAGAAGATAGACAAGGAGGTGGCCAAGGCCCGCAAGCGCTTCAAGGAACAATTCGATGAGGCACAGTATCGCGCCACGAGCCCCCGTGTGCTGGAGCTGGCTGCCCAGCGTGATGCCTTGCACGAACGCTACTCCAAGGCAATGAACGACGGTGACCTGGGTGAACTGCGGCAGATTATCCTCGACGAGGAAATCGTTTGCCCCATCAGCGGCACACGCAACTGGACCGAGGTGCGCCAGTTCAACCTGATGTTCTCCACCGAGGTGGGCTCCACAGCTGAAGGTGCCAGCAAGATTTACTTGCGTCCGGAGACGGCTCAGGGTATCTTTGTCAACTACCTCAACGTGCAGAAGACCGGACGCATGAAACTGCCCTTCGGCATTGCCCAGATAGGCAAGGCTTTCCGCAACGAGATTGTAGCCCGTCAGTTCATCTTCCGTATGCGTGAGTTTGAGCAGATGGAGATGCAGTATTTCGTGAAGCCGGGCACGGAACTGGAATGGTTTGCCCGCTGGAAGGAAACCCGCATGAAATGGCACCAGGCTTTGGGCTTTGGCGCGGAGAACTACCGTTTCCACGATCATGAGAAACTGGCCCATTATGCCAATGCCGCCAGCGACATCGAGTTCCACATGCCTTTCGGCTTCAAGGAGGTGGAGGGCATTCACAGCCGCACCAATTTCGACCTGTCGCAGCATGCCAAGTATAGCGGCAAGAAGATTGAGTATTTCGACCCCGAAACAAACGAGAGCTACACACCGTATGTCATTGAAACAAGTATTGGTGTGGACCGTATGTTCCTGAGTGTGATGTGTCACAGCTATGAGGAGGAGCAACTGGAGGGCGGAGAGACCCGCGTGGTGCTCCATCTGCCTGCTGCGCTGGCTCCCGTGAAGCTGGCTGTCATGCCGCTGGTGAAGAAAGACGGACTGCCCGAAAAGGCAGAGGAAATCATCCGCAATCTGCGTTTCCATTTCAACTGCAAGTATGACGAGAAGGATTCCATCGGCAAGCGTTACCGCAGGCAGGATGCCATTGGTACGCCCTTCTGCGTGACCGTGGACCACGATACGCTCAAGGACAACTGTGTGACCCTGCGCTACCGCGACAGCATGAAGCAGGAGCGTGTGCCCATCGACAGCCTGCAGGCTATCATTGAAGACCAGGTGAGCATCACCAGCCTGCTGAAGAAACTGCTCTAATCGTACATTAATATTTATAATATAGCCTGGAATGAAGAAATCCATCCTTGCCATGCTGGCAACTATGTGTATGCTGACGGGTCTTGGCCTGGCCAGTTCGTGTAGTGAGCAAACCGATGTGTGGGATCCCTATTACGATTGGCAAAAACGAAACGCCCAGTGGTATGAGACGATTGCCGACTCGGCACGCAATGCCATTACACAGGCCAAACGGCAATATGGCGATGACTGGGAAGCGCATTGCGACTGGCGCATGTTCAAGACCTACATGAAGAGTGAATCGGTGGTGGGGCCCCTCACCGACTCGGTTTGTGTACACATTCTGAAACGTGGCACGGGAACTGTTTCTCCAGCCTATACCGATAGCGTGAAGCTGAATTTCCGTGGCTGGATTATGCCCACTGAATATGTGAGCCCGGATGGAAGCCTCGTAACAAGCCAGACGGTGTTCAGCCAGACCTATTATGGCGACTTCAACCCCGATACGGCCACTCCGCAGCAGATGGCGGTGAGCAGTACCGTGGAGGGCTTTGCCACAGCATTGCAATACATGGTGGCGGGCGACGACTGGCTTGTGTACATTCCTGAGAACATGGCCTACGGTGAAAATGGTTCAAGTGCCATACCTTCCTATAGTACGCTCCAGTTCCAGCTGAATGTGACGGACGTGATAGAACGAAGGGGGACGCAGACAACCACTACCACTCTGGAATAGCGCATAGAATCCATACGAATCCCACGATAGCATGCCGTATCGTGGGATTTTTGTTTTTTGTTATTTTTATTTTTTTGCCAAATCATTTGTGTTTTCTGCTTTTCTTCGTATCTTTGTCACGCAGAAACCCTTTTTATACGCTATTTGACAAGACAATGAACAAGAAATGCTTATTTGTAGGCCTGCTGGCTTTGGGAATGCAGGCTACGGCACAGACACCTGTGTATTTGGATGAGTCCAAACCTGTAGACCAACGTATCGAGGATGCCCTGAAGCGGATGACCTTGCCCGAGAAGATTGCCGTCATTCATGCCCAGAGCAAGTTTTCTTCGGCTGGTGTGAAACGACTAGGATTCCCTGATTTCTGGACCGATGATGGCCCTCATGGTGTGCGTCCCGATGTGTTGTGGGACGAATGGGAACAGGCCGGGCAGACCAATGACTCGTGTGTGGCATTTCCCGCGCTCACTTGCCTGGCCGCCACATGGAACCCCGAAATGTCGGCCATCTATGGCCATGCTCTGGGCGAGGAAGCCCTCTACAGGGGCAAGGACATGATTCTGGGACCGGGCGTGAACATCTACCGCACCCCGCTGGGCGGGCGCAACTTCGAGTACATGGGCGAGGACCCCTATCTGGCTTCCCGCATGGTGGTGCCTTATATCCAGTCGATGCAGAAGCTGGGAGTGGCCTCGTGTGTGAAGCATTATTGCCTCAACAATGACGAGGAGTATCGCCATCAGGTGAATGTCATCGTGTCGGACCGCGCCTTGCAGGAAATCTATCTGCCGGCGTTCCATGCAGCCATCACCGAGGCGGGTGCATGGGCCATTATGGGAGCCTACAACCTGTACAAGAACGAGCATAACTGCCACAATTCCATTACGCTGAACAAGATATTGAAACAGGACTGGAAATTCGACGGTGTGGTGGTTTCCGACTGGGGCGGTGCCCATGAAACCGACCAGGCAGTGAAGAACGGACTGGATATGGAGTTCGGCTCCTGGACCAACGGACTCACCGAGGGCGCATCCAACGCATACGAATCCTATCATCTGGCCAAACCCTATGAACGCGCCATCCAGGAAGGCCGCTACACCACGGCTGAGCTCGACGACAAGGTGCGCCGTGTGCTTCGTCTTTTCTACCGCACGACGATGAATCGCCAGCGCCCCTATGGCTTCCTCTGTTCGGAGGCGCATTATGAAACCGCCCGCAAGGTGGCAACCGAGGGTATTGTGCTGCTGCAGAACCAGGGCAACCTGCTTCCCATCCGCAGCGATGCCAAGCGCATTCTGGTGGTGGGAGAAAATGCCATCAAGATGATGACTGTGGGCGGTGGTTCCAGCAGCCTGAAGGCGCAACACGAGATTTCGCCCCTTGAGGGCTTGCGCCAGCGGCTGGGCGGTAAGGTGCAGGTGGACTATGCGCGCGGATATGTGGGCGATGCCACGGGCAGCTACAATGGTGTGACTACGGGCCAGAACCTCAACGACAACCGCAGTGCCGACGAACTCATTGCCGAGGCCGTGGAGAAGGCAGCGGGAGCCGACTATGTCATCCTGTTTGGCGGACTCAACAAGAGCGACTATCAGGATTGCGAGGGCCACGACCGCAAGAACATGGACCTTCCATACGAACAGGACCGGCTGGTGGAAGCACTGGCGGCAGCCACCAAACGGCTGGTCTATGTGAATATCTCCGGAAATGCTGTCACCATGCCTTGGAAGAGCAAGGTGCCGGCTATCGTCCAGGGCTGGTTTATTGGCAGCGAAGCCGGCCATGCTCTGGCCGCTGTGCTGGCGGGTGATGTGAATCCTTCGGGCAAACTGCCCTTCACATGGCCTGCCTCGTTGCAGGACGTGGGTGCACATGCGCTCGATACTTATCCCGGCACGTGGCGTGCCGATAAGAAGGTGATTGACGAGGAATACAAGGAAGGCATCTATGTGGGCTACCGCTGGGTGGACAAGCAGAAGACGCGACCCACCTTCGCCTTTGGCCACGGAATGAGCTATACTACCTTCAAAATCGCCAATCTGCGTGCCGACCGCACCCAGATGACCGCCGACGGAAAGATAACCTTCACGGTGAATGTGGCCAATACGGGCAGTTGCGACGGAGCCGAAGTGGTGCAGCTGTATGTGAGCGACCTCAAATGTAGCGTGGACCGCCCGCTGAAGGAGCTGAAGGCATTCCGGAAGGTCTTCCTTCGTGCAGGCGAGAACAAGGATGTGACGCTCACCATCGACAAGCGTGCGCTCAGCTTCTGGGACGAGGCTACCTCGGGATGGAAGGCCGAACCCGGACAATTCCAGGCACTTGTGGGCAATGCGTCTGACAATCTGCCGTGCAAGCTCAAGTTTACACTCCAATAATCTTTATATTCCCGCTTAGATGAAAAAGCTCTTTCTATCCATATTGTGCCTGTTGTCCAGCCTGTCGGCATCATCCGCGGGTGAAGTGGAGGTGTCTTCGCGTGCGTCAGCCCTTCTGCCTCAGCCGAATGCCGTGAGGGAACTGCCCTCAGCACCCTTCCAGCTGCGCGATGCCAGGTGTACCCTTCATGCATCGGCCGACAGGCTGCAGCCCTCGGTGAAGCATCTACAGCGCGTGGTGAAGCACCGCATGGGCAAGGACCTTGTTGTGGTGGATGTGCCCGAAAAGGCATCGTTCCGCTTGTCGGTGGACACCACGCTTCAGGGAGTGGACCATTATCGCTTGCAAGTGGACAAGAAGGGCGTGTGTGTGACAGGCTCTTCCGAGGCGGCTGTCTTCTATGCGGTGGCTACGCTCGACCAGTGGCTGCTGGGTGCCTCGGCAGATGCTGCGGCAGGGCGGATTCCAGCCGTGTGGATAGATGATGCCCCCCGCTTCCCTTTCCGGGGTCTGATGCTCGACCCGGCCCGTCATTTTCTTCCCTTGGAGGATGTGAAGTTCTTTGTGGACCAGATGGCCAGATACAAGTATAACGTGTTGCAACTGCATCTGACCGATGACCAAGGCTGGCGTGTGGCGCTGGACGGTTATCCCCAGTTGGCTGCCCGCAAGGCATATACGGCCGACGAACTGCGCGAACTGGTGGCCTATGCCGCCGAACGCTATGTGGAAGTGATTCCTGAACTGGACATTCCCGGACATACGGCAGCGTTCCTGTCGGTCTATCCCAGCTTGGGGTGTGCCCACTTGCAGGAGGACACCATCCAGGTGGGCACCACAGTCAACCGGATGCTTTGTGCAGCCAATGACAGTGTGTATGCGTTCTTTGGCAATATCCTGCGCCAGGTGGCCGACTTGTTCCCCTCCCCCTACATCCATCTGGGAGGCGATGAGGCCGCTGTTCCGGCCAACTGGGCCAAGTGCCCCCGTTGCCAGAGGATGATGAAGGATTTGGGATATACGCGCCCCACACAACTGATGGTCCCCTTCTTCAACCGCATGCTCGCTTTTGTGAGACAGGCGGGCAAGAAGCCTATCCTGTGGTGTGAGCTCAACAATATCTATCCGCCTGCCGACGATTATCTTTTCCCCTATCCCGAGGATGTGACCCTTGTGAGCTGGCGGGGAGGGCTCACTCCCACCTGTCTGGAGCTGACGTGCAAGAGCGGCCATCCGCTGATTATGGCACCCGGAGAGCATGCCTATCTGGATTATCCGCAGCTTCAGGGCGACCTGCCCGAGTTTGACAACTGGGGAATGCCCGTGACCACCCTGCGACAATGCTATGCCCTGGATCCGGGATATGGACAGCCTGAAGCGGCCCGGCAGCATGTGATGGGCGTGATGGGCACCTTGTGGGGTGAGGCGATGAAGGACATCAACCGGGTCACCTATATGGCCTATCCGCGTGCCCTGGCATTGGCCGAGGCCGGATGGACCCAGATGGAAAACCGGAGTTGGGATTCGTTCAAGGAACGCCTGTTCCCCAATCTTTACGAACTGATGCGCAGGGGCGTATCGGTGCGTGTGCCGTTTGAAATAGTAGACCGTGAACAATGAACAAGGAAGAAACATACGAGGCTTTGTATGCCGAAATAGCGTCGGTGGTGGCCGACGAGCGGGATGCGGTGGCCAATATGGCCAATGTGTCGGCCCTGGTGCATGAGCGGTTCGGCTTCTGGTGGACCGGCTTCTACAGGGTGGTTGGCGAGCAGCTGGTGCTGGGCCCCTTCCAAGGGCCTGTGGCTTGCACGCGTATAGCCAAAGGACGGGGCGTGTGCGGCACGTCGTGGGCACGTGGCGAAACGGTGGTGGTGGACGATGTGCATCTGTTCCCCGGCCATATCGCCTGCAGCAGTGCGTCCAGAAGTGAGATAGTGGTGCCTGTCATTGAGGACGGAAGGGTGACGGGCGTACTTGACATAGACAGCCAGTATCTGAAGACATTCGACCAAACGGATGCCGCATGGCTGGAGAAGATTGTGAAACTGATAAGCATACATTAAACCAAATAAAGATGAAGATAGCAATCATAGGTGCTGGCAATATGGGAGGAGCCACGGCGCGTGGCATGGCCCAGGGCACAAAGGTGGCCTCCAGCGATATTTGTGTGAGCAATCCCAGCCGAGGCAAACTGGATGCCCTGAAGGCCGATTTCCCCGCCATGCGTGTGACCAGCGACAACAAGGAATGCGTGCGGGGTGCCGACCTCGTGATACTGGCCGTGAAACCCTGGAAAATGGAAGGCGTAATAGCGGAAATCCGCGATGAAATAGACTATGGGAAGGTGTGTGTGGCCAGCATGGCCGGTGGCATGGGCACCGAGGTCATCAGCCAGATGCTGGACAGGGGCGACGGCACTCCGCTGCCGCCCGTGTTCTACCTCATCCCCAACACCGCCATTGCCGTGCGCCAGAGCATGACCTTCATATCGGGTGTGCGTGTCAGCCGCGAGATGGAGCAGTGGATGGTGGGCGTGTTTGGAGAACTGGGTGATGCCATGTGGGTGGAGGAAAGGCTGATGGGGGCCGGTATGGCACTTGCCAGCTGCGGCATAGCCTATGCCATGCGCTATGTGAGGGCTGCCACTGAGGGCGGCGTGGAGCTGGGCATGTATGCCCGGGACGCACAGCGTATCGTGGAGCAGACACTCCAGGGGGCAGTGGCCCTGCTGCGTGCCAACCAAAGCCATCCCGAGCAGGAGATAGACAAGGTGACCACGCCGGGCGGAATCACTATCCGCGGACTGAATGCCATGGAACAGGCAGGGTTCACGAACAGCGTGATTCAGGGGCTCAAAGCGTCAAAGACAAAGTAAATAAAGAAAAAAACATTGAATATGAGAAAAATTCTATTTCTGGCCTTGATGGCCTTGGTGGGCTGCAAACAATCGCAGCAGAGCGAGATGGACCGTTTTGTGGACGACCTGATGGGGAAAATGACATTGCAGGAGAAGCTGGGGCAGCTCAACCTGTTGCCCGGAGGTGACATCAATACGGGCGCTGCCATAGAAAGTGCGGTGGGCGACCTGGCTTCCAAGGGCGAGCTGGGAGGCATCCTCAACATTAAGGGACAGGACAAGATAAGGGCGCTTCAGGAAGTGGCTGTGGAGAAGAGCAGGCTGGGGATTCCCCTGATATTCGGACAGGACATCATCCATGGCGGGGAAACCGTGTTCCCCATACCGCTGGCGCAGGCCTGCTCCTGGAACATGGAGGCCATCCAGGAGGCGGCCCGCATAGCCGCCAAGGAGGCATCGGCCATCGGCATCAACTGGACCTACAGTCCGATGGTGGACGTGGCCCTTGATCCCCGTTGGGGACGCATTGCCGAGGGTGGGGGCGAGGACCCCTATCTCACGGGCCTGGTGGGGCAGGCCATGATTCGTGGCTACCAGGGGGACTATGGCAAGGAAAACGTGATGGCCTGCGTGAAGCATTTTGCCCTGTACGGTGCATCCGAGGCCGGACGCGACTACAACACGGTGGACATGAGCCGTGTGCGTATGTTCAACCAGTATCTGCCCCCCTACAAGGCAGCCGTGGAGGCACATCCCGGCTCTGTGATGTCGTCGTTCAATGTGGTGGACGGCATTCCCGCCACGGCCAACCGTTGGCTCATCACGGAGGTCTTGCGCGAGAAATGGGGGTTCGACGGTTTACTGGTGACCGACTATGCCAGCATCAACGAAATGAGCACCCATGGGTTGGGTGGTCAGAAGGAATGCTCCGTGCGTGCGCTGAAGGCGGGCACGGACATGGACATGTGCTCCGAGGCCTTCATCAAGCAGCTGGAGGGCTGCTTGGCAGAAGGGCTGGTGACAGCGCAGGAGATAGACGAAGCCTGCAGGCGTGTGCTTGAAGCCAAGTACAAGCTGGGGCTTTTTGAGGACCCGTACAGGCAACTCGACCCCAAGCGGCTGGAAACCGACCTGTATACGGCCGAACACCGGAAGGCAGCCCGCGACATGGCGGCAGAAACGTTTGTGCTGCTGAAGAACGACGGGCAGCTGTTGCCGCTCAAGAAGGAAGGCACCATCGCCCTGATAGGCCCGTTGGCCAACGACCGTTCCAATCTTCTGGGCTGCTGGTCCACGGCAGATGTACCAGAGAAGTATTCCACACTGAAGGAGGCCATGGATCGCTGCGTGGGCGATGGGGCACGTGTGCTGTATGCCCAGGGCTGCAATTTCTGTGCCGATGCCAAGTTGCAGGCCGCATGTGCATTCAACCGCCCTGTGGAGCGCGTGGATGATAGGCAGGCCCATGCCGAGGCCATGCGGATTGCCGCTCAGGCGGATGTGGTTGTGTGTGCAATGGGCGAGATGGCCGAGCAGAGCGGGGAAAGCTCCAGCCGTGCCGACCTGAACCTGCCCGACGTGCAGATGGCATTGCTCAAGGACCTGGTGGCGACCGGAAAGCCCGTGGTGCTGCTGAATTTTGCCGGCCGGCCCACCCTGCTCAATTGGGAGAAGGAGCACGTCACCGCCATCCTGAACGTGTGGTTCGGAGGCTCCGAGGCTGGAGATGCCATCTGCGACGTACTCTTCGGCGACAAGAGCCCTTGCGGCAGGCTCACCGCCACGATTCCACAGAGCATGGGCCAGATACCGCTCTACTACAACCACCTGAACACGGGCCGCCCTGTGCCCGACGATGCCGACGGCTACCGCCAGTATGCCAGCAACTATCTGGAGGTGCGCAACGGCCCGCTCTATCCTTTCGGCTACGGACTCACCTATTCCACGATTGAATATTCCGACATGAAGGTGGAGGGCCAGCAGGCGTCCGTCACGGTGGCCAACACCGGCAGCCGCGATGCCGTGGAGGTGGTGCAGCTGTATGTGCGCGACCTGGCTGCGCAGATAGCCCGCCCGGTGAAGGAGCTGAAGGGCTTTGAGCGCGTGGCCCTGAAGGCGGGTGAAAAGCGTACGGTGGTCTTCGACATCACGCCCGGGATGCTGTCCTATTACGACGCCGAGGGCAATGTGGTGACCGAGCCGGGCGAGTTTGACATCATGATAGGCAAGAGCAGTGCCGACGGCGACCTGCTGAAGGCCCGCTACACGCTCCAATAGCAGCAGATGAAGCTGTTCGGCTCTCCGCTGGTTTGGCTCTTGCGTGTGCGCCACCGGTGCGGATATGGCGTGCACTCCCCCTTTGCCTTCCGTTTCATCACGGAAGTGCTGTATGAGCGCGCATGTTTCTACCGCTATGCCGAGCTGGACAGGGCGCTGAAGCCCTGGCAGCGCATGCGCCTGCGGAAGGGGCTGCACCTCCTGCTGCGCCTGGCCAACTGGCGCCAGCCGGAGCGCATGGTGGTGAGGGGCTGTTCCCGGCTGGAGCCGCTGTATCTGCAGGCGGGATGCCGGCGGGCAGCCTTGTATGCCAACTATCCCGAAGGGGCGGTGGACCTGATCTGGCTGGGCTGCCCCGACGACGAGGCCTTGCGCCACCTGCACAGCGGCACCCTTCTGCTGCTCGACCGCCTGGACCGCCACAAGGCATGGTTCTATGGCCTGCCCTCGGTGGTGAGCTTCGACCTGGGCGACCTGGGCATAGCCTTTTTCGACGGGCAATATTATAAACAGAACTATATAGTCAACTTCTAGCGTCATAAGATTGAATCATGGTAAAGAAATGTGCTGTTTACACCCGCACGGGAGATGGTGGAACCACCAGCCTGGCCAGTGGGGAACGCGTGCGCAAGTGCTGCACCAAGTTGGAAACGTACGGTACGGTGGACGAGCTGAATAGCCATCTGGGCCTGTTGCTCACATACGTGGAGGAGCCCGTCGACCGGGCACAGCTGCTCCGCTGCCAGAACCTCCTGTTTGCTGTGGGCGCGAGCCTGTCCACCGCTCCGGCCGGCGGGCAGGCACCGGCCGGCATGGTCGGTCCCGCCGACGTGGGCTCTCTGGAGGCAGCGATAGACCAGGCCGCCGACGGGCTTCCCGCCTGGCGCGGGTTCACGCTCCCCGGGGGCTGCCGGGCAGCAGCTGTGGCCGATGTGTGCCGCACGGTGTGCCGCAGGGCCGAGCGGCTGGTATATGCCTTGGCGGAAACCGAGCCTGTGGCAGCGGAAATACCCGTATTTCTCAACCGCCTGAGCGATTATCTGTATGTTTTGTCGCGCCGATTGAACAATTTGGCAGGGGTGGAGGAAAATTTGTGGACGAAAAATAGCAAATAAAGAAAAGAAATTGTATCTTTGCGCCCCAAAATAGGGAAAAATAGATTGATTCATAATAAAACTACTAACCACTATGTATTGGACTTTGGAACTGGCTTCAAAACTGGAAGATGCACCTTGGCCTGCCACCAAGGAGGAACTCATTGACTATGCCACACGCAGTGGTGCCCCCTTGGAGGTGATTGAGAATCTGGAGGAAATCGAGGACGAAGGCGATGTGTATGAAACCATCGAGGACCTTTGGCCCGACTACCCCACGAAGGAGGACTTCCTTTTCAACGAGGACGAGTATTAGGCGGAGCGCCTCCCCTCTTCATAAAAAAATATTCCGGGAGCGGGACAATAAAACAGGCCGCCCTCTCGTTATATAATCAGGATGAGACGACTGTACTGCGTTGGACTGTGTATGCTCCTGGCTATGGCCTGCAGGGCACAATACGATGTGGCGTTTTCCAACTATTGGGCGCTACAGTCCTTCTACAATCCTGCAGCGACGGGATTGGACGGTCGGCTGAACGTGCAAGGTGCCTATAGCATGCAGATGGTGGGGTTCGAGGATGCGCCCGCCACCATGTATGCAGGAGCCGACCTGCCTGTGTTCTTCCTGAACCCCAACCATGGGATGGGCGCAGGATTCATGAACGACAAGGCGGGCATATTCAGCACCCAGCGGTTCTATCTGCAATATGCTTACCATCAGCCGCTTCTGGGCGGCCGGCTCAGCATCGGGCTGCGGCCCGTGATGCTCAGCCAGGGCCTCTCGGGCAGCAACATCGACACCGAGGAGAGCAACGACCCGGCATTCCCCACGTCGGACGTGAAGGGCACGGCCTTCGACCTGGATGCCGGCCTGCGTTTCAGCTACAAGCAGACGTGGTATGTGGGCATCAGCGCCATGCACTGCCTGTCCCCCACGGTGTCGCTGGGCGACGACAAGTCGTATGAGGTGAAGATGGCCCCCACCTTCTATCTGACAGGAGGCTACCGCCTGCCCATGAAGGACCGCCGCTATGCGCTGGCCACGGCCGCGGCCTTCCGCACAGACATGCAGGACTGGAGGGCCGACGTGACGGCGCGCCTCTGCTACGACGGCAGCAAGCACAAGATGTACGGGGGCCTCTCCTACAGCCCCACACGGAGCGTGACCGTGCTGCTGGGCATCGACTTCCATGGTGTCAACGTGGGCTATGCCTACGAAATCTATACGGGCGGCATTGGCGCGCTCCATGGCACACATGAGCTGGTGCTGGGCTACCAGACCGACCTCAACCTGTTCAAGAAAGGAAAAAACAAACACAAGAGTGTGCGACTATTATAACGTGGAATATGAAGATAATCAAGACGATAACATTGTTGGCTCTGACGAGCCTGACGGCCGGTCTGACGGCCTGTATGGGGTCCTCGTCGGCCAATGCCACTGGTGGCGAGCTGATAGGTGTGCGCGGCACATCGTTCTCGGAGCCCACTCCCTACGGCATGGTGGCTGTGAACAAGGGCTCGCTCAGGGTGGGCCTGGCGGAGAACGACTCGCTGTGGGGTCTGGAGTTCCCTGCCCGCGACATCAGTGTGGACGGGTTCTGGATGGACGAGCATGAGGTGAGCAATGCCAAGTACCGCCAGTTTGTGAACTGGGTGCGCGACAGCATCATCCGCGAGCGTCTGGCCGACCCCGCATACGGCGGCGACGAAACCTACAAGATTGAGGAGGACCGCGAGGGCAACCCCGTGACCCCCCATCTGAACTGGAGCAAGCCCATCCCCTGGCGCAAGGCCAACGAGGACGAGATGCGCGCCATAGAGAGCGTCTACACGGTGCATCCCATCGATGGCACCAAGATGCTGGATGCAAGCCAGTTGAACTATCGGTACGAGATATACGACTACGCAGCGGCCGCCCAGCGCAAATATCGCCTGAACCCTGAGGAGCGCGACCTGAACACGGACCATGCCGTGAGCAACGACCCGGTGATGATAAGCAAGGACACGGCATGGATCGACGACGACGGACGCATCGTGCGCCAGACCCTTACACGTCAGCTCAGCGGCCCCTGGGACTTCCTCAACACCTATATCGTGAACGTCTATCCCGACACCACCTGCTGGGTGAACGACTTCCCCAATGCCGACAACGAACGCTACATGAAGCTCTATTTCAGCAATCCGGCCTATGACGACTACCCCGTGGTGGGCGTCACCTGGGAGCAGGCCAACGCCTTCTGCGCATGGCGCACCGACTATCTGATGAAGGGCCTCGGCGGCTATGCACGCCAGATTCAGCGCTACCGCCTGCCCACCGAGATAGAGTGGGAATATGCGGCACGCGGCAAGGAGGGCAACCCCTTCCCCTGGGAAACCGGCGAGGTGAAGAGCGACAAGGGATGCTACTATGCCAACTTCAAGCCCGACAGAGGCAACTACACCAAGGACGGAAGCCTGATCACCAGCAGGTGCGGCATCTTCAGTGCCAACAGCAACGGGCTCTACGACATGGCGGGCAATGTGGCCGAATGGACCAGCACGGTATATGTGGAGTCGGGCGTGGAGAGCATGAGCGACATGAACCCCGAGCTGAAGTACAATGCGGCCAAGGAAGACCCCTACCGCCTGAAGCGCAAGAGCGTGAGGGGCGGCAGCTGGAAGGACCCCGAGAGCCTGATACGCAGTGCATGGCGCAGCTATGAATACCAGAACCAGCCCCGCTGCTATGTGGGCTTCCGCTGTGTGCGCACGATGGTCAACGACAACCGTGGCGCGGCCGCCAAGGGGCGGAAGAAATGAAGACACCGGACAACATACGTGACATAAACGACAAAAGCATACCATATAAAACAGAAAGGAAGAAAAGACAATGAACCCTATAGCTAAACTACAGAAGTGGATGGATTCGCCCTCGGGCCAGGTATTCATGAACTACGCCTACAGCTGGGGCGCGGCCGTTGTGGTGCTGGGCACGCTGTTCAAGCTCACCCACATCCCCGGAGCCAATCTCATGATGTTCATAGGCATGGGCACCGAGGTTCTCGTGTTCATCATCTCGGGATTCGAGAAGACCTATGAGAAATACCCCCAGAAGGAAGAGGCGGAAGGCCCGCAGCCGAAGATTGTGGTGGCCGGAGGCATGGCCATGCCGGAAGACGGGGCCGTGCCGGAAACCATCGTGCTGGGAGGAGCAGCGGCAGCCGGCAGGCCTGGCGAGGCAACCGCCGGGAACCCTGTCGCTCCTGCGGGGATGGGCGGAATGGCCGCGAACCTGGGCGGTGCCCCCCTGGACCCCGATGCGCTGGCCGCAGGCACGGGACTGAGCGCGGCCGCAGCCAATCTGGCCGCCGCAGGGCAGGCCGCCGCCGAAGCACAGCTGGCACTGAGCCAGCTCAAGGGCGGCCAGGCCGTGAACCCCGACAGCATCAAGGCCACCGACCCCGCCGCCATTGAAGAGGCTGTCACCAACTATGCCGAAGAGCTCAGGGCCCTCACTGAGGTGCTGGGCCGCGTGAAGGAGCAGGCCGCCCGCATGAGCACCGACAGCGAGGAGATGGAGAACCTCAACCGCACGCTCACGGGCATTGCCACCGTGTATGAGCTGCAGCTGCGCAACATCAGCAAGCAGGTGAGCACCATTGAGCAGATCGACGAGCAGACACGCCGCATGGCCCAGCAGATTGAGGAACTCAACAATGTGTATGCCCGCATGATACAGGCGCTCACGGTCAACATGAACGTGCGCCCGGCACAGGAACAACAATAAAAGCCCCCCGTTACAGCAATGCCTATCAGAAAGAAAAGGATATCCCCCCGCCAGAAGATGATCAACCTCATGTACTTGGTGTTGATGGCCATGCTGGCGCTCAATGTTTCCAGCGATGTGCTCAACGGCTTCTCGCTGGTGGAGGAAAGCCTCAACCGCACCACGGCCAACGCCACCTCCACCAACCAGAGCATCTATGCCAGCCTGGAGACACAGATGAAGGCCAATCCGGCCAAGGTGAAGGAGTGGTACGACAAGGCCCAGTATGTGCGCCGCATGAGCGACTCGCTCTATCAGCTGGCCGAGGACCTGAAGGTGGCCATCGTGAAGAAGAGCGACGGCGAGGAGGGCGATGTGGACGACATCCGCAACCGCGAGGACCTGGAGGCCAGCACCCAGGTGATGCTTGCCCCCCAGCGCGGGCGGGGAAAGGAGCTCTACAATGCCGTCAACAGCTACCGCAGCCGCATCGTGGAGATGGTCACCGACGAGGACAAGCGCCGCATCATCAGCAGCAACCTGAACACCGACGTGCCCCAGAAGGCCACCACCCTGGGCAAGAACTGGGAGGAGTACATGTTTGAGAATACCCCCACGGCAGCGGCCGTGACGCTGCTCACCAAGTTGCAGAGCGACGTGCGCTATGCCGAGGGCGAGGTGCTCCACAACCTGGTGAGCAACGTGGACGTGAAGGACATCCGCGTGAACCAGCTGCAGGCCTATGTAATCCCCAATGCGCAGACGGTGGTGCAGGGAGGCAGGTTCAGCGCACAGATCATCATGGCGGCCGTGGACACCACCAGCCGCCCCTCCATCTATGTGGGCGGACAGCAGATAAAGTCGGACAAGGGCCTCTATGAGACCGTGTGCACCAAGACGGGCGACTTCACGCTCCAGGGCTACATAGAGATGCTCGGCAGCGAGGGCGAGACGGTGAGGCGCGACTTTGCGCAGAAGTACACCGTGGTGGCCCCCAGCGCCACCGTGAGCGCCGACATCATGAACGTGCTCTATGCCGGCTACGACAACCCCATCAGTGTGAGTGTGCCCGGAGTGCCCAACAACCAGATTTCGGCCACCATCTCGGACGGCACGCTCCAGCCCCGGGGCGACGGCAAGTTCGTGGCCCGGCCCTCCACTGTGGGCAAGGACCTGCAGATAGAGGTGAGCGCCCGCAACGAGGGCCGGCAGCAGGTGATGGGCAGGTTCACCTTCCGTGTGCGCAAGCTGCCCGACCCCACGGCCTACATCGCCTACACGGGGGCCGACGGCAATGCCGCCCGCTACAAGGGAGGCGACATGAGCAAGCAGACGCTCATGGGCGTGGCCGGACTCAATGCCGCCATCGACGACGGGCTGCTCAACATCGAGTTCCAGGTGGGCAGCTTCGAAACCGTCTTCTACGACGCCATGGGCAATGCCGTTTCCTACAGGAGCAACGGCGCCAGCTTCTCGGACCAGCAGCGCGCCCAGATGCGCACCCTTGCCCGCAACAAGCGATTCTACATCACCAACATACACGCCACCGGCCCCGACGGCATAGAACGCACGCTCGACGGCGCGATGCAGGTAATCATCAAGTAAAAGAGAAAAAAACAGACAGCACAATGAAGCGCATATTCCTATTCATACTCACAGCAGCGGTGCTTGCCCCGGCAGCCGTTGCACAGCCCACCAAGACGCGGGCCGCCACCCAGGCTGCGCGCAAGACCACGTCGGCCTCACGCCAGAACACCACCGACAGGGCCACCCTGCAGTTCCCCACTGCCGCCTCCATGCCCGAGGACCTGGTGTGGAAGCGCGACATCTACCGCCAGCTCGACTTGATGAAGGACCAGAACGCGCCCCTCTACTATCCCGTGGAGCCCATGGGCCGCCAGGTGAACCTGTTCACCTATCTGTTCCGCCTTGTGCTCACGGGCCGCGCCACCGCATACGCCTACCAGCTCGACGGCAACGAGTCGTTTGAGGACAAGAACCGGCTGGACGTGAAGAACATGCTCATGAACCAGCACATCTACTACGAGGAGAAGGACGGCAACCTCACCGTGGCCGACAGCGACGTGCCCAGCGGCGAGGTGACGCGCTACTACATCAAGGAGAGCGTCTACTTCGACCAGCGGGCAGGCACCTTCCGCACCAAGGTGACCGCCCTGTGCCCCGTGCTGATGCGCGGAGCCGACGAGTTCAGCACCGAGGCCACCCCCTATCCCCTGTTCTGGATTCGCTACGACGACGTGGCCTCGTGGCTCTCGCGCCTGCCCCTGATGGGGAGCAACCTGAACAACGTGACCAACCTGACGGCCAACGACTATTTCACCCTGAACCGCTACGACGGCAAGATATACAAGACCAACAACCTCCAGGGCCGCCTGCTGGCCGGTGCCGGGTCGGCCGGCGACAGCACCACGCTGGAGAAGGAGCAGGCCCGCATAGAGCAGCAGCTCAAGGACTTTGAGGAAAGCATCTGGGGCCACCGCCCCGACAGCACCCGTGCCGACAGCGTGGCCCCCGCCGGTGGCAAGGAGAAGAAGGCCGCGGCCCGCACCCCAGCGGCCGCCAGCCGCAGGAGCACGGCCGCCAAGAAGAGCAGCTCCAAGAGCAGCAGCGGCGGCAGTTCGTCGTCGGCCCCCCGTGTGAGCGCACGCCGCCAGCGCCGCTAGCCGCACGCCTCCCCCCTCCCGGTCCTTTTCTTATCCCTCAATCCCTATATGCATCCCTACAAGAAATGTATGCAGATGTGATTCTCCCGCTGCCGCTGGAAGATACATTCACCTACGCCCTGCCTCCCGTGCTTGCCCCTCAGGCGCAAGTGGGAAGCAGGGTGATTGTCCCTTTCGGCGCCCGTAAGATGTACACCGCCGTCATCCTGCGCCTCCATGAGGAGAAGCCCGACTGTGCCGTGAAGGAAGTGCTGGAGGTGCTCGATGCCTCGCCCGCCGTGCTGCCCTCCCAGCTGCGCCTGTGGATGTGGATAGGCCAGTACTACCTGGCCCCGCTGGGCGATGTGTTCAAGGCCGCCCTCCCCTCGGGCATGAAGCTGGAGAGCGAGAGCGTGGTGTCGCTGAATGCCGACTTTGAGCCCTCTGCCCCCCTGCGCCCGGCCGAGGAGGCGGTGCTCGACGCACTGGAGCAGAAACCCTCGCTCCGCATATCGCAGCTGGAAAAGGCCACGGGGCTCACGGCCCTGCTGCCCGTGGTGAGGCGGCTGCTCGATGCCGGGGCCGTGGCCATGACGGAAGAGGTGCAGCGCACCTACCGGCCACGGGTGAAGCATTGCGTGCGCCTGGCCGGGGCCTGCTTTGCCCAGGGGCGGCTCCAGGAGGTGATGGACGAGCTGGAGAAGCGCTCCTTCAGGCAATACCAGCTGCTGGCCTCCTATCTGCACCTGTCGCAGGCATCCACGGCCCTGCACCTTTCCAACCCCGCCCTGCTGGAGGAGGTGGCCAAGGCCGACCTGCTCCGCCAGAGCGGCGAGTCGGTGGCCGTGTGCAATGCGCTCCTGAAGAAGGGCGTGCTGGAGGCCTACGACGTGGCCGTGGGGCGGCTTCCTTCCGATGGCGGCGGCCCGCAGTCCCGGATATTGCTCCATCCGCTGAGCCCCGCACAGCAGGAGGCCATGGACCAGGTGACCCTTCAGTGGCAGACCCACAGGACCGTGCTGCTCCATGGTGTCACCGGCAGCGGAAAGACGGAAATCTACACCCACCTCATCAAGCAGGCCATCGACCAGGGCCGGCAGGTGCTCTACCTGCTGCCCGAAATCGTGCTCACCACGCAGCTCACCGAGCGCCTGCGCCGCATCTTCGGCGACAGGCTGGGCGTCTACCACTCCAAATATCCCGAGGCGGAGCGCGTGGAGGTGTACCAGAAGATGCTCTCCGACAGCCCCTACGACATCCTCGTGGGCGTGCGCAGCAGCATCTTCCTGCCCTTCCGCCGGCTGGGGCTGGTGATAGTGGACGAGGAGCACGAAACCAGCTTCAAGCAGCAGGACCCCGCCCCGCGCTACCATGCCCGCAACGCCGCCCTGGTGCTGGCCTCGCAGGCCGGCGCGCTGGCGCTGCTGGGGTCGGCCACTCCCAGCATGGAGTCCTACTACAACGCCCTCCGGGGCAAGTATGGGCTGGTGACCCTCTCCACACGTTACCGCGATGTGGAGCTGCCCCGCATAGAGGTGGTGGACATGCGCGACCTGCAGCGCCGCCGGCTGCTGACGGGCCTCCTGAGCCCCCGCCTGCTGGAGGCCGTGCGCGAGGCCCTGGGCCGCCGCGAGCAGGCCATCCTGTTCCAGAACCGCCGCGGATATGCCCCGCAGATGGAGTGCGGCGTGTGCGGATGGGTGCCCCGCTGCCAGAACTGCGACGTGAGCCTCACCGTCCACCGCCAGGGCGGCCGTCTGGTGTGCCACTACTGCGGGGCCTCATACGCCATCCCCACCTCCTGCCCCAACTGCGGCGAGAGCCGCCTGCGCCACCAGGGCTACGGCACCGAGCGCATCGAGGACCTCATCCGCCAGGCCCTGCCCGGGGCGCGTGTGGAGCGCATGGACCTCGACACCACCCGCAGCCGCCAGCACTACGAGCGCATCCTCCACGACTTCCAGCAGGGCCTCACCGACATCCTCGTGGGCACCCAGATGGTGACTAAGGGGCTCGATTTCGACCGCGTGAGCGTGGTGGGCATCCTCAATGCCGACACCATGCTCAACCAGCCCGACTTCCGCAGCCATGAGCGTGCCTTCCAGATGATGGAGCAGGTGGCGGGCCGTGCGGGCCGCCGCGGACGGCAGGGCACGGTCATCCTGCAGACGCGCGACGTGGATGCGCCCGTGGTCCGCCATGTGGTGGCCCACGACTTCGGCTCCTTCTTCCGCGAGCAGCTCCAGGAGCGCGAGCTCTTCTTCTTCCCCCCGTTCTGCCGCATCGTCTACGTGTGGCTGAAGCACCGCAGCGAGCCCACCGTAGAGGCCATGGCCCGCGAGATGGCCGCCGTGATGCGCCAGGTGTTCGGCAACCGTGTCTACGGGCCCGACACCCCCCATGTGTCGCGCGTGCAGCTGCTCTATGTGCGCAAGATGATGCTGAAGGTGGAGCCCGGGGCCGACCTCGCCCAGGTGAGGGACCGCCTGCAGCAGGTGAGCCGCTACATGGCATCGCGCCCCGACTACCGCTCTGCCCAGGTCTATTTCGATGTGGAGTGAATCCCTGCCCCGGACGGGGAAAAAAGGCATGGTTCACAAGTTTGTGGTCCACAAGTTTGTGAACCACGGTTTTTTTCTGTAATTTTGCAGGCAGAATCGCAAAAAAGGACATAAGGAAACAGCACATGGAAAAGCCATTCGTCTACGGAATGTCGGTGGAGGGAAACAACTTCACCGACAGGGAGAAAGAAACAGAACGACTGAAAAAGGACTTCGAGAACGGAGTGAACGTCATCCTCATATCGCCGCGCCGCATGGGGAAGACTTCGCTCGTGAAGAAGGTGTGTTCGGAAATCGCCGATCCGGGGATAAAGACGGTGATGATGGACATCTACGACTGCCGGTCGGAATACGACTTCTACAACCGTTTCGCCTCGGTGCTGATCAAGGAAACGGCCGGGCGCATGGAGCTTGTGATGGACAATGTGAGGCGGTTCCTGTCGAGGGTGTCGCCAAGGATTTCGTTCAGCCCGGAGCCCATGACCGAGTATTCGGTTTCCCTGGGAATCACCCCCGAAAACTACTCCCCCGAGGAGATACTGGACCTTCCGGAAACGATAGCCAGGGAAAAGGGCATACACATCGTGGTGTGCATCGACGAATTCCAGCAGATTGGCGAAATGCCCGACACCTTGCTGCTGCAGAAGAGGATGCGCGGTGTGTGGCAGCACCATACCCATGTGTCGTATTGCCTGTATGGCAGCAAGAAACACCTGATGACCAATCTTTTCCACAACAAGCGGATGCCCTTCTACCGGTTTGGGGAGACCAACGAACTTTCCTTCATCCCCACGGATGCCTGGGTGCCGTTCATCCGGCAGCGGTTCGCCTGTGGGAGGCTGGCGATTTCCGATGCGTATGCGGCCCGCATCTGCGACTATGTGGGCAACCACTCCTCCTATGTGCAGCAGCTGTCGTGGAACGTGATGGCGGAAACCCGGCGGGAGGTGGACGAAGAAAGCTTTGTGGCCGGGTGCGAGGCATTGCTGGCCCAGTGTAACAGCTATTTCCTGGAGCAGATAAGGGGAATGAGCAGCTATCAGATGAACTTCATCCGCCTGCTGTGTAGCGGTGTGGAACGCGAAGTAGGCAGCAGGAGCGCACAGGCATTGTACCCCCTCGGCTCAAAATCAAATGTTTCGCGCATCAAGTCGTCGCTCGCCGAAAGGGAAATTATAGAGCTGATGCCCGACGGAAGAATCCGGCTGGCCGACTGTGTGTTCCAGCGGTGGTTTGCCAGAGAATGGATGTAGGGGGGGCGGACGGCGCGGAAAAACACAAACGGAGTTACGCGTTAACAGTTAACGGTTCCCTCTCCCTAAACAGGGGGGACCGAGGGGGAGCTGTCAACTCCGTTTATGATTTTCCACACCTTGAGCAGGATTCTCCTGAGGGGGCGCATACGGTGCCACAGCTGCCACTTCATGCGGGCCGTGGGCGACACCAGGCTGCGCCGCCGGCCGCGGGCGTCGGCCACCCATTCCGCACGGGCAATGACATGGGAGGGCAGGGCCTGCTCGCGGATGGCGGTGTTGCCGTCGCCCTCCAGGGTGATGAGGCCGGGGGCCATGTGCACCACACGGTGCAGCACATAGTGGCCCTGCAGGGTGAGGGCCAGCACCACGTCGCCGCACCGCATGACGGGGGGCAGGCGGTGGAGCTCCACGCTTTCGCCGCCGTTCATGATGAAGGGCAGCATGCTGTTGCCGCTCACGGGCAGCGCCACGGTGTGCCCCTCCCTCACGAGGCGGGCCACCTCGGGCATGAGTTCGCTGGTGGGCTTCTTCATCCCTTCTTGGCGGTTTTGGGCGCATCGGGGGCGGACTGCCTGCCGGCGGCCAGTTCGGGGTACTGGATGCGCGTGTGGTAGATGGTCATGAGCTTCTGCTTGAACACGTCCTTGGCCGCCTGTATGTCGAGCAGGGTGATGGGGCACTGGTTGAAGTAGCCCTCGTGCACCTGGCCGTCGATGATGCGGTCCACCAGGGCGTTCACGGTCTCCTCGGTGTAGGTCTTCAGGCTGCGCGAGGCGGCCTCCACGGCATCGGCCATCATCAGGATGGCCTGCTCCTGGGTTTGCGGGTTGGGGCCGGGATAGGTGAAGAGCGCCACGTCGATGGGGCTTTCGGGGTACTTGTTCTTGTAGGAGATGTAGAAGTATTTCACCAGGCTCTTTCCGTGGTGGGTCTGGATGAAGTCCTTTATCACCTGCGGCAGGTTATACTTGTCGGCCAGCCTGAGGCCGTCTGTCACATGGTTGATGATGATGCCGGCGCTCTGCTCGTAGGGCAGGTTGTCGTGGGGGTTCACACCGCTCTGGTTTTCGGTGAAGAACACGGCGTTCTCCACCTTGCCTATGTCGTGGTAGAGCGCGCCCGTCCTCACCAGCTGGCTCTTGGCCCCGATGCGGTTGGCCACCTCGGCGGCCAGGTTGGCCACCTGCATGCTGTGCTGGAATGTGCCCGGTGCCTCCTCGCTCATGCGGCGGAGGATCTGGTTGTTGATGTTGGAGAGCTCCACCAGCGTCACGTTGCTGGTGAATCCGAATATCCTTTCGATGGGGATGAGCAGCAGGTAGGAGATGGTGCTCAGCACGCCGGCTATCACCAGGTGGACATAGCCCCACAGGTCCGGCTCGGCGGGGCCGGAGAGACGGCCCTGGAGCAGCTGCAGGCAGAAGCGTGCCAGGAGCGTGGCCGCAATGACCATGAGGACGGCGCTGAAGAGGTCGCTCCGCTGCGAGAGCTGGCGCAGGCTGTAGATGGCCGTGAGCCCGGCCACGCTCTGGATGACCATGAACTCGAAGGGGTGCTGGAGCACCACGGCGCAGGTGAGCAGTGTGATGGTGTGGGTGATGAAGGCCGTGCGCGAGTCCATGAAGATGCGCGTGAACACGGGCAGGATGCAGTAGGGCACCATGTAGACGCTCATGAACTGGTGCTGCACGAAGGCGTATGTGGCCAGCGGGAAGATGAGGAACATGCACGTGAGGAACAGGGCCGACTGCAGGTGGTCCAGATAGTCGCTGCGGAACTGGCGGAAGTAGAAGAGCAGCAGCAGCGACATGATGAGCACATAGAGCGCCTTCCCGCCCGTGTCGGCCAGCCATTCCGTGCCGGAGCGGGCCCGCTCGCTCATGTAATGCTCCATGGAGCGCAGCACGTTGAAGGTGTAGCTGTCCACTATCTGTCCGCGGTCCACTATCTTCTCGCCCACCTTCACCTGGCCGATGTAGGGCACCAGTGACTCCTCGGCATCGCGCAGCTGCTGTTGCGACTTGGTTTCGTCGTAGGAGAGGTTCGTGTTGACAAAGCGGTTCAGGTCGAGCTGCGACAGGACCCTCCTGTCAAAGCGTGTGCTGTCCTGGCGCATCAGGCGCTCATAGGCCGTGCGCGGGGTGTAGATGTCGTCCAGGGGGATGGATGCCGACCGGTTCTCCTCATAGATGCGGATGCGGTCCACATGCCTCGAGCGCAGGTGGTCATAGTCGGTGGAGGGCATGATGCCGTGGCGGTAGATTTCGATGAGGTCGGCCCGCAGCTGCTGGATGTAGCTGTCGTTGGCTATGTCCTTCTTGTCGTGCTGCATCGAGAAGATGAGCTGCTGCACCTGGGCCGCCGCCTCCCTGCGGTCCACCGAGTAGTAGGGCTCGAACAGCTTGCGCAGGCTGTCGCGCTCCCGCTTCAGGGTCTGCTCCGACTTGAGCACCCTGAAGCTGTCGGTGGCTATGAGCGGGTCGTTGTCCCAGGGCTCGCCCAGGTTGTAGTGGAGGTTGGAGACGGAGGTGGTGGGCATTCCCATCACCAGGATGACGATGGATGCCACGCAGAAGAAAATTCTGTATATGCGGTCGCGTGTGCGCAGGCTATGATGGTGGTTATATCTGCTCATAATCTTCTTTTATGGGGTTTTGCGATGCGAAAATACAAAAAAATATCCATTGTTAGAAAAAAAAATCGTACTTTTGCGCATAAATAACGCGAAAAAGATGAATCAGAGAAAAGTAAGGGTGCGTTTTGCACCAAGTCCCACGGGCCCTCTCCACATCGGAGGGGTGCGCACGGCATTGTATAACTATCTGTTTGCACGCCAGCACGATGGCGAGTTGATACTGCGTATCGAAGACACCGATTCCACCCGCTTTGTGCCGGGAGCGGAGGAGTATATCATAGAATCCTTCAAGTGGCTGGGAATCACGTTTGACGAGGGCGTGGGCATAGGCGGCCAGCACGGCCCCTACCGCCAGAGCGAGCGCAGGGACGTGTACAGGCAGTATGTGCGCCGGCTGCTCGACAGCGGAAAGGCCTACATCGCCTTCGACACCCCCGAAGAGCTGGACGCCGCGCGCAGGCAGACGGAGAACTTCCAGTACGACGCCTCCACCCGCATGCAGATGCGCAACTCCCTGTCCATGCCCGCCGGGGAAGTGGAGCGCCTGCTGGCCGAGGGCCGGCAGTATGTGGTGCGCTTCCTCATAGAGCCGGGCCAGGACGTGGTGGTCCACGACATCATCCGCGGCGACGTGTGCATCAACTCCAGCATCCTCGACGACAAGGTGCTCTACAAGAGCGCCGACGACCTGCCCACCTATCACCTGGCCAACATCGTGGACGACCACCTGATGGAGGTGACCCATGTGATACGCGGTGAGGAATGGCTCCCCAGCGCCCCCCTCCACGTGCTGCTCTACGAAGCCTTCGGATGGGCCGACACCATGCCCATGTTCGCCCATCTGCCCCTGCTGCTCAAGCCTGTGGGCAACGGCAAGCTGAGCAAGCGCGACGGCGACAAGCTGGGCTTCCCTGTGTTCCCGCTGGAATGGACCGACCCCAGGACGGGCGAGGTGAGCAGCGGCTACCGCGAGAAGGGCTACTTGCCCCAGGCCGTGGTCAACTTCCTGGCCCTGCTGGGATGGAACCCGGGCAACGACAGCAGCGAAATCCTGTCGATGGAGGAGCTCGTGCGCCTGTTCGACCTGAGCAAGTGCTCGCGCAACGGGGCCCGCTTCGACTACATCAAGGCCGCATGGTTCAACCATCAGTACCTCATCGCCCAGCCCGACGAGGCCTGGGTGCCCGCCTTCGGCAGGCTGCTGCAGGCCCAGGGCATCGCCACCACACCCGAGCGCATGGTCCAGGTGGTGCGCATGATGAAGCTGAAGGTGATAGAGTATACCGACAACGAGGGCAACAGGAAAAAGCGCAACATCAGCTTCGTGAGCGACCTGTGGCCCCTGGTGCGCTTCTTCTTCGTGGCGCCCGGTGCCATCGACAAGGACGACAAGTTCGTGCGCAAGAACTGGAAGGAGCACACCGCCGACGAGATGCGCCGGCTCATGGAGGTGCTCGCCGGCGTGGACGACTTCACGGTGGAAGGCCAGAAGGCCGTGGTGGACGAATGGGCCGCGTCATGCGGCATCAAGCCCTGGAACGCCTGGCGGATATGCCTGGTGGGAGCCGGACAGGGCCCCGACATGTATGAACTGAGCGCCTTCCTCGGCAAGGACGAGACCCTCGGGCGCATGCAACATGCAATAGACACACTGGGATGATATACTCGCTGGCCATCTACCTCTACATGCTGATAGTGATCCTTCTCGCGCCGTTCCACGAGAAGGCACGGCTCATGGTGAAGGGCCACATCAACACCTTCCGCATCCTGCGCCGCCGCATCGACCGCAATGCCAGGTACGTATGGTTCCATGCCGCCAGCCTGGGCGAGTTCGAGCAGGGCCGTCCCCTGATGGAGCGGTTCCGCAGGGAGCACCCCGAATACAGGATCCTGCTCACCTTCTTCTCCCCCTCGGGCTATGAGGTGCGCAAGAACTACGACGGGGCCGACGTCGTCTGCTATCTGCCCTTCGACACCATCGGCAACGTCATCAGCTTCTTCCGCTATGTGCGCCCCGAGATGGCGTTCTTCATCAAGTATGAGTTCTGGACCAACTTCATCCGTGCCTGCCGCCACTACCACATCCCCGTCTACAGCGTGAGCAGCATCTTCCGCTCCGACAAGATCTTCTTCCGCTGGTACGGCCGGGGCTATGCCGGTGTGCTGCGCATGGTGGACCACTTCTTCGTGCAGGACCAGGAGAGCGCGCGCCTGCTGGCCACCCTGGGCATCAGCCGCAACGTGACCGTGGTGGGCGACACCCGCTTCGACCGTGTGATGGACATCCAGCGCGCGGCACGCCGGCTGCCCGAACTGGACAGCTTCCGCCAGAGCGCCGGCTATGTGTTCATCGCCGGCAGCTCGTGGCCGCCCGACGAGGAGCTCATCATGAACTACTTCAACGCCCATCCCGGCATGAAGCTCATCCTGGCCCCCCATGTCATCGACGACCGCCACCTGCGCCAGATAGAGCAGAGGACCAGCCGCCCCTGTGTGCGCTACACCCGGGCCGACAAGTCGCGCCTGGCCCAGGCCGACTGCGTCATCATCGACTGCTTCGGCCTCCTGAGCAGCATCTACCGCTATGCCGACATCGCCTATGTGGGCGGCGGCTTCGGCGCGGGCATCCACAATGTGCCCGAGGCGGCCGTGTACGGCATCCCGGTCATCATAGGCCCCAACAACAAGGGCTTCAAGGAGGCCCAGGACCTGCTGGGGCTGGGCGGATGCTTCGAAATCAGCAGCCAGGCGGAGTTCAACCATGCGGTGGACACCCTCGTCTCCGACGAAGGCATGCGCAAGGCACGCGGCCAGATAAGCGGCGACTACATCAGCCACAATGCCGGGGCCGCCGACATGATATTCGGCATGATAGGGCAGCGCCTCGCCGGCCGTGCAGTACAATAATTATATATATATACACATATACATATCACAAGCATTACACCCAGAAGATATATGATGACACCTCACGACAATCAGGCAGGCCGGCGTGTGGCACAGCTGCGCCGCTATATGGAAGACCATGGCATCAGCGCGTTCATCTTTCCCAGCACCGACCCCCACTGCGGGGAATATGTGCCCCGGCATTGGGAAACGCGCAAGTGGATAAGCGGATTCGACGGAAGCGCGGGCACTGCCGTGGTCACGCTCACCGATGCGGCCCTGTGGACCGACAGCCGCTATTTCCTGGCTGCCGAGGAGCAGCTGGCAGGCACCCCCTTCCGGCTCATGCGCGAACGCATCCCCGGCACCCCGGATATTACCGAATGGCTGGCCCAGGTGCTCCCGGCGGGCAGCCGGGTGGGCATCGACGCATGGGTGAACACCATCGCCCTCAGGCGGAGCCTGGCCCAGGGGCTGGCCGCGCATGGCCTGCAGCTGGTGGCCGCCGGTGACCCTGCCGCAGCCCTGTGGACCGACCGTCCGCCCATTCCCGACAGCCCCGTGGAGGTGCATCCGCTCTCTTGTGCGGGCGAGCCTGCCTCCCACAAGCTGGCCCGCCTGCGTGCGCGGCTTGGCGAGATGGGTGCCGGGGCCATGCTGGTGGGACAGCTCGACGAGGTGGCCTGGCTCACCAATCTGCGCGGCTGCGACGTGCATTGCTGCCCCGTGGCCGTGGGGTATGTGCTGGTGACCCCCCAGGAGGCCGTCCTCTACATCAGCCCCCGGAAAACCGACGCCCGGGTGCAGGACTACCTCCATTCCCAGGGCATCTCCACCCGCCCCTACACAGCCCTGGCTGCCGACCTCTCCGGCCTTGTCGCATCCTCCATCCTGCTCGACCCCGACCGCTGCAACAGCCAGGTGGCCGACTGCCTGCCCCCCGGATGCCGCATCGTGGAGGCCCTGAGCCCCATCGCCACCTTCAAGGCGGTGAAGAACGAGGCCGAGCAGGAGGGCTTCCGCCGTGCCATGCTGCGCGACGGAGTGGCCATGGCCAGGTTCCTGCACTGGCTGGTGCCCGCAGTGGAGGCCGGCGGACAGACGGAGCTGAGCGTGTCGGCCCGCCTGGAACAGCTGCGCAGCGAGCAGCCGCTCTATCGCGGCCTTTCGTTCGACACCATTGCCGGCTACGGCCCCCATGGCGCCATCGTCCACTACGAACCCACCCCCGAGAGCGACGCCCCGCTCCAGGCCCGCGGCCTGCTGCTGCTCGATTCGGGGGCGCAATACACCGACGGCACCACCGACATCACCCGCACCATCGCCCTGGGACCGCTCACCCCCCAGGAGTGTGCCGACTACACACTGGTGCTCAAGGGCCACATCCGCCTGGCCATGGTGCGCTTTCCCGCAGGCAGCAGCGGCACGCAGCTGGATGTGCTGGCCCGCTATGCCATGTGGCAGCAGGGCATCAACTACCTCCACGGCACGGGCCACGGCGTGGGCTCCTGCCTCAATGTGCATGAAGGCCCCCACCAGATACGCATGAACTACATGCCTGCCCCCCTGCTGGCCGGCATGACGGTGACCAACGAGCCGGGCATCTACCGCGCGGGCCTCCACGGGGTGCGCATAGAGAACACCATGCTCATCACCCGTTTCATGGAGGGCGAATACGGCGAGTTCCTCCAGCTGGAGCCCCTCACCCTCTGCCCCATCGACAAGAAGCCCATCCTCACGGACATGATGCAGCCCGACGAGATAGCCTATCTCAACGCCTATCATGCACGGGTGTACGATGCGCTCTCGCCCCTTCTCGACGAGGCGGAGCGCGCATGGCTGCGCGAGGCCACATCGCCTCTTTCAAAGGACTGAAAACCAATTTATAATAAAAAACTACAAACATACACATCTATGGCAATCATAAAAAGACTTCCGGGAATGCCCGCCCCGCGCTTCGGCCGCCACTGCTACTTCAGCGAGGGCTCCGTGGTGGTGGGCGACGTGGAGATGGGCGACGACTGCACGGTGTGGTTCAATGCCGTGGTGAGGGGCGACGTCCACTTCATCCGCATCGGCAACCGCACCAACATACAGGAGAACAGCTGCCTCCACACCCTCAACGGCAAGGCCCCCATCATCATCGGCGACGACGTGACCGTGGGCCACAGCGTCACGCTCCATGGCTGCGAAATCAAGAACGGTGCCCTGATAGGCATGGGAGCCACCGTGCTCGACTTTGCCCAGGTGGGCGAGGGTGCCATCGTGGCCGCGGGTGCCCTGGTGCTCAGCCACACCCAGATAGGGGCCGGCGAGCTGTGGGCCGGCGTGCCGGCCAGGTTCATCAAGAAGGTGGACCCCGAACAGGCCGCTTCGCTCAACCAGACCTATGCCCGCCACTACATCGAATACAGCGACTGGTACAGGCAGGCCGACCTCGATGCCCGCAACACACAGCAGGTGGCCACATCGGAGGACTATCTCCCCTATTGAGGCGCAGAACAGCGGGGCCAAGATGCCTCTAATGTAAGTTCCAGTTGTCAAAATCCCCTGTTAAGGCAGGCCGGAGCAAAAAAATACCGCCGAATCCTTGCCCGAATGCCGGAATATGGTTATCTTTGCATAGGACAAATCATATAAACACAAAAAATATGGCTTTTTTAACTGACGAGAAATTAGTGATTGTTGGTGCCGCCGGTATGATTGGCAGCAACATGGTTCAGAGCGCGCTGATGATGGGCCTCACGTCCAACATCTGCCTCTATGATGTGTTCTCTCCCGAAGGCGTGGCAGAGGAAATGCGCCAGAGCGGTTTCTGCGACGCCCGCATCACAGCCACCACCGATGTGGCTGAGGCATTCAAGGATGCCAAGTATATCATCTCCAGCGGTGGTGCTCCCCGCAAGGAAGGCATGACCCGCGAAGACCTGCTGGCCGGCAACTGCAAGATTGCCGAGGACCTGGGCAAGAACATCAAGGCCTATTGCCCCGATGTGAAGCATGTGGTCATCATCTTCAACCCTGCCGACCTCACGGGTCTGGTAACACTCCTCTACAGCGGCCTCAAGCCCGGCCAGGTGACCACCCTTGCCGCCCTCGACAGCACCCGTCTGCAGAGCGCATTGGCCAAGAAGTTCGGCGTGATGCAGAACGAGGTGGTGGGTGCCCACACCTTTGGTGGACACGGCGAGCAGATGGCTGTGTTCGGCAGTGCCGTCAAGATTGCCGGCCGTGCGCTGAGCGACATCATCGGCACCGACGAGTTCCCCGAGGCTGAATGGGAACAGATGAAGAAGGATGTCACCCAGGGCGGTGCCGCCATCATCAAGCTCCGCGGACGCAGCAGCTTCCAGAGCCCCTCCCTGCTGAGCGTGCAGATGATTGCCAGTGTGATGGGCGGTCCCAAGTTCCCCTATCCCGCAGGCACCTTCGTCCAGAACGAAAAGTACCAGAACATCATGATGGCCATGGACACCACTCTCGACGAGAACGGCTGCACCTACAAGGTGCCCTGTGGCACTCCCGAAGAGAACGCCAAGCTGGATGCCAGCTATGAGCACCTCTGCAAGATGCGCGATGAGCTGGTTACCCTCAACATCGTGCCTCCCACATCCGAGTGGAGCAAAATCAACCCGAACCTGTAATTTATCCATAGCATAAAAATTAAGGGAAGGGGGCAGATACGCTTTTTGGTTCGCGTGCTGCCCCCGTTTTCGTGTCTCTGCCCGGTTAAGGCGGAGCGCACTGTTAACTGTTAACGCGTAACACCGTTTGTGTTTTTCCGCGCACCCTATCCCCCAGGACCCAGGACCCCCTCAATCCCCCTGTTTAGGGGGAAGAACTGCGGGAAACGCCCTGGAGGGGCAAAAGCCATCAGCCCAGGGCAGAGCGAAGCGGCACCCTGGGTATTAAAAACGGATAATTGAAAAACGCCCTACAGGGGCAAAAGCAGGACTACATGTCGTGGTTAATATCAATAACCTTACTGATAGTCCTGCTTTTGCCCCTGTAGGGCGTTGTTTTTGTGTGTGGTGCGTGACACCCAGGGTGCCATTCCGCTCCGCTCCATTCTGCCCTGGGCTGATGGCTTTTGCCCTTTCAGGGCGTTTCCCGCAGTTCCCTCCTCCTAAGCAGGGGAACCGTTAACTGTTAACGCGTAACTCCGTTCGTATTTTTCCGCGCATCCTATCCCCCCCGTCTGCTCTGGCATCCGTTCTCCGGCACACCGCCGCCGAAACGAGCGCCCCAAAGGGGCAGCCTGCCACCAGCCCAGGGCAGAGCGAAGCGGCACCCTGGGTATCAGTGTCCAATCCACACAATATCGCCCTGGAGGGTAGGGCGTTCAAAATAGATATTAAAATCTGCTCAAAAAAGTGTCTGTTTTC
>JAEDIG010000127.1 GCA_016292545.1 Bacteroidaceae bacterium
CGGGCAAGGTCTTCTCCTCGTGCACCACATCGAGCAGCGGTGCATCGTATTCGTCGATGAGGATGACCACCTGCTTCCCCGTCTGTTCACAGACACTGGAGATAAGGTTCTTCATGCGCACATTAGGGTCAGGGTGATTGGAGACCAAGCCAAAACGCCTTTCGTTCTCTTCCAGAATATACAGAAGATACCGCTCCAACTGCTCCTTCTCCATGTGCTTGCTGGACGCCATGCTAAACCGTAGCACAGGGTATTCCACCCATTCTTTCTCCACGCTGTCAATGTAGAGTCCCTTGAACAGCTCCCGCCTGCCCTCGAAGTACGCTTGGAGCGTAGACACCAGCAACGACTTGCCGAACCGCCGGGGGCGGCTCAGAAAGATGTACTTGCTGAGGTTTATCATGTTCCAGATGTACTCCGTCTTGTCGACATAGAGCATGTCGAGATTCTTTATCTCTGAAAATGTCTGTATGCCCACGGGCAGTCGCTTCAGTTTGTTCATATCTGTCTCCTTTCTGGTGCGGTTTCACGCCTATTCTCCTGCAAAGCTACGCTTTTATTCCGAGACGGACAAGGGAAACAGAGGAAAATTGAGAGAGGAATGAAAAATGTCACTTGTTTTTACTGTTTTTGACCTTTCTATTTGGCCACCTGAGCGGAGGAGATTAAATCTGTTGCCGTTCGGACGAACCTGAGAAGGGACAAAAATCGGCCTTTTTGGGCCTTGAAGAAGGCCTTTAATTCTTTAGACGTACGGGCAAAGCGCTGCGGACGTACGTCCATACCCCCTAACACCGTACGTCCTTACCCCCTATGGACGTACTACCATAACATGCTTGGACGTACGTCCATAGCATTAGTCCTAAAAAATCCGAACAGATTCATATCCCCGGCTGGCGTTTTTCTGCATGAAAACCCAAATTTAACGCACATTCCGCGGTCTATTCTATAAATTTCTCATACCCTGTTTTCAGCCCCTTTTTGTCAAGATTTCAGAGTTAGCCGCAACCATGGAAGACTGCCTCACCTTGGACCCAGCCCCCCCCTGTTTAGACAAAAAAACCTGAAGGGGTGACATAGTTCCATATCCACATTCACGCCGGCGTGCCGATATGAAATTATGTCGCCACTTTCAGGGCTTGGGATTGTGGCGACCGTCCGTTGATAGGGCTCACGCCCTACCCTGGGTTATGTCGCCCTTACAGGGCTTTGATGTCTAGATGGTTGATTATGAATATGTTTAAATCTTACTCCTTGCCATATCACCCTTTCATGGCTGGCAAGAATCCTGAAAGGGCGATATTGCTTAGCACTGGGTGAGCCCTGTGTTTCACGAATCCCACACCCCCGCAAACCCCGAAAGGGTGGCATAGTCCCATATGGCATACACCTATATGCCCGTATGCGTATCGCGGGAACAGGGAACGCTTGGACGTTTGGTAGCGCAAGGTAATCCATGCGCTAATCCATCATGATGACACCCTCTTTCTTGCTGCCGTCAACCTTAATCACTAGCGGTTGCGGCATGCGCACGTGGCGCACATGGGCGGTCTCCTGCACGGCGGGCAGTTGGTCGAGTGTTTCTTGCCTGTAGATGCCGTCTCCGCAGAAGGCGTTGATGGTGAGGTAGCACACCCCCAGGCTGGTGAGGTTCTGGAAGAAATGGGTGCCTTGGCTGGGGTCCACCTGGAAATTGCTCAGTCCGGCCTCCACAATCACCTGTGCTGCGCTGATATGCGGCCATTTCACAGGAATGCCCAGCCAGGGGTCGCTGCTGCCCCATCGTCCGGGACCGATGAGCAGATAGGAGGAGCAGTTGCCGTTGTCCTCGCCTTGTGGCTGCTGGCTCCGCTGTTGCATGAAGGTGCGGTTGATGCGCTCTATTTCCTCTGCAATCTGCGGGTTGTGGCTGGGTGTGTAGTCGTTGGTTTTCACATATACGATGTCCTGTATGTCGGTGAACACTCCATGCCCGATGGCACTGTGGGAACGCAGGATGCACCTCTCGTCGGCAATCTGGGCAAGGTCCTCGTCCAGCTCCATACGGTTGTCCACCATGGGACGGATCTGCAGCAGGTAGAACTCACCCGTCTTGTCGGGGTTCAGATTGGCGGCGAACTCAATTTCCACGGGCCTTCTCATTTCCTCCTGGCCGTATTGCAACACCTTGCGCATCAGTTCGGGCAAGGGGAACACCCCGTTCTGCAGCACACCGGCAAAGGAGATGATCTTGCGGTTGCGGCCCTCGTAGAAACCGTCGTAGATACATTGGTCGATGGGGTCATAGGTGCTGCATATCCAGGGCAGTGTGCCGTCTTTTTCCGCTTCGCGCACAGGCCATCGGCGCAGGTTGAAGCCGTCGTCCTTCATGAAGTTGAGCCGTCCGTCCTGCAGGTTTTCCATGTCCAGTGCCAGGAAATGGGTCTGTGTGTCGCGCAGGGCAATGTCCACTTCGCTCATCTGCAACACCTTGTTGGGATGGGCCGGGCACACGCGCAGGCTCTGTCCGCCGTCCACGATATATTTGCCCAGACCCAGGGCCAGGTTCACGGTGCCCTCTTCTGCCTTTTCGTCGCCGATGGGGTAGTAGTTGATGCTGCGGGCCACGCCGCTTATCACGGGATAGAAACGCGGGCCATGCTGCTGGCCCACCACTTCCTGCAGGATGATGGCCATCTTCTCCTGGTCAATCACATTGCTGGTGGCTGTCATGTAGTCCTTGCTGCTGCGATAGAACACACTGGCATACACCGACTTGATGGCATCGGACAGCATCGAGAGCCGGTCGTACTTGTCGGCAACGAAGGGTATCATGTAGGTGCTGTACACGCCGGCAAAAGGCTGGTAGTGGCTGTCTTCGAGCAGGCTGCTGCTGCGGATGGCAATGGGATGGTCCACCACCTGAAGGAAAGCCTCCAGGTCGGCCAGCAGGCGGATGGGCAGGCGGGCGCGAAGGAAGTGTTGCAGAATCTCCTCGTCGGGCATGTCGCTGAGGGCGGGGGCATAGAGGTCGTTGGTGTCCATGAACTCGTCGAACACATCCGTGCAGAGCACCACGGTCTTGGGAATCTTCACGTGTACGCCCTGGATGGTGCTCAGGTCGGTATGGCGCATCAGTATGTGGTCGATGAAAGCCAGGCCGCGTCCCTTGCCGCCCAGCGAGCCGTCACCTATGCGGGCGAAATTGCTGTACTGGTCGAACCTTTCGCGCTGGAACACAGCCACTACGCCCTGGTTCTTCATCCTTCGGTAGGCCACAATGGCATCAAAGATGATTTGCCTGTGTGCGTCCACGTCCTGCAGGCTGTCCCAGGTGATGCCGCGCAGGAATTCCGCGATGGGGAACAGGGCACGGCTGGCCAGCCATCGGCTCACATTGTTGTGGGTGATGTGGTAGAGCAGGCTGTTGGCAGGCACTGTCATGATGTGGTTCTGCAGGTCCTTCAGGTTGCGTATGCGCACGATTTCCTGCATCGTGTCGGGATTGCGGAACACAAAGTCGCCGAAACCGAAGAAACTGTTGAGCCTTTCCCGCAGGTCCACGTCCATCTTCTTGGAATTCTTGTCGATGAAGTGGGCGTGGCAGCGTGTGGCCAGGTCCATGTTCCCGCTCTCGCTGGAGTCCATGATGAGCGGGATGTAGGGGTCGCGTGCCCGTATGGCGCTGAGCAGCCTGTAGCCTGCATCGGGAGTCTTTTCCGGCGAATGGGCGTCCATCGGGAAACGGCAGTCGCTGATTACGCCCAGTGTGTTGTCGGCAAAGCGGCTGTACAGCTCCCAGGCCTCTTCATAGTTGCGGGCCAGCACAATCTTGGGACGGCCTCTCATACGCAGGGTTTCCAGCGAGGTGTTCAGGGCTTCGGTGGCAAACTCTAGACTCTGCTGGAGCACAAACTTGTACAGGCTGGGCAGGATGCTGGAATAGAAGCGGATGCTGTCTTCCACCACCATAATCATCTGCACGCCGGCACTCTGTATGTCGTGCTCCAGGTTCATCTTGTCCTCTATCAGCTTGATGATGGACAGCAGCAGCTCGGTGTTGCCCAGCCAGCAGAACACGTATTCAAAGGCCGAGAGGTCCTCGTTCTGCATGCGTCGGGTGATGCCGTGGCTGAAGGGCGTGAGCACTACGATGGGGGTGGTGGAGTGTTCTTCCTTGATGCTGCGCGCAATCTGGAACACATTGTTGTTCTCGGCGGCAGGCATACAGATGACCAGGTCGATGTTCCCCTGTGCCATCTGCACTTCGGCTTCCTCCATGCTGGCCACCTGGATGAAACGGGGCGGGAAACGCAGTCCCAGCCGTGCGTATTCCGAAAAGATTTTCTCGTCGATGCGCCCGTCGTCTTCCAGCATGAAGGCATCGTAGGGATTGGCCACAAGCAACACGTTACACACGCGCCGGAGCATCAGGTCCACGAAGGATGTATCTTTCAGTGTCATAGAATGTGATAGGGTTAGATATGGCAGATTCAGCCGCCTCCAGAGGGTTGGCCCCAGAGACGGCTGAGCATATTTCTGTACAGGAAAAGATGGACGATGGCTTAGAGGACACCCTGTGCCATCATGGCCTTGGCCACCTTCATGAAGCCGGCCACATTGGCACCCTTCACGTAGTTGACATAGCCATCGGGTTCGGTACCGTACTTCACGCAGTTCTGGTGGATGTTCTCCATGATGGCGTGCAGACGGCTGTCTACTTCCTCGCTGGTCCAGCTCAGACGCTCTGAGTTCTGCGACATTTCCAGTCCGCTCACCGACACACCGCCGGCATTGGCGGCCTTGCCCGGTGCATACAGAATCTTGGCCTCCTGGAATATGCGGATGGCTTCGGGAGTGGTGGGCATGTTGGCACCTTCGCTCACGGCCATCACACCGTTGGCCACCAGTGCCTTGGCTGCCTCCTCGTTGATTTCGTTCTGTGTGGCGGAGGGCAGGGCGATGTCGGCTTTCTCAAACCAGGGCTTCATGCCCTCTACATACTTGGCCGAAGGATACTGCTCCACGTATTCCTTGATGCGTCCGCGGTAGATGTTCTTCAGCTCCATGATGTAGTCGAGCTTCTCGCGGTCAATGCCGTCGGCATCGTAGATGTAGCCGTCGGAGTCGCTCATGGTCAGCACCTTGCCGCCCAGCTGCAGCACCTTCTCGGCGGTGTATTGTGCCACATTGCCGGCACCGGAAATCAGCACGGTCTTGCCCTTCAGGTCGGTGCCCTTGGTCTTGAGCATTTCCATCAGGAAATACACGTTGCCGTAGCCCGTGGCTTCGGGACGGATGAGCGAGCCGCCGAATTCCAGACCCTTGCCCGTGAACACACCGCTGAACTCATGGGTGAGCTTCTTGTACATGCCGAACATGTAGCCTACTTCGCGGCCGCCTACGCCGATGTCGCCTGCGGGCACATCGGTGTCGGGGCCGATGTGGCGGGTCAGCTCGGTCATGAAGGCCTGGCAGAAACGCATTACCTCGGCGTTGCTCTTGCCGCGGGGGCTGAAGTCGGAACCGCCCTTTGCACCGCCCATGGGCAGGGTGGTGAGCGAGTTCTTGAATGTCTGCTCAAAGGCCAGGAACTTCAGGATGCTCAGGTTCACACTCTTGTGGAAACGGATGCCTCCCTTGTAGGGGCCAATCACGTTGTTATGCTGGATTCGGTAGCCCATGTTGGTCTGGATCTGGCCCTTGTCGTCCATCCAGCTCACGCGGAACTGATAGATGCGATCGGGGATGCACAGGCGCTCGATGAGGTTCACCTTGTCAAATTCGGGATGTTTGTTGTACTCTTCTTCGATGGTTGCGAGCACTTCTTCTACTGCCTGATGGTACTCAGGCTCATTGGGAAAACGCCTTTTCAGGTCTTCTAACACTTTTTTTGCGTCCATTGTTGACTGTTTGGTTAGTGAGTATTTAATGTTGGTTATTTGTTTTCGGGGGCAAAGTTACTGCTTTTTGCTGATTTTTGCAATAATTTGTCAGAAAAAATGCGCAAAAGATTACATTTTGTTATAATTTCTGCTTTCTATATGATAGACTATCCCCCGAAAAGGCCATTGTGAAGCAACTTATGCGCAATGTGGCATCTGCTTCCAGCAATGCACGGGCACATGCTGTGAGGGTGGCTCCTGTGGTACACACATCGTCTACAATCATCAGGTGGCGGCCCTTCCATGCCGGCGGCACGATGGCACGATAGGTGTCTGCAGCATTGGCTTTTCGTTCTGCCTCATGCAGGCGGGTTTGCGAGGTGCCTGGCCGGCTGCGTCTGAGCATGCCTTCCACCACGGGCAGTCCGTATGTGCGGCCTATGCCTCTGGCAATCCGTTCTGCCTGGTTGTAGCCGCGCTTCATTTTCTTTCTCCAGTGGATGGGCACGGCCACAATGCCGTCCACGCCGGCATCGTCCCAGTCGCTGTGTAGCATCCGTGCGGCCATCTCTCCCAGCTGTTCTGCCAGTTGGGCGCAATGGCGGTATTTGATGTCGATGATCATCTTCCTGCCGTCCGAGAGGGGGCGGTAGTAGAAAAGGCTGGTGGCCCGTTCGATGGGGGCCTGGGGCCACAGTGTCCTTATCATGGTGTTGTCCAGAGGGGATTCGAAGCGTGTGTAGGGAACCAGTGCCAGGCAGCATCCGCACACCACCTGCTCATGGGCGTGCATCACGGTTCCGCACACGGGACAGCGCCGTGGCAGGATGATTTCATCCGTCAGGTCGCGCACGTATTGTAGAAATTTGGCGCACAGATGTGGTGATTGTGTATTTACAAACTGCATGTTGGCTCGTTTTTGCTGCTTTTCAAGTGTAAAGGTAGCCTTTTTTGGCCGATAATCATGAAAATTGTCTCCAAAAACTTTTTTTATTCACGTGAATCAATTACTTTTGTAGCAGGAATGACCCTGTATATATAATAATATGTAATTGTAATACCATTTTAACGTAATAATTGTATCATGATGCTAAAACAAATTTTATGTGCGTCGGCCATGATGTGCGCCTTGTCTGCCCATGCGGAAGACAAGACACCCCGCTGGCTCGACCCCGAAGTAAACCGTGTGAATGTGGTGCCCTCGCGCAGCACCTTCTTTGCATTC
>JAEDIG010000128.1 GCA_016292545.1 Bacteroidaceae bacterium
CTCGGTGCATTCCAGAATCACCTGTATTCTGTTGCCTTTAGCTTTCTTTGCCATAATTCGTAGCGACTAATTTTAACCAATTACTTTAATGCTTCTCCAATCACAATAACCCTTTGCCACAGCATTCTTGAGAGCTGCGTCGAGGCCAAGCTTGTTGATGCAGCGAAGGCCGCGGGCGCTGACCTTGAGCTGAATCCAGCATTCTTCTTCTACATAGTAGAACTTCTTAGAGAAAAGATTCACATCGAAATGACGCTTTGTGCGACGCTTTGAGTGTGAAACATTGTTGCCAATCATGGCCTTTTTTCCGGTAATTTGACAAATCTTAGACATTTCTATCTTCCTTTCTTTTTTGTCTATTTCAACAACTTCTTCCAAACAGGGCACAAAGTTATAGCATTTTTTCCTAACACACAAGTTTTTGCCTGTCTTTTTTGATTTTTAAGCAATTTAATGTGTCACACGACTGTATGCCGGGGCCTCCATGGGACAAAAATCACGGTCCTGATACTTGAAGTAGCCCGTAATGGCAATCATGGCCGCGTTGTCGGTGGTATAGCTGAAACGGGGTATGTATACGCGCCAGCCATACCGTTTGGCGTATACATGGAAGGCATTGCGCAATCCATTGTTGGCCGACACGCCTCCGGCCACAGCCACATCACGTATCTTGAGGTCCTTGGCTGCATGGTAGAGTTTGTTCATCAGAATATCCACAATGGTACGTTCCAGACTGGCAGCAAGGTCTTCTTTATGATGCTCCACAAAATCGGGGTCTTCCTTCACCCATTCACGCAAGGAATACAGAAACGAAGTCTTCAGTCCGCTAAACGAGTAATCGTAACCCGGGATAGAAGGTTTGGCAAAATGATAGGCATCGGCATTGCCCTGGCGCGCCAGCCGGTCGATGACAGGACCTCCCGGATAGCCCAATCCCATCACCTTGCTGCACTTGTCGATGGCCTCGCCGGCAGCATCGTCGATGGTCTGCCCGATAATTTCCATTTCCTTGTAGGAATGCACCAGGATGATCTGGCTGTTGCCGCCGCTCACAAGGAGGCAAAGAAAGGGGAAGGGAGGCGACTGGTAGTCGTCCTCGGCCGTATGGATGAAATGAGCCAGCACATGGCCATGCAGATGGTTCACATCAATCATGGGTATGCCCAGCGAGGCTGCCAGCCCTTTGGCAAACGACACTCCCACAAGCAGAGACCCCATCAATCCGGGACCTCGCGTAAAAGCAACGGCCGACAGCTGTTCTGCCGACACGCCGGCCTGCTTAAGGGCCTGGTCCACCACAGGCACGATATTCTGCTGATGGGCACGGCTTGCCAGTTCGGGCACCACGCCTCCGTATGCCTCATGGACAGCCTGGCTGGCCGTAACATTGCTGAGCAGGATGCCATTGCGCACCACGGCAGCCGATGTGTCGTCACAACTGCTTTCTATTCCTAATATTATGCAATCCTTATTCATTCTATCTATTCCAGTAACTAATCGTCAACATATCACAGCAGCCCGTCCGAAGAACTGCTTTTCCCGTCAATGGGTGAGAATCTCCACCCCGTTTTCCGTCATTACATACGTGTGTTCCCACTGGGCACTTGGAAGGCCATCGGCCGTGAGCACTATCCATCCCGTGGGGTCCATCTCATCGCCACACACATCCCAATGCCCCATGTTCACCATGGGTTCAATGGTGAAGGTCATGCCCGGAACCAGCAACATGCCAGTTCCCTTGTGGCCGTAGTGCTCCACATCGGGTTGTTCGTGGAACTCCAGCCCTACCCCATGGCCACACAGGTCCCGCACAATCGTGCACCTGTTCTTATGGGCATGGCGGGCAATGGCGTTACCCATGTCACCCACAAACACATAGGGGCGGCTGCATACCTGCTCGCCCACTTTCAAGCATTCCCAGGCCACATCCACCAGACGCTGCCAGCGTGGGTCGGTGCGACCAATCACAAACATACGGCTGGCATCTGCATAGTAACCGTCCAGTATGGTGGTGCAGTCCACGTTCACGATGTCCCCTTCCTGCAGCACATCGTCCTCAGAAGGGATGCCATGACACACCACATCGTTGATGCTGGTGCAGCAGCTATTGGGAAAGCCCTCGTAATTCAGAGGAGCAGGAACGCCTCCATGCGAAGTGGTGAATTCATACACCATGCGGTCTATCTGCAAGGTGGTCATTCCCTCGCAGATGTGCTCTTCCACATAGTCCAGGACAGCCGTGTTCAGCTGCCCTGCCCTTCGGATGCCTTCAATCTGCTCTGGTGTCTTGACAAGGTCACGCGAGGGCACAATCTTTCCTCTCTCCTGCATCTCCAGGATACGGAGGTCCATTTCGGTCGGTTGCACACCCTCGGGTATGATCCAACGGGGTCTCTTGCTTTTCTTCATTTCTGTTCCCTTGCCTCACTAATATACATCAGCGACAAGCGGCATTGCTGGCTCACGTAGTCCCAATCGGCCGCAGCCACCCTGTCCTTGGGGAAGAGCTGCGAACCCATTCCCACACAGAACACGCCTGAGCGCACCCACGACGTGAGGTTGTCCCTTTCGGGCGACACACCTCCCGTAACCATAATCTTGCTCCACGGGCAGGGAGCCATCACAGACTTCACGAATGCCGGACCGTAGACATCGGCCGGGAACACCTTGCACACATCACATCCCATCGACTGCGCCTGGCTTATCTCGGAAAGCGTGCCGCAACCAGGGCAATAAGGAATGAGCCTTCGGTTACAGAGGGTGGCAATCTCCGGATTGAACAGCGGACCCACCACAAAGCAGGCACCCGACTGGATGAAAAGGGCTGCCGTAGGCGCATCCACCACCGAGCCTATGCCAAGTGCCATCTCAGGGCATTCGCTAGCGGCAAACTTCACACATTCGGCAAACACCTCATGCGCAAAATCGCCCCGATTGGTAAATTCAAACACACGCACCCCACCCTCGTAGCATGCCTTGATTACTTTTTTGGCTACAGAGGCATCCTTATGGTAAAACACGGGCACCATGCCTGTATCCTTCATCTTGGCAAGAACGGCTATTTTGTCAAATCGAGCCATATATCCTTTACATTATATTATACAATGACAATTAACGCTGCACCCTTCCGTTACCACTTCCATGCATCAGTGCCTCCACCTCCGTAAGGTCTACCGGATTCACATCACCAGGGATGGTGTGCTTCAGCGCGCTGGCAGCCACAGCAAATTCGAGAGCCTCCCCAGAAGAAGACAGGGACAGCAGACCATGGATGAATCCGGCGCTGAAGCTGTCACCTCCTCCCACACGGTCTATGATGGGCATGATGTCGTAGCGCCGGCTCTGCAGGAACGACTTTCCGTCCCACATCACGGCCTTCCAGCCATTGTGGGTGGCGCTGTAACTCTCGCGAAGGGTGCTGGCCACCACACGGAAGTCGAAACGTTCGGCCATCTGACGCATGATGCCCTCATAGCCTTCCGCATCAGTCCGTCCGGCCTCCACATCGCCCTCAGCCTTGAACCCAAGACAAAGTTCGGCATCCTCTTCGTTGCCGATACACACATCCACATATTCCATCAAGGGTACCATCACCGCCTGTGCCTGCTGCGGCGTCCACAGCTTCTTGCGGAAATTAAGGTCACAACTCACGGTCACTCCATGCCTGCGGGCCGCCTTGCAGGCCGCTTCCACCAAGGCTGCTCCCTGCGGACTGATGGCAGTAGTGATGCCACTCCAATGGAACCATGCGGCATCCTTCATGATGGCATCGAAATCAAATTCATCGGGTGTTGCACAAGCAATGCTGCTGCCGGCACGGTCATAGATGACCTTGCTGGGACGCATGCTGGCTCCTGTTTCCAGGAAATAGATGCCCAAACGGTCACCCCCTCTGGCCACATAGTCGGTGTGTACACCATACTGGCGCAAACTGTTGATGGCGCTTTGCCCCACCTCATGGGCAGGCACCTTGCTCACAAAATAACACGCATGTCCGAAATGGGCCAGACTGACAGCCACATTGGCCTCGCCTCCTCCATAATTCACATCAAAGCTCCTCGACTGCACCAAACGGCTCTGGCCGGGAGACGACAGGCGCAACATGATTTCGCCCAATGTCACTATCTTTGCCATACTTTTTATTGTTTGTAGGCGCAAAATTATACAATTATTCATTATCAAGAAGAATTTATGGGCAAAAACTGCCAAATTTCATATTTTTAACCCACAATTTCATCCCGGAATGCAAATAAAGAGGTAATTTAGCCGTATGAAAGAGATTATATCCACTTTTTCGGGACTTAAAGCCCTCAGCCCACTGGCTGTTTTCCTGCTGCTCTACGTGGGGTTCAGCCTCTCTGCAGGCGATTTCTACGCCGTACCCATCAGCGTGGCCTTCCTGCTGGCATGTATCTATGCCATCCTCATTCTGCGCCACAGGCCCTGGGAGGAACGGTTCGCCTTGCTCACCGAAGGAGCCCGCCGCCCGGGACTGCTGATGATGGTGTGGATATTTGTGCTGGCCGGAGCCTTCACGGGAGCGGCCAAGGCCATCGGTGCCATCGATGCCATGGTCAACCTGTCACTTTCGCTGTTGCCCCAGAGTCTGGTGATGGGTGGCCTCTTTCTGGCCTCGTGTCTCATTTCCATCTGCGTAGGCACTAGTGTAGGCACTATAGCCGCCCTCACCCCCATTGCCGTGAGCCTGGCCAATCAGACGGGCCAAAGCGTACCGTTATGGGTGGCCATTGCCGTGGGAGGAGCCTATTTCGGGGACAATCTCAGTTTCATTTCCGACACGACCATCGTTGCCACCCGTTCCCAGGGTTGCAAGATGGGCGACAAATTCCGGAAAAACATCTGGATTGCCGGTCCGGCAGCCATAATCACACTGGGACTCTATCTTGTCCTGGGCGCCAGACAAGGGAGTGCACCTCTTCCCGGAGCGGTGGAATACCTGCTGGTTATGCCCTACTTCTTCGTGCTGCTCACCGCATTGCTGGGAATGAACGTGACCGCCGTGCTTGCGCTGGGTGCAGGTCTGGCAGGGTTCGTAGGCATCGCCACCGGCCGGATGGACATGCAAGCATGGATGAATGCCATGAGCGGAGGCATCCTGGGCATGGGCGAACTGATTATTGTCACGCTTCTCGCCGGCGGTCTGATTGAAATCATCCGCGAAACAGGAGGCATACGCTATCTCATTCAGGTGCTCACCCAACGCATCAGCGGACGCAAAGGAGCCGAATGCTGCATTGCCGCCTTAGTGGTGCTCACCGACTTCTGCACAGCCAACAACACCATTGCCATCCTCACCGTGGGGCCGCTGGCAAAAGAGATTTCCACCCGCTATGGTGTGGATCCGCGCCGGAGCGCAAGCATCCTCGACACCTTTTCATGTTTTGCCCAGGGCATCATCCCCTATGGCGCACAACTGCTGATTGCATCTGGCCTGGCCGGCATCACGCCCCTGAGCATCATCCCCTATCTGTATTATCCATTCATTTTGGGCGCCGTTGCCCTCATAAACATTTTTATACGCTATGAAGAAGTATTCCATCGCGATGTTGCTTCCGTTCCTGCTGGGAGCATGCATCAATAGTGGCCAGCACACTGGCTCCGGAGAAGCAAACGACTCCATTCAGGCAGACTCTGTATACTACTGCCACCACGACACCGTCCCCGCCCTCATCAGGGACACCGCCCTTGTGGGCGACCCCACCAGCAATGTATGTATCCTGCTGGAGCTCCCGGCGATGAAGAAGGAAGCATCCGACACCCTGCGCTCACAGCTGGCGGCCATCCTCTCGGGCAATGAAGACATGCCGTTGGATGAAGTCCTACAACAGCTGGGCGACAGCATCAGCCACGAGTATTGCCTGGAGCTGAAGAACCTCTACAGCGACACATCCTTCACCATGTCGTTCGCCTATGAGTATGTCTATGACAACAAGATACGCATTGCCGACAGCACGCTACAGGGCGTAATCGGATATGAAGGCACACTCACCACCTATCAGGGCGGTGCCCACGGAGGCTACAGTCTGATGCTGATGAACTTCCGCAGCAGCAACGGGCATCTTATCAAGGCCGGCGAGGTTATGGACAGCACAAAGGAAGAGCAATTGTTGCAACTCATCCGCAACCAGATATGCAAGGATTTTGGCTGCAAAGACAGCGAGGAACTGCAGGAGAAATATGGTTTGCTGATGCTGGGCGACGTGTATGTGAACGACTTCAACTTCCTACTCCGTCAGGACGGCATCCGGTTCCACTACGACCCCTACGATATAGGCCCATGGGCTGCCGGCGAAGTAAATGCCACCATTCCCTACACCGAACTTAGCGACATTTTCAAAGGACTTGACCAGTAAAAGGAAGAAACCACATGCAACTGATAGACAAATACTTCCCCACTCTTGCCAGCGAACAGCGCGAACGCTTCGCGGCACTCGATGCGCTCTACCACGATTGGAACGCAAAAATCAACGTAATCAGCCGCAAGGACATAGACAACCTCTATGAACATCATGTGCTCCACTCGCTCGGCATTGCACATGTCATCCATTTCAAACCCGGCACCACCATTCTCGATCTGGGAACGGGAGGCGGTTTTCCAGGCATCCCACTAGCCATTCTCTTCCCCGACTGCCAGTTCCACCTCCTCGACAGCATCAAGAAGAAAGTGCTCGTATGCAGCGAGGTGGCAAAGGCACTTGGGCTCGACAACGTCACCACCCAGTGGAGCCGGGCCGAGGATGTGAAGGAGAAATATCAGTTCGTGGTGTCACGAGCCGTAATGCCTCTGACAGACCTGGTGCGCATCACACGCGGAAAAATCGACAAGAAGGTGCAGCTCAATGGATTGCCCAACGGACTGATTTGCCTGAAAGGCGGGGAACTGGAGCATGAAGTGCTCCCGCTCAAGAGCAGCACAATTGTCACACCCCTTTCCGAGTGTTTCGAGGAGGAATATTTCCAAACCAAGAAAGTAGTATATACAGCCCTATGAAAATACAGCAGTTCACCGTAAATCC
>JAEDIG010000129.1 GCA_016292545.1 Bacteroidaceae bacterium
AAGGGAGAGAAAATAAAGGGTGTGAAAACCCTCTATGCGCTTGCTGAATGACACGATGAAGGGCTCAAATTGTTTAATAATGTTAAACGAAAAAAAGTCTTCCACCAAATGTATGAGAGAATCCGCAAAATCCAGTAACTTTGTGATAAGAATGACTAACACTACATGCAAAATAAGCATACCATACACCATGATGCACGAATCGTGCGTATCGAAGGCAATAGGGTAGAGGTGCAGATGATGCAGCAGTCTGCCTGTGCCAGTTGTGATGCAGCTGGCCTGTGCCGCAGCCATGAGTCCAAGATGCGTACGCTTGTGGTGAACGTGCCCGATGCCTCCTCTTTCCAGGAGGGCGACCATGTGTGGCTGCATACCGAGGTGAAGCTTGGCATGCAGGCTTCCGTGTTGGCCTATGTGGTTCCGCTGGTCGTGATGGTGGCCGTGCTTGCAGGCTGTGGCATGGCAGGTGTGCCAGAAGGCGTGTCTGCCATGGCTGCGCTGTGTGTGCTGGGGCTCTATTTCGTGGGGCTTTATGCCATGCGTGGGCGTTTGTCGCGCAAGTTCGAGATAAAAATAACAAATATACAACAATAAAACATTATGGATTTAATTCTATTAGCAGTAATCGTGTTGGGCGTGTTGGGCCTGGTGTCCGCACTTGTGCTCTTCTATGCGTCCCATCGCTTTGCTGTGCATGAGGATCCACGCATCGGTCAGGTAGCCGCCGTATTGCCGCAGGCCAACTGTGGCGGTTGTGGCTACCCCGGCTGCTCGGGTTTTGCCGCTGCGTGTGTGAAAGCCGCCGACCAAGGCAGTCTCGACGGCAAGTTGTGTCCTGTGGGCGGACAGGCTGTGATGGAGCAGGTGGCCGACATTGTTGGCCTTGCTGTCGTAGCCAGTGCGCCCAAGGTGGCCGTCGTTCGCTGCAACGGCAGTTGTGAAAACCGTCCTCGCATTGCGGAGTTCGACGGTATGCACACATGTCGCGTACAGCAGATGTTGGGCATGGGCGAAACAGCCTGCCCCTATGGCTGTCTGGGATGTGGCGACTGTGTGGCTGCTTGCCAGTTTGGTGCCATCCGCATCAATCCTTCAACGGGTCTGCCCGAGGTGGACGAAGACAAGTGTACAGCCTGTGGCGCATGTGCCAAGGCTTGTCCGCGTGGTGTCATCGAAATCCGTCTGAAGGGTCCCAAGGGCCGCCGTGTGGTTGTGCTGTGCAACAACAAGGACAAGGGTGCCGTGGCCAATAAGGCATGCAAGAGTGCCTGCATCGGCTGTGGCAAGTGTGTGAAGACCTGCGAAAAGTTCCAGGCCATCACATTGGAGAACAACCTGGCCTACATCGATGCCGAGAAATGCAAGATGTGCAGGAAGTGCGAGGAGGCATGTCCCAAGGGTGCCATCCATGGCTTCAACTTCCCTCCCCGTAAACCCGCTGCTGTGCAGCCTGCAGAACCTGCAGCCGCTGCCAGTGCTACGCAACCAACCAATAACGAGAAACCAGCATGAAGACATTCAGAATAGGCGGGGTGCATCCCGCAGAAAACAAGCTCACGGCCGACAAGCCCATCCGTGATGCAATGTTGCCCAAGCAGGCTGTGTTCAGTATGTTCCAGCATATTGGTGCGCCTGCCAAGCCGGTAGTGAAGAAGGGCGACAAGGTGAAAGTAGGCACGCTGTTGGCCGAGGCCGGCGGTTTTGTGAGTGCTCCCGTACACAGCAGCGTCAGCGGCACGGTGAGCAAGGTTGACAGTGTGCTGGATGCCAGTGGCACCCGCAGGGCTGCCATCTACGTAGACGTGGAGGGCGACGAATGGGAGGACACCATCGACCGCAGCAGTCAGCTGGTTCGTTTGTCCGACCGTCCTGAGCTGGACAGCAAGACCATCATTGAGAAGATAAAGAACGCAGGCATAGTGGGTATGGGCGGTGCCACCTTCCCTTGCCATGTCAAGTTGTCGCCTCCTCCTGGCTGCAAGGCCGAATGCGTCATCATCAATGCCGTGGAGTGTGAGCCATACCTCACCGCCGATCACCGGCTCATGCTGGAGCATGCCGAGGAAATCCTTGTCGGCGTTTCGCTCATCATGAAGGCCGTGGGCGTATCGCGCGGCTATATCGGCATTGAAAACAACAAGCCTGATGCCATCAAGCTGATGACTGAAAAGGCCCGGTCATATCCCGAAATCGAGGTGGTTCCCCTGAAAGTCAAATATCCTCAGGGTGGCGAAAAGCAACTTATAGACGCTGTGATTGGCCGTCAGGTGCCTGCTCCCCCTGCCATCCCCATCAATGTGGGCGCTGTGGTGCAGAATGTGGGTACGGCCTTTGCCATCTATGAGGCCGTGATGCACAACAAACCTTTGATTGACCGTATCATCACAGTCACGGGCAAGAGCGTTTCCAATCCCGGCAATCTGCGTGCACGTCTGGGCACTCCCATGCAGCAGCTCATGGACGAATGCGGCGGCCTTCCGGCCGACACGGGCAAGATTATCGGTGGCGGTCCCATGATGGGTAAGGCCCTGCTCTCTTTGGATGTACCCATGACCAAGGGTTCCAGCGGTTTGCTTATCATGAACGATCGTGAGGCCCGCCGTTCTGCCCCTCAGCCTTGTATCCGTTGCGCCAAGTGTGTGAGTGCATGCCCCATGGGTCTGGAACCCTATCTGCTGGCCACCTTGAGTGTACATGCAGACTGGGAGCGTGCCGAGGCCAATGATGTGGTCAGCTGCATCGAGTGTGGCAGTTGTCAGTTCACATGTCCCAGCTGTCGTCCGTTGCTCGATAATATCCGTGTGGGCAAGCAGACAGTGATGGGCATCATCCGCAGCCGTGCTGCACAGGCAAAGAAATAGTAATCCCGTTAATTCATCACCAACAAACGAATATGAAACCAATTATATCACTTTCACCGCATGTGCATGGTGGCGACAGCGTTTCGCGCAACATGTATGGTGTGTGCATAGCCCTGGTGCCTGCTTTGCTGGCCTCCCTGTGGTTCTTCGGATTGGGAGCGGTTGTGGTCTTGCTCAGTTCCGTTCTTTTCTGCGTGTTCTTTGAGTGGGCCATTTCCACCTTCATCCTCAAAACTCCGCGTCTGACCATCTGCGACGGCAGCGCCATCCTTACCGGTTTGTTGTTGGGCTTCAACCTGCCCTCCAACCTTCCTCTTTGGATTATAGCCATTGGTGCGCTGGTGGCTATAGGCATTGGAAAAATGACTTTTGGCGGATTGGGCTGCAATCCTTTCAATCCCGCCCTTGTGGGACGTGTGTTCCTGCTCATCAGTTTCCCCGTGCAAATGACCTCATGGCCTCAGCCCGGACAGCTTGCTTCTTATCTGGATGCCGAGACGGGAGCCACTCCCCTCAGCCTGATGAAGGCTGCCATTGTCAGCGGCGACGCGTCTTATCTCGACCAGCTGCCTTCGGCGGGCGAGTTGTTTATCGGCTCTTCTGCTGGTTCATTGGGCGAGGTGAGTGCCTTGCTGCTCTTGCTGGGCGCTGCATTCATGATTTGGCGCAAGATAATCACTTGGCATATACCCGTGAGCATCCTGGCCACTGTGGCAGTCGTGAGCGGTCTTATGCATCTGGCCAATCCGGTGTATGCCAATCCGCTGGTGGTGCTGTGCAGTGGCGGACTTATGCTGGGTGCATGTTTCATGGCCACCGACTATGTGACGAGCCCCATGACGGCCCGCGGCCAGCTGATTTATGGCGTGTGCATTGGTCTGCTCACCATCGTCATCCGCAACTGGGGTGCTTACCCCGAGGGTATGAGCTTTGCCATCCTGACGATGAATGCCTTCACACCGCTCATCAACACTTATTGCAAACCTAAACGATTTGGGGAGGTGAAGAAATGAAAAAGCTTGAATCTACATGGTATAATATGGCCATCGTGCTCACGCTTATTGCTGTTGTGGCAGGCGGAGCACTTGGATATGTGAACGAACTCACCAAGGGTCCCATTCAGGAAATCAAGGCGCGCCAGCTGGCCGACGGCATCAAGAAGGTACTTTGTGCCGACGAACTGGACGTGCAGGCTCCCGACACCCTGGATAATGGCACCGTCCTTTATGCCACCGACAAGGGGACAGCCGTGCAGGCCAGCGACCCCAATGGATTTGGCGGCACGCTCACCGTGCTCGTGGGCTTCGATGCCGACGGTGTCATCAAAGGCTACCAGATTCTCCAGACCAGCGAGACACCGGGCTTGGGTGCCAAGGCTTCCGATTGGTTCCAGGAGGGCGGAAAGGGTTGCATCGTAGGGCTCAACCCCAGCAATGCCAACCTTACTGTAAGGAAAGACGGAGGCGATGTGGATGCCATTACGGCCAGCACTATCACCAGCCGTGCCTTCCTGCGTTGTGTGAACGCCGCCTATGCTGCCGTCAACGACAAGTATGCCGATGCCAGCACGGGTGCTACAGCCAAACCAAAACATTAATATAAGGAGGACAAAGACATGAACAACTTCAAAGTACTACTCAACGGAATCGTGAAGGAGAACCCCACCTTTGTGCTCCTTCTCGGTATGTGCCCTACATTGGGCACCACCTCCAGTGCCATCAATGGTATGAGCATGGGACTGGCCACTACGGCCGTACTCATCTTCAGCAACATTATCATATCGCTCATCAAGAACCTTATCCCCGATATGGTGCGCATTCCCAGTTTCATCGTGGTCATTGCTTCTTTGGTCACCATTCTCCAGATGGTGATGCAGGCCTATCTGCCCGACCTCTATGCCACGCTGGGCTTGTTCATTCCGCTGATTGTGGTGAACTGCATCATTCTGGGACGTGCCGAGGCTTTTGCAGCCAAGAATGGTCCTGTTGCCAGTGCATTTGACGGCATTGGCATGGGTCTGGGCTTCACGCTGGGCCTTACGCTTCTGGGTGCAGCCCGCGAACTGCTGGGCACCGGCCGCATCTTCAACATCACCTTGTTCCCCGAACAGTACGGTGCGCTTGTGTTCGTATTGGCTCCTGGTGCATTCATCGCCCTTGGCTACTTGATTGCCATTGTCAACCGCATAAGGAAGGCATAATGTATAACGCTAAAGACAGATAAAAATTATGGCATACATATTGATTTTCATCACAGCGATATTTGTGAACAACATCGTGCTCTCCCAGTTCTTGGGCATCTGCCCGTTCCTGGGAGTGAGCAAGAAGGTGGAGACAGCCTGTGGCATGGGTGCCGCCGTGGCATTCGTGCTTACTATCGCCACCATTGTCACCTATCTTATCCAGATGTATGTGCTCAATGCCTTTGGCCTTGAGTACCTCCAGACGATTGCTTTCATCCTTGTGATTGCTGCCCTTGTGCAGATGGTGGAGATTGTCCTCAAGAAGGTGAGCCCGGCGCTCTATCAGGCCTTGGGCGTGTTCCTGCCTCTGATTACAACCAACTGCTGCATTCTGGGTGTGGCCATTCTTGTGGCCAACGGTACATACGCCACCCAGGGGCTTGAACCCAATCTGCTCACAGGTGTGGTGTTCGCCATCAGCACAGCCGTCGGCTTTGCGCTGGCACTCATCGTCTTTGCCGGCATTCGCGAGCAACTGTCCTTGATGCCTGTTCCCAAGGGTATGCAGGGCATGAGCATCGCGCTGGTGACAGCCGGCCTGCTGGCCATGGCCTTCATGGGCTTCAGCGGAGTTGACAATGGACTGGGCAAGTTATTCGGACTATAAAATATACACAAACATATAAACCATCAACTTAACACTTATGAAACAGACCATTCTTGTAACCGGTGGCACAGGGTTCATCGGCAGTCACACCACAGTAGAACTGCAGCAGGCAGGCTATGATGTGGTCATCGTGGACGACCTTTCTAACTCCAAGATTGAGGTGCTCGACGGTATTGAGAGAATCACCGGCATTCGTCCCGCCTTCGAAAAGGTGGATTTGCGCGACTATGCAGCCACGGAAGCTGTTTTCCAGAAGTATCCCCAGATTTGTGGCATCATCCACTTTGCAGCCAGCAAGGCCGTGGGTGAGAGCGTGCAGAAGCCTTTGCTCTACTATCGTAATAATATCGTATCACTGGTCAACTTGCTTGAGCTTATGCCCAAGTACGACGTAAAGGGTATCATCTTCTCCAGCAGCTGCACAGTCTATGGTCAGCCCAAACCCGAGAATCTGCCTGTTACCGAGGAGGCTCCCCATCAGAAGGCAACCTCTCCCTACGGCAACACCAAGGAAATCAACGAGCAGATCATCACCGACTACATCCACAGCGGTGCGCCCATCAAGAGCATCGTGCTTCGCTATTTCAACCCCATCGGTGCCCATCCTTCTGCAGAGATCGGTGAGTTGCCCAATGGTGTGCCCAACAACCTGATTCCTTTCGTCACCCAGACAGCCATGGGCATCCGCAAGGAACTGACGGTATTCGGCAACGACTACAATACCCCCGACGGCACATGTATCCGCGACTATATATATGTTGTTGACCTGGCCAAGGCGCATGTATGTGCCATGACCCGCGTGCTCGACAAGGAAACCGAACCTCTGGAATTCTTCAATGTGGGCACGGGCAATGGCTACAGCACCAAGGAGATTGTCGACAGCTTTGAGCGTGCCACAGGCGTTAAGCTCAATTGGAAGTATGGCCCCCGTCGTGAGGGCGACATCGAGAAGATCTGGGGCAATGTAGACAAGGCCAACAAGGTGCTTGGCTGGAAGTCTGAGGCAAAGCTCGACGATGTACTTGCCACTGCCTGGAAGTGGCAGGAGAAGCTCCGTGCCGACGGCATTATGTGATTGGTTGCATCTCATTGGGGCATGAAGACATGGACGGTTCGCTCCTGTGTCCATGCCCCAACCTTCCTGCCTCCGTATCATGGCAGGAATGGTAAATTAACCTCGAATACCTAAAATACGCAGTCTTTTATTTCAGCCTTATTTATAAGCACCTGGGCAAC
>JAEDIG010000130.1 GCA_016292545.1 Bacteroidaceae bacterium
CGTCCACGATACCCACGGTGAAGTGATCCTTGGGCTGGGGCAGCTCCAGGTTCTCATATACACCGAGAATCATGGTGGGAGTCACGTCGGCAGAGCCCAGACCATAGCGGCCGCCTACGATTTCGGGAGCGTTCTCCTTGCCGTAGAAGGCATCCTTCACGTCGAGGAGCAGCGGTTCGCCGTTGCTTCCGGGCTCCTTGGTGCGGTCCAGGACAGCAATGCGCTTGCAGGTGGCAGGCACGGCCTTCAGCAGGTGCTCTACGCTGAAGGGGCGGTACAGGTGTACGCTCACCAGACCGTACTTCTTTCCGCCTGCATTGGCGTAGTCGATGGCTTCGCGGGCAGCTTCGGTGCCGGAACCCATCATGATGATGACCTGCTCGGCATCCTCAGCGCCATAGTAGCTGAAGAGGTCGTATTTGCGGCCCGTGCGCTCAGAGATGGCAGCCATGTACTTCTCCACGATGGCAGGCACGGCATCGTAGTAGCGGTTGCAGCTTTCGCGATGGGGGAAGAAAGTCTCGGGGTTCTCGGCCATACCCTTGGCCTGGGGATGCTCGGGTGTGAGGGCACGGGCACGGAATTCGGCCAGGGCCTTCTGGTTCACAAGGTCGCGCACGTCGTCGTCCTCGATGAGCTCTACCTTCTGATACTCATGGGAGGTGCGGAAACCGTCGAAGAAGTTGATGAAGGGCACACGTGCCTCCAGAGCGGCCAGATGAGCCACGGCGGAGAGGTCCATAACCTCCTGCACGCTACCTTCGGCCAGCATGGCAAAACCCGTCTGGCGGCAAGCCATCACGTCGCTGTGGTCGCCAAAGATGCACAGGGAGTGTGTGGCAACGGTGCGCGCCGACACGTGGAAGACGCTGGGCAGCAGTTCGCCGGCAATCTTGTACATGTTGGGAATCATCAGCAGCAAGCCCTGAGAGGCTGTGAAGGTGGTGGTGAGGGCACCGGCCTGCAGAGAGCCGTGTACGGCGCCGGCTGCGCCAGCCTCTGACTGCATTTCCTGCACCATTACGGTGTCGCCAAAGAGGTTTTTCCGGCCTTGGGCGGCCCACTCGTCTACATGCTCCGCCATGGGAGACGAAGGCGTGATGGGATAGATTGCAGCCACCTCGCTGAACATGTATGCCACATGTCCGGCACAGGTGTTGCCATCCCACGTTACAAATTTCTTTTCTTTTGCCATAGTTTCTTTTTCTTTTTTTTATCTAGTTTGTTTCTAGCTTGTCAGTTGTCATAGGATTCGGTCAGTACAGGAAACCAAAAAGCCACAGGGGTATCATGTTGTGTTTGCCCTTGAGGATGTTGCTTCTGGCGTATGTCACGTCCGAACTGAACCGCCTGAGGTCATCGGTGAGGATGCGGAAGCGGTGGCGGTTGTCCACCACGAAGATGCCGTGGCGGTCGCCTATGTTCACGGCATGGCGGCCCCAGAGCGCATTCTGGAAGAAGGTTTCCATCATCTGCTGCTCGTCCACCCTTCCGGGCATCATCACGTGCATGAGGTTGGTGTTGTGGAGCGACAGGCGTGCGGGCTTCTTGGGGAACGATTCGCCCACATGGTGGAGCATGTTGATGAGCCGGGCATCGCTCAGATACTTGATGTAGTTCATCACGGTGGCGCGGCTGGTGAGCACGTCTGTGGCCAAGGTGCTCACGTTGGGGGCACTGCTGTTGTCGGTGGCCAGCAGATAGAAGAGCTTCTTTATCTTGCTCAGGTATTTCAACTCAATCTGCTGGATGAGCAGGATGTCCACTTCAATCATCATGTTCATCACCTTGAGCAGGTTTTCCGAGAAATTGGTCTTCTCCAGGAAGAAGGGGTAGTAGCCGTGGTGGAGATAGTGGGAGAAATGGTCGAAGGGGTTCACCTTGGCCGTCACCTCGGCCGCCAGCTGCTCGTGGCCGGCGAGCACCTCCTGGAGTGTGTATCTGGGCAGTTGGAGTCCTGTCTTCAGGTTCAGATACTCGCGAAACGAGAATCCCCTGAGGTTGTAGCTCTTCACCAGTCCGTTGAGCTCGGGGTTCTCTTCCTTGAGGCGCATCACGGAGCTGCCGGTGAAAACTACTTTCAGGCTGGGGTAGGCATTGTGGATGGTGCGCAACTCATGGCTCCAGCCCGGCTGCTTGAATACCTGGTCGATGAGCAACACCTGTCCGCCTGCACGCACGAAGTTGCCGGCAAAGTCGGTCAGCGTATGTCCCTGGAAATAGAAGTGGTTCATGTTGACATACAGACACCTGTAGTCGTTGATTCCAAAGTGATCCTTGGCATATTGGAGCAGGAAGGTGGTTTTTCCCACACCGCGGCTACCCTTGATGCCAATCAACCGGTCGTGCCAGTCGATTTCGTTCATGAGCGCACGCTGTACGGGAGCCTGCGTGTGCTCTATGAGATAGCGGTGAGTGCGAAAAAAGGTGTCCAACATACCCGGATTTGATTAAAATACAGCGCAAAGTTAATCAAAATTGTGCGAATTGCAAAGTCTGAGTGCCAAAAAGTGATTATTTTGCAGGAAAAACGTCAATATGACGCATTTGCTTCATGATGGCCGTCTGGCGGCGAAGCATGTAGGGAGATGGGTCTTTGCTGCTGAATTTGATGGGGTTAGGCAGTGTGGCGGCCACCAGCGCGCAATTGGGACGGGTGAGTTCCGATGCGCTCCGCCCGAAGTGCCATTGTGCCACGGCTTCGGCTCCGTAGATGCCGTCGCCCATTTCTATGGAGTTGAGATAGACCTCCATGATGCGGTGTTTTCCCCATATCAGCTCGATGAGAGCGGTGAAGTAGACCTCCAGCCCTTTCCTCACCCAGCTTCTCCCCGGCCACAGGAACACGTTCTTGGCCGTCTGCTGGCTGATGGTGCTGCCGCCCCGTCGGCGCTTGCCGCTCCTGTGCTCGCGGATGGCATTCTCAATCTCCACAAGGTCGAAACCCCTGTGTTCAAGAAAACGCTGGTCCTCGCTGGCCATCACGGCCACGGGCATATAGATGGACATGTCCTCCATCGCCACCCAGTGGTGGCGCAGCCGGATGGTTTCGCCCCGTTTGGCCTGCTGGGCGCAGCGGATGACCATGAGCGGAGTCACATAGACGGGCAGCCACTTGTAGGCAAAAACAGAAAGGATTGTGCTCCCGAAAAACAGGAGCACAATCCATCTGATAATTCGTTGTGCCTTGGTGAGCAGTTGCATGGCTTACTGCAGTGTGCCCTCGTTGGCAGCCTCAATCATGGCCTTGCTGGCATAGAGGTAAATCTCCACGCGGCGGCTGGCTGCGCGGTCTTCCTTGCCGTCGGCACCCATAATCAGGTAGGCAGGATCCTCGCCAAAGCCCACTGTGCTGGCAATCTGAGCGGCGTTCACATTGCAGGTGTTCACCAGATAGGTGCGCACGGCGTTTGCACGGTTCTGGCTCAGTGTGAGGTTGGTGGCATCAGAACCATCGCTGCTGGCAAAACCCTGGATGGACACGTCGCAGTCGGTGTACACCTTCAGCACCTCGCTGGCAAATTTCTTCAGAGAGGCCTGTGCGGCGGGTTGCAGATTGTATTTGCCCACGGCAAAGAGAATACCGTTGTCGAGTGTCACCTTCACAGCGTCCAGGCCGTTCTCGTCCTTGGTGGTTTCCACCTGTGCATCGGCCAGCGCGGCTGCAGCGGCAGCCTTTGCCTTGTCCATCTTGCGTCCGATGAGTGCACCGGCAGTGGTTCCTGCTGCCGCACCTACGGCTGCGCCAATGGCAGCTCCTTTTCCTGTGTTGCCTGTGGCCTTGCCAATCAGCGCACCGATACCTGTGCCCAGGGCTGTGCCGCCACCGGCTCCGATGAGTGAGCCTTTGAGGGTGTTTGAGCTGTTGCAACTGGCCATCAGCATGGTTGCGCCCAATACACCTGCAAATCCTTTGATTCCTTTCATAGCTTCTATCATTATTTAATGGTGAGAAATAAATCGGCTGCAAAGGTAACAATTTTTCGGCATAAAGGGGCTGAATCTTGCTTTTTTTTCGTATTTTTGCACAAAATTTTGAATAACCTATGGCAAAAGAACTAGATTTCCTAACGAAACGAAGCGAGGATTATTCCCGCTGGTACAATGAATTGGTCGTGAAAGCCGACCTCGCCGAGCAGTCAGACGTGAGAGGCTGCATGATTATCAAACCCTACGGATATGCCATTTGGGAGAAGATGCAGCGCATCCTGGACGACAAGTTCAAGGAAACGGGTGTACAGAATGCCTATTTCCCCCTGCTCATCCCCAAATCGTTCCTGAGCAAGGAAGCCGAACATGTGGAAGGCTTCGCCAAGGAGTGTGCTGTGGTTACGCATTATCGCCTCAAAACCAATGAAACGCACGACGGCGTGGTGGTGGACCCTGCTGCCCGGCTGGAGGAGGAACTGATTATCCGCCCCACCAGCGAGACCATCATCTGGAATACATTCCGCAACTGGATTCATTCCTATCGCGATCTGCCTGTGCTGTGCAACCAGTGGTGCAACGTGATGCGCTGGGAGATGCGCACCCGCCTGTTCCTGCGCACCAGCGAGTTCCTGTGGCAGGAAGGGCACACAGCTCATTCTACGCGTGAAGAAGCTGAGGCACGCGCCCGCCAGATGCTGGGCGTATATGCCGACTTTGCCGAAAACTACATGGCTGTGCCTGTGGTTCAGGGCGTGAAAAGCGAGACCGAACGTTTTGCCGGCGCGCTGGACACCTACACCATCGAGGCCATGATGCAGGACGGAAAGGCACTGCAGAGCGGCACCAGCCACTTCCTGGGGCAGAATTTCGGAAAGGCCTTCGATGTGACCTTCATGGACGAGCAGAACGTACGCCAGTATGCCTGGGCCACCAGCTGGGGTGTGAGCACCCGTCTGATGGGTGCGCTCATCATGACCCACAGCGACGACAACGGACTGGTGTTGCCTCCTGCATTGGCTCCCATTCAGGTGGTTATCGTGCCCATCTACAAGAACCAGGAGCAGCTCTCCAGGGTGGATGAGGCTGTGGCTCCCATCGTGGAGGAACTGGGGCGCAAGGGCATCAGCGTGAAATATGACAATGCCGACAACAAGCGCCCGGGCTTCAAGTTTGCCGACTATGAACTGAAGGGTGTGCCCGTGCGTCTGGTGCTGGGTGCCCGCGACTTGGACAACGGCACGGTGGAGGTGATGCGTCGCGACACGCTTGAAAAGGAGACCCGCCAGCTGGAAGGAATCACCGCCTATGTGGAGCAACTGCTCACCGACATACAGCACAACATCTTCGAGAAGGCACGTGCCTATCGCGACAGCCGCATCTATGAATGCGACAACTACGAGGAATTCAAACAGCGTGTAAAGGACGGAGGGTTCTTCCTCTGCCATTGGGACGGAACGGCCGAGACCGAGGCGCGCATCAAGGAAGACACGCAGGCCACCATCCGCTGTGTGCCCTTTGGCGTGGAGCAGACACCCGGTGTGGACATGGTGAGCGGAAAACCCAGTGTGGCGCGTGTCATTATTGCACGTTCCTATTAATATATATAAGTAAAAAGGGGAACAGGGCATGTTGCGTATGCACCACAGTGCCACGGAACCGTTCAGAAAAGCATGGCGATGGGTCCCCGGTCTTTATGCGGCCGGTGAGATTCCATCGTCCATGATTATTTACGTTTCGCTGCTTATGTTCCTTCAGTTGGGTTGCGGACCGGCCCTGTCCACATGCTATAGCGCCCTGCTGTTTCTGCCGGGTGCTCTCTTGCCCTTGTGCCGAAATCTCTTGTTCCGCATGGGATATGTGCGTGTGCAGCTGTATGGGGTGCAGTTGGCATTGTTGGCTTCGCTGGTGTGGCTGGCGGTTGTTTTTCCGTATGGCCGCCTTCATCTGCTAGTGCCGCTGGCGGCGGTGAGCACTTTGTGTGTGTGGTATCGTATGCTGGTGGATGCCGTGTATGAGCAGCAGGTGGATGCCCGCGGCCGTCAGTTCCTGGCCTTGCCCGTCCTTTTGGCACGTCAGGCATCGGTGGTGCTCACCTATGGTGTGCTCATTATCCTTGTGGGTGGCCTCCAGGTGTTGATGCGCCAGTTCCTTGTGGCATGGAGCCGGGGAATATACATCATGGCTTTGGTGATGCTGCTGTTGTTTGTTGCCGTGTTGCTCATGCACCGTTTCCCTGCCGTACGTCTTCGTCCTTCAGCCTCTTCTTCCTCCTCTTTCTCGTGGTGTACTCTGGCGTTGCTCTTTTTATTGCTGCTTCCCCAGAGCCTGATGTTCTATGCCCGTGTGCTGATGCTGCTCGATGGCAGGGGACAGGGCGGTCTCTCCTGCACCATTCAGGAGGTGGGTTTTGCCCAGGGTACTGTGGGTGTGCTGGCTTTCTGCCTGGGAGGCACCATCAGCCGCCTACTGCTGTTGCATGGGGCCTCTTCCTGGCTTCGCATGACCATGATGCTTGCGCTTGGCCTTTCGCCGGCAGTCTATCTGCTGATGACCGTCTGTCCGCCCTCTGGCCTGTTCATGTTGTGCGTGGCCACGTTCATGGCCCAGCTTTGTTTCGGCCTGGGGCTTGGCGCGTGCCGCACGTTGCTCTGTCGGTTGTCTGTCCCCGTGGCTTCTTCTACGGTGAATGTGCTCCACATCCCCGCCATTGCGGCCTGCATGATTCTGCCCATGGCCTGCAGCGGGTGGATGGTGGAACAGATGGGCTATCATCATTTCTTTCTTCTCACCACCCTTCTGGCTCCGCTTTCGTGGGTGGTGATAGGGTGGTCGGGTGTGCTTCGGTCACCTGTGGAATAGGGGAAGAGTATAATGTGTTATTCAACTTTCGCAAGTTCAATTTCGTTGTGAATGAGCGTATGAGCACGTCCCGAAGGGGCAACTGACGCCAAGCCGAGGGCCATCAAGCCACGCTTGAATGGCCGAGGCGCGAAGGAGG
>JAEDIG010000131.1 GCA_016292545.1 Bacteroidaceae bacterium
GGACTTTCCAGCCGTCCGCCCTTCATGATGTGGTGGCTCTTGCCGTCGTTGAACTTGATGCGATAAGGTTTCTTGGGGAATCCGGCCGAGGCATTGCCGCGCACACGGGCCAGAATGGGATACTCCTGAATGAGTGTGCCTTCATCGTAGACAATGCACATCTGCGCCTCCAGTTCGTTCACCTTGTCCATGGGGTCGCGGCCCGAAAGGGTGTGATAGGAAAGCGTGGGCAGGTTGGTGACCTGATAGAAGCGGCTGTCGTCGCCCTCGCCCGGATATCCGTAGAAGGCCAGTTCCGCCAAATTGCAGCGTGCATCGGAAGGACCAACATAGCGCACATACCGGAATCCTCGGCTCACGTTCACCGTGGCATACGACATCTTGCCCAGCGGGCTCTGGTCGGTGTCTATGAGATAGAGGGGCACCGCATCCAGGAAGTCCGGGTCGTTGGCACCTTCAATCACCGCCAGACAGCAGCGCTGGGGGCCTATGCCCGTGTTTCGGGGCGACCACCCCACCCTCGTTATCACGCATTTCTTCCCCAGGTCGAGCCCCACCCACGTGCGGCTTCTGTCGTAGGAGGCAAAAAAGGTGTCATAGTTGCCGTCAAACACCTTGGCCTTGGTGTTCACCACCACCGACTGTTGTCCCGTTTCATAGTCCACACTGTATTTTGTACCAATGATGGTTCCGCTAAGTTTTGAACTCTGTGCCAACGCAATAACCGAGGTCATTGCAAAAAATAATGCAGGTAAAATCCGTCTTTTCATTCCGCTTTTTTTAATTTCACCTACAAAATTATAAAAATCCCCGCACATGACCTAGTAAACGCTCCAAAAAAAGTATCGACCCTAGAAAGAAAACCTTTGGCATGCAAACCCCACCTCCCCATTTCTCTGCAGCATTGTAGCATTATGACATTCCCCCGTTTCACTGATGGCCAACCATGCTCTTCACTGATGGCCAACCTTGCCCCTCACTGATGACTCAGCTTATGTCCTTGAGGATGCGCATCACACCGTCTGTGGCACTGGAGCCCGCAGGCATGACGGCCAGAAAAGCCTTGAAGTGGCAAATGTCGTTCCAATGGGCCACGGATGCGATGACTGCCCCCACAAGAACACCCAGTACAAGCGAGTTGTCGGTGAGCAAAGCTGTGACAATGCCCAGCCCCACAAAACCCACACCCACATAGAGCCCCGACTTCAGGGCCTTTCCGAACTTCATGCCAATGCACAGTCCGATGACAGTGAACAATACAGGCATCATCACCGATGCCCCCATTTGAATGATGTAGCTGAATATATCCATCGTATTTTCCGGTTTTATTGATAATACGTTTATGCAACGCATAATACTTAGGGGGAGGCGGTATTTTTTTCTCCTTCGTTAAGTAAAACGGCCCGTCTGGGCGTATATATATATTATTGTATATAAAAAAAGACACTATCATGAGAACAGGACTATCTGCTGTGCTGCTTGCGTGGACGCTGGCCTTGGGTGCCCAGGGGTCAGACGCGGGCAGGCATGTGACAATCACCATCAGTAATCCCAGCCCGTTTCAGCGGCAAGAAATAGTAGAAATAGATGCTCTCACCGTTCTCGACAGGCTGGGAGCAAAAGCCGACGCATCCCTGGTGATACAGAACGAGGCCGGACAGGAACTGTGCCACCAGCTGACCCACGACGGCAAGTTGCTCATCGATGCAGCTGTGGGGCCGCGAGGGAGCTGGACAGTGAGGGCACTGCAAGGTACTCCCTCACGCTGGAAGGCCACGGTGGAAGGGGCTTTGTACAGGCAACGCAAGGATGACATTGCATGGGAAAACGACCGCTGTGCCTATCGTGTCTACGGCCCTGCATTGCAGCAAGCGGGCGAAAAGGCCTTTGGTATCGACGTGTGGGTGAAGAACACACCCGAGACCGTGGTGGCCAAGCGGTACGAGCAGGAAATCTCCAGCGGCTTGGCGGCCAAGAAGTTGAGACAAGAAGGCAAGGCCGACGAAGCAAAAAGGGTGCAGACCGAAGGGTCGTACCATCTGGACCACGGCAACGGAATGGACGGCTACGGGGTGGGCCCCACGCTCGGATGCGGAGCACCCGCCCTTCTCTACGGCCACACAGTAATATACCCCTATTGCTACACCAGCTACCAGATCCTCGACAACGGCCCGCTGCGATTCACACTAAAGCTCGACTATGGCACAAACGCCCTCGGCATCACGGAACACCGCATCATCACGCTCGACAAGGGAAGCCATTTCAACAAAATCAAAGTGTGGTATGACAACGTTGTCACAGCCCTATCCTTTTGTGCAGGAGTCGTATTGAATGGCAATGGTGCATTGCATCGCGACAAAAGGTATGTGGCATACGAAGACCCTACCGAGCAGCCCCAGGTGCACGGATCGTCCATCTACACGGCTGTCTTTTTCCCCTTCAATGCCGTATCCACGGGCCTCACTCCCGACAAGCTGAATGCTGTGTGCACCATCAAGCGCTATCAGGGCGAGGAAATTACGTACTACGCAGGTGCATCCTGGAGCCGCTACGATGTTGCAGACTTCACCGCATGGAAACAAACCATCAAGCGTGATATGGCGGCTGTGAACCAGCCTATGTCCGTAGCCGTGGGAAATCCAGTGCGGACGAAATAAACCTAGCCCAAAAAAACTCACCTTTTGCGGTAGCACAGAGAAGGGTTTGTCGTATATAAGGTATGAACAGTCAAACCTACATATCATTGGCAGAGGGACTTCGTCGTGTGGCTACGGCAGAAGCACGCCGCTATTTTCCGGATGAAGATGATGTGGAGGATATGGCCCAGGAGGTGATGCTGCGCACATGGGAAAAACACCTGGTGCTGAAGCCCGACGAACGGATGCTACATGCCTATGTGGCCACACTGACCAGAAATCTGTGCAAGGACAAGCTGAAGGTGAAACGACGGCATCCCGTGCTCAGGCTCCTGTGGAGAACCAAGGAAGATGAAGAGGAAACATACATCCTTCCCTCATGTGACACTCCGCAGAGTCAGATGGAACTGGCAGAAACAGCTCGCATATACAGGCATGCCATGCAACAGCTGCCCTATAACTGGCGGCAGATTATGCTGATGAGAGGCGAAGAAGAAATGAGTTACGAACAAATAGCCCGAATCCTGGGTACCACGGAATCTTCTGTCCGTGGCACATTGTCCAAGGCCAAGAAGAGAATGCTGAACCTGATAAAGCAGAAGCTGGAAGAATAAATATATTGTGAAACATTTTGACATACAAATATGATTGACAAGGAATACATACAACAACTGCTGGACAAATACATGCAAAGCACCACCTCGCTGGAGGAGGAAAGAATCCTGAAGGATTTTTTTGCTGAATCCGACGATGTGCCCAAGGAATGGAAAGGATTTGCAGTGCTCTTGGGCGGGATGGCCAGAAAGGAGTTTGAAAAAAGGCACGGACGGAGGAATATGGTATATCCATGGGTGGCGGCAGTGGCTGCATCAATCGCTTGCGTGCTGCTGTTCAGGTTCAGTCCACACCTCATTACTGATGAACATCCGTCCGCAAACCCCCTTGCAACCGCCATACAACCAACAGATGCGGCCCAGAAAAACGCCCCTGTTTGCCAGCTGCCATCCAGCAAGGAAGAAGGCCGCCAACAGACGGTTGCTGCCCAATCGCAGAAACCAGCATCCCAAACGTTCCGTCCACGCACCCGTATCCGTTCCACATCTAGCATCAAGACCATAAAGAAGGAATCGGAAGATGTTACAGATGAGGAGATAATGAAAGAATATATCGAGGAAAACTTTACAACTCTAGAAACACAGATAGCCAGACAGGAAATAGAGCAACTGCTGGCAGACCGCAGTAAGGAGGAAAAGGGTCTGCGCGTGTGTATGAACGGAATCGGTAAACTAGTGAATATGGAAGACTATGAGTAACAAGGCCATGAACATTGTCGTGCTTTGCCTGCTCTGTATCAGTCGGGCTTGGGCACAGGACACCACACGTGTGGTGCCGATGAAGGAGATTACAGCCGTCTACGAGATGTTGGACAGCCTGTTTCCCCACAGCGACTATGCAATACACCGGCAAAGCGAGGTGGCGTATTGGGTGAACCGGAAACTGCCGCCCGAATACGACCTGAAAAAGGGCTGGGAGCAAATACGCGCCTGCATCGACAAGCTGTATGCCCTGCCCGCAACAGGCAAGCAGATTTACAAGGACGACGCTCCAGAGGGTGTCATAATCTACGCATCGAGACCCAGCTTCAGGGACGGCGAGCAGGCAAACTATGTGGAAATAATATTTGATAAGAAACACATTCATTTCTGCTACGAATCCCGAAAAAGGGAACCGGCAGACAGCCGCAAGGCCAACGATGCAATAGCAGAAGAGATGGATGCCCTGTTCAGGCCATATGTTTCCAGGAAGGAGGCCGTCCCCCAGTCCATCGTCTTCGACGGACCCACCTACCAATATCAGATGATCACCTTCAACAACCCCCAAAAGGTAAAGCAGCGGGCCGAGGGGACTCTGTATGACATTCCGGGCTGTACGGAAGCAGACTGGAACCGTATTTTCGGGAAAATTAAGTCGTATGCAAACACCGGACACGTGGAAGTAGCATGGAACGATGTGTATCGCCACTACGAGTGTGCAGAAATCCTGATAGACAGGACATCCACCATCCCCATCGTCTTTGCCGCAGCCTGGAAAGAGGGTGTCCTGAAGCTGCTGCGGCTGGAGGGCACACAGGATTATAACATCATCCTGCCACGAATATGGTCGGAAGACGACCATATATTCGACCCCAAAAAGAACACAGACAATCCAAAACCCTAAAAAAACATCAAGCATATTATTATGAAGAAGAGAATGACTACATTGGCCTTCGTCGCCATGGCAATGGCGGTGGGGCTCCATGCCCAGAATGCGGCACAGGCAGGGACCCATGTCGTAGATTTTGAGGAAACGGACATCATTGCCAATCCCACCAAGAAGCAGCTTGTGGGCATATGGCAGATTCTTTTCAGACTTGGCAGCGAAGGGCGCAAGTACGCATCTTATTTCAAGATTATGGATGCCGACGGCCATTTCAGGAACCTGTCAATCATCAATGCGCGCACCTACAAACACGACATAAGCGTTCAGGGCACATGGAAGGTGAAAGACGGGGCACTGATAGAGACCATAAGTCCTGGCATCGACAATCCGTTGGCCGGCAAAACGAACGCCATGGAGATGACGCTGAGCGAAGGCGGCAAACTGATGCACATCATCTGGATGAACGCCACCACAGGTGTCCGTGTAGACGAGTATTGGGAGAAAATCCAGTAGATTATCCATAACCCTAAATCCATAACAATTAAATGAAGAAGAGAATGACTACATTGGCTATCATCGCCCTGGCAATGGTGATGGGCCTCCATGCCCAAACTGCGGCAAAGGCAGAGACAAAGGCTCCCGCCACAGTATCAGAGGAAACGGATGTCATTGCCAATCCCACCAAGAAACAGCTTGTGGGTATATGGCAGGTGTTCAAGGACAAATCCGACGGCAGGATGTATGGGCCGTTATTCAAGATACTGGATGCTGACGGTAAGTTCAAGAATCTGGCCCTGCACAACAAGCAGAATTTCAACTTCAAGATTAGCACGACAGGTTCATGGGAACTGAAAGAAGGGGCACTTGTAGAGACCATTGATGCCGACTGCGACAATGTATTTGCCGGCAAAACGAATGCCATGGAAATGACCTTGAGCGAAGGCGGCAAAATGATGCACATCATTTGGATGAACGTCACTTCTGGAGTCCGTGTAGACGAATACTGGGAGAAAGTCCGGTAGCAAGAATCACATTCACCGACGGACATGAGCGGCCCTATCTGTCCGTCGGTGAAATCAGCCCACCCCCTAGAACCATGATACATCAAATTGATTTGTCCAAGATGATAAGTCTTCTGGAGGTTGCAACACCAGAAGATGAATTGCAGCTTTCCAGTATAAAAAAATGTATGCAGACACTGGAAAGCATGACAAGCGGATGTTTCTATATGATTGATTATAGAACATGTAGATTGATATATACATCGGGATACATCCCCTTTATGGAATCTGTCTTTGGAAAAAGCGGTCACACCATCAGCACAGAAGATATTGAACGTGCAATCGACAATGACGAACGCATGAAACTTGTGCGTGCTCATTGCGCCAAAAATCAGTTCCTGGCCAGCATCCCTGTGGAAAACCGAATGGACATGGTTTTCCATACAGACCTTCGCCTTAGGTCGCGCGATAGAGTGGAGCAGACACTGCATCTCAAATGTATTCCACAGGCATTCACCAAGAACGGACTTCCATGGCTGGAAATGTATACAGTAACCTTCTCGCCCAACCGAAATACCGGAATGTTGATGATGACAGACAAGAAGCTACACGCCAACTACCTGTATGACTCAAGGACAGGAACATGGAATAAACTCAGGAACCACAATCTCAGCATGATGGAGTGGCGTATACTATCGCTTTCCTCGCAAGGGAAAAGTGAGTTGGAGATTTCCACTCTCCTTTTTCATTCCGTCAGTTCCATCAAGAAGACAAAGAAATCCATCTTTGGAAAACTTGGCGTAAAGAACACAATCGAGGCGCTCCAGATGGCACAAAACCTGTCCATAATATGATGGTGAATGTTCAAAGGGGCAATAGTTTATAATAAGGTTATTGAGCGAAACTTTAGAGAGATTGATTTCTGAGGAGGACAAATCGAGTAGGAGGTAAACGTTAATCATAGGCGTTTATCTCCTATTTTCACATTTACCGACCTCTCACACCACCGTACATGCGGTTCCGCATACGGCGGT
>JAEDIG010000132.1 GCA_016292545.1 Bacteroidaceae bacterium
TTCCCATAGGTTTTCTGCTACATTTCGGGGCAAAAATACAAAGATTTCCCCTAATGCACAACAAAAAACGGATTTTTCTGCATGAAGGGGGAAATCATTCCTCTTGTAACCCCATGCCAAGACCCTGGAGGGGGGTGGCATAATTCCATATCTGCGCCACGCCCATAAGGGGCAAACCGCTCCCAGCCCAGGGCAGCACCCTGGGCTGGTGGCTTGCTGCCCCTCCGGGCTCAGAAATAATAGGCCAGCCCCACCTGCCAGGCGTTGTAGCGGCCCTTGGTCTTCACCACGTCCGCCACATCCTGCCAGCTCACATCGCAGGTCTTTCCGCAGGCGATGTTGTAGTTGGCGCTCAGCTGCAGATGCTTGAGCAGCATGAGGCCCAGGCCCACGTTCACGCTGAAGTCCGAATTCTTGAACTTCACCGCGGCACGCTCACCGGCCTCGTTCTTGTTGAGGTTGAAGCCCACCTGCGGACCGGCAAACACGAACACATTGAGCAGGCTGCCCAGGCCGATGCCGTAGCGCAGGTTCACGGGCACGGCCAGCTGCTGCTGCTTCACGGCATCGCCAACCTCGTCCACCTCCATCGACCGCTGGTCGTAGAGCGCAGCCGCATCCACGCCGAAGCCCAGGGGCAGGCCCACCTTGAGGGTGGGACCCACATAGAAGCCCGTGCGGTTGTCGGTGCTGTAGAGGTTCTTACTGAGCGAGAAGTTGGTGACATTGAGGCCACCCTTCACGCCGAATTTCACTTGTGAGCTGGCCGGGAGGGCTGCCCACAGGGTGGCCACCAGGACCACCAGTCGGATAATCTTTTTCATAGGACTATGCCATTTCATTTTTTTGTAGTTTTTATGTATCATTCTGTGTATGAGGATGCAAAAGAGGGCGCTATCTGGCCTCCCTGAGCAGATCCAGCATCTCCTCGCGGCTCATGTTGGCACTGATGTTGCCGCCTTCGAGGAGGGCATCGGCCATGTTCTTCTTCGTTTTGTGGAGGTCGATGATTTTTTCCTCGATGGTGCCCGAGGCAATGAGCCGGTACACGGTGACGGGCTTGTGCTGCCCGATGCGGTAGGCTCGGTCGCTGGCCTGCTCCTCGATGGCGGGGTTCCACCAGGGGTCGAGGTGAATCACATAGTCGGCAGCCGTGAGGTTGAGCCCCAGTCCGCCGGCCTTCAGGCTGATGAGGAACAGGGGCATGTCGCCCTGCTGGAATTCCTCCACCAGCCGCAGGCGCTCCTTGGCGGTGGTGGAGCCGTCGAGATAGAGGTAGGCTATGCCTTCGCTGTCGAGCCGCTGGCGCACCAGGGCCAGATGGGAAGTGAACTGGCTGAAGACCAGCGCACGATGATGATTGGCGTGGAGCTCGGCCACGAGCTGGACGAACTGCTCCAGTTTGGAGGAGGGGATGCGGAAGTTGTCCTCTATCAGGCGCACGTTGCAGGCCGCCTGCCTGAGCCTCGTAATCTGTGCCAGCGCCTGCATGGCCGTAGCCTCCTTGTTCTCTATTTCGGCCAGCGCCTTCTGGCGGATGTTGTCATAGAAGGCCCATTCGTCGGGGTTCAGGTCCACCTTGAGCGTGATTTCAGTCTTTTCGGGCAGTTCGCCCAGCACCTCGCTCTTGGTGCGCCGCAGGATGAAGGGCGTGATGATGCGCTTGAGCTGGCGCTGGCGCTCCTTGTCGCGGTCGCGTTCGATGGGCAGCAGGAAGCGGGCCGCGAAGTCCTGGTAGGAACCCAGCAGGCCGGGGTTGGCAAACTGCATGAGGTTCCACATCTCGCTCACGTGGTTCTGCAGCGGTGTGCCCGTGAGCAGCAGCCGGAAACCGGCCGTAATCTTCATAGCCGACTGCGACATCTTCGTGTCGCGGTTCTTGATGGTGTGGGCCTCATCGAGCACCACGGTTGTCCATGTGCGCGACGTGAGCACTTCCTCCTCGCCCGAGAGCAGGCCATAGGTGGTTATGACAATGTCAAACCTGCCGGCCTCGCGTACCACGGTTTCGCGGCTCTCGCCCTGGATGTTGAGGATTTTCACCACCAGCGCAGGGGCGAAGCGGGCCAACTCGTCGCGCCAGTTCATAACCACGGCCGTGGGCACCACCACGAGCTGGGGTCCCTGCGGGGCACGGCTCAGCAGGAGAGTGATGGCCTGCACGGTCTTTCCCAGTCCCATGTCGTCGGCCAGCAATGCGCCGGCTCCCCACAGGGCCAGGCGCGACATCCATAGATAGCCTTCCTTCTGATAGCCGCGCAGGTCGGCATTGATGGTCTTGGGAATCTTTATCTCGGCTGTGCCGGCCTGCCGGATGCGGGCCAGGAGGCCGGTGTAGGCCTTGTCGGCCTCCAGCACCACGCCTTCGCCGGCCATTTCCTCCAGCATGGGTGCGCCGAACTGCGACAGCCTCATCCCGCCGCCCTTGCCGATGGTGGCCATTCGGGCCAGGAGGTCGATGTGGCGGCGCAGCTCGGCCGTGAGCCTCACGTATTCGCCTTCGGTCAGCTGCACGAAACAGCCCTTGGCCTGCGCAGCCTTCTCTACCAGCTCAGCCATCTGCATCTTACGGTCGGGGCTGATGCTTATCTCGCCCGAAAGCTCGAACCAGTCCGCCACGCGGTTCACCTTCAGCCTGAAATCGGAGGGCAGGAGCTGGCTCCTCGCCACCCTCAGCCTTTCCCCTTCGGGCCATTCCACCCTGGCACAGCCTGTCTTCTCCTGGAGCTGCTCCAGCAGGCGCAGGCATTCGTCGGGCTGCAGGCTCCACTCGTTCTGTTCATACCCGCTGTTCTCATAGTCCACCATCAGCTGCTCCACCTGCTCATAGTTCTCCCTCTCCTTCCTGAGGTTGCGCTTCGTCTGCACCTGCTTACCGTCGATGGTGGTGGTAATCACCTGCATGCCCTTTCCGGGCGTGCACACGGGCGGCACGTCGCCGAAGGGGCGCACCATCAGCTGACACCGTATGGCATCGCCCATGGGCTGCAGGCGCACGATGGTTTCGGCATGGGCCTGGCGCGAGACGATGTCGCCGCTGCCACTGAGCAGGTCGCCCATGACCACGGTGTCACCGCTCAGAAGCTTGAGCAGACGGGTGAGCTTGTCCCGGGCCTCCACGGGGAAGGAGAGCCCATGGAGCGTCTCTATGGTCTTGCGCACGTTGGCACTGACCCTGACCACCTTTATCCGGCTGCCCTCCGCACGGACGCTGCACCCGCCCGAAAGGCCGTCGGTGTCCACGTTTGCCCTGACCTCATAGCGCCCGTTCCTGAGCTTCACGCTCAACTGTGGCTTCTCCTCCACCACGTCGATGTGGCTGCCAGTGGAACTGTCAAACACACAGGGGTGGCCCACAAGCACGGACAGTGCCTTCTTTGAATCAATCGCATGGTAGGAGGAGCCATACCAGCCATAAGTGAAGGTTTCGATGCAGGCAGCCACGGCCTTGTCTGCCCCGGTCATACCCTCGATATTGCATCTGGCCATCTTTTCGAGCGACACGTTGCGCCCACCCGACCAGTTGATGCCGTCCTTGCTCTTCTGCAGCTTGGGCTGGATGGACAGGTTCACGGGGTTCACTTCATAGATGATGCGCTGCGTTGCACCACCCGCCGCCCGGGTCTTGCCGGCATTGAGCTGGAGAAGTTCATCGAGCTTCACGTCCCATTTCTCGCGTTCCACATAGGCGGGCAGGCTGGGGTGTAGGCTGCACGCCTGCACGCCTGCATAGCGCGGCTCCACCCCGGACAGTTCCACCTGAAGGAGCTTTATGCCCCGCTCGTCCACCTTGTCGAAGAGTTCCTTGGCGGGCACCGGACAGGGAATCTTGTAGTGTCGGCACACCAGCACCACCAGCACTTTGTCAATCACCTCGTCGCAGCAGGACAGATAGTGCTTTGCATCTATTTCCTCCTTCTGCCCCCGGGCTATGAGCAGCAGCATCTCCATGGCTGCGGTTTCGTTTTCGCCGAAGGCGTATTCCTTGAACAGCATGCGCATCTTTGTCTGCGCCAGCGGCAGTGTGGCATTGGCCAGCGCAATGCCATAATAGAAATTCATCAAAGAGTCCTCGAATTCCCTCTTTCCCGTTCCCTTGAGCGCTTCCACAAAGAGGCGGAAGGCAGTGTTGTAGTCGGCCTGCTGCATGGCCAGATAGGCACTGATGCAACTGTGGCGGGCCATGCTCCCGGCTGTGTTGTTCATGGCCGTTTCCGCCTGGGCGTGCATGACAAAGCCGTTGTAGAACGAGATTACGGCCTCCAGCCACGCCTTTGGGTGCGGGAGTTCCGTGCGGTCTTCCAGAAACACCTTTTCAAAAACCTCCAGTTCGTCGGAGGTGAAGTTGAGCTTGCAGAACTTGTAGAGCATGTCTGCGTAGAATTCCTCCACATAGTCCATCCTCAGTTCCTTCAGGAAAGGGATGTTGCTCTTCGAGGCCGACAGCACCTCTACCAGACCGCTCACCGCATTGCACTCCACCAGCCCCGGATTCTTGGGCAAACGCTCCAGGAATTCCGTATAATACCGCCCGTGAAGAAAGCTGTTCACGGCCAGGGCGAACTCGGGCACGCAATGATTCACCTGAAACCTGACGAGGGCGGCCATTCTGAGCAGGTGGTCCGGAGCCACGGCACTCATGACGGAAGGCCACAATGACGGGGCGATGGAATAGGCATTGGAGGAATAGATGTCCTCTTTCTTGAGAATGATTCCCTCGCCCACATACTTTTCCAGAAAAGCCTTCGTGCTCTTCATCTTCTGGCCGACGCGTTCCGAGAGCTTCAATATATCGGTCTTGCTGAACGGAGCGCATGCGCAAGCCAGCATCTGAATCATCTTGTCGTCCTTATAGTCGGAACATACCATTTTTTTGTCTTGTTATGCTGTTTCTTCAATTCTTTCGTTTACGGACAAATGCGGGAAGAGAGGCTCACCGCACCCCCTTCTCCAGCGGAAGCCGGGCCCTGCACCAGGCCTCGCTGCCGCCTTCCATCTCCACCACTGTAAGCCCTTTCCGGCGCATGAGTGCGGCCGCCCTGGCCGAACGCCCTCCACGCTGGCAATAGATGTAGTAGGTGGCCGAACGGGGCAGCCGCGACACGGCCGAATCGAACCGCTGCGCCTGGGACCAGTCTATCAGCCGGGCCCCGTGCAAATGGCCCTGCTCATATTCCTCCGGTCTTCTCACGTCAATGACCACGGCCGTAGAGTCGATGCGCACGGCCTCGCCGAAGGCCTCCGGAGCCAGCTGTCCGCTGCCGCCGCTACGGGTGTTGCATGCTGCAGTAAGCAGCAGGAAGAGAAGATGTTTCCTCATAGAGCCATCAGGTTTATGACGGCCTCCGTGAGTGCCTGGGGCAGCAGCAGCCTGCAGTCAGCAGTGGGCCGCGCATCTATTGCCTGCAGAAAATGGGGCCACTCGGCCTTGTACACGTCGCGCATGTGGCTGTTCGACACATTGTCGCGATGGAAACTGTAGGTCATGTTGGCAAAGCGGTCGCACAGTTTCACCAGCGGGGCGTAGGGGGTGGTGCGTATGCCCGCATAGTAGTGCTCGCCGGCACGCTCCGCGCGGGTGCGCCCCTTGTCGTTGGTGAGCGCATACACGATTTCGGCGGCCGCATGGGCCTGTCGCTCCGTCATGAAGGAGGAGGCCAGCCGCCTCACGTCGTTGTAGGTGAGGCGGGCGTCCTCTATGCTGTCGTGGAACCAGGCGCCGAAGAGCAGCGGCACCACATCGTCCTCGCCGGCCACCACAGGGGCGCCGTAGTGCATGGCGGCATCGGCCACCATCGACAGGTGGAAGCCGTAGGGGCGGGTCTCGTCATAGGTCTGCCCCACCCGCTCATGCAGCTCCCACGCCGTGCGGCGGATGTCTTCTATTACCCCGGCCTCTCTGGCCAGAGAGGCCGCGAATTGCCTTTCTTCCATAATCCTGTTATTTTTTTATATCACGTCAATCTCGGCGATGCACACGGTGGGCGTGCCGTCGGCCGTCTGGGTGGTTTCCAATCGCAGGAAGCGTGCCTTCACGGCCTTCTTCAGCCGGAAGAACCGCTGTGTGGGGTCGTTGGCGAGGTTGCCGAAGGAGAATGTGCCCTTCTTCTTCCACTTGCGGCCGTCGGTGCTCACCCACACGTTGCCCTCGGCCATCATGCCCTTTCCCTTTTCGGCCTGCTGGGGCGTGTAGGCAAAACCGCTCACGGCTACGGGGCTTCCCAGGTCGATGGTGAACACGGGCAGCCGGTCGCCCTGGCTCTGCCAGTAGGTGGACGCGTTCTCGTCGAAGGCCTTGCCGGCGGTGTGCTGCTCGTCGGCCTCCTCAGTGTCCGCGGCCTGCCACCCGGCCTTCATCATGCCCAGGGTCTTCTCCATCACGGCTCCCGTGCGGCCGTCGGCCACGGCCACGGCCTTCAGCTCGCCCACATCCATGGGGAAGGGCTGCTCGTAGCGCGGCGAGGAGGCATCGGGGCGGGTGCCGTCGGTGGTGTAGTGTATGGTGTAGCCCCGGTTCAGGTTGGCTGCAATGTCCTCGCCCGCGTTGTTCCATCCGAAGGCGTGCTCCGCAGCCTTCAGCTCCACCATGCCCTCCACGCTGCGGTGGCATGTGAGCTGGGGCGGACGCGTTTCATAGCGGAACAGGCCCAGATGGCTGATGACTGGCGTGAGGCGCGCCGACAGGATGCGCACACGCAGGCGGTCGGTGGTGACCTCGGGCATGCGCAGGATGCGCTTGTAGCCGA
>JAEDIG010000133.1 GCA_016292545.1 Bacteroidaceae bacterium
CGTGAGGAAGAACGAGCGGTGCCGCGAGCGCCGCAATGTGGTGCTGAGCCAGATGGTGAGGGCCGGCTACCTCACCGAGGAGCAGTTCCAGAAGGAACAGCTGCGCCCGCTCGAGCTTGATTTCCACCGCGTGGACCACAAGCAGGGGGCGGGCACCTATTTCCGCGACTATCTGCGCCGCATGCTCATGGCCAAGAAACCCGTCAGAAGCAATTATGCCTCCTGGCAGCAGCAGCTCTATTACGAGGACTCGCTGGCATGGGAAACGAATCCCGTGTACGGATGGTGCAACAAGAATCTCAACCGTGAAGGGAAACCCTATAACATCTACACCGACGGGCTGAAAATCCATACGACCCTCGACAGCCGCATGCAGCGGTTTGCCGAGGAGGCCGTGCAGAAGCATGTGGTGGGAGAACTGCAGCCGGCCTTCAACCGCGAGCTGGCCAGGAGCAAGAACCGGCCCTATTACCAGGGCCTGCCGGCCGAACAGGTGAAGGCCGACCTGCAGCGTGCCGTGCGCCAGAGCGAGCGCTACGTGAGGATGCAGGCCGACGGCCATTCGCAGCAGGAAATCATGGACGCCTTTGCCACCCCGATGGAGATGACCGTGTATTCGCCTGCCGGCGACATGGACACCGTGATGACCCCCATGGACAGTCTCAAGTATTACAAGAGTTTCCTGCGCACGGGGTTCATGTGCATGGAAAACGAGACAGGCTTTGTGAGGGCATACGTGGGCGGCACGGACTTCACCCATTTCCAGTATGACATGTGTATGCAGGGCCGCCGCCAGGTGGGGTCCACCATCAAACCCTATCTGTATGCGCTGGCCATGGAGAACGGATGGAGCCCCTGCGACGTGGCCCCCAATGTGCAGCAGACCTATACCGTGGCCGGCGACCAGCAGTGGACACCCCGCAACGGCAGCCGCTCGCACTATGGCGAGATGGTGACGCTGAAATGGGGCCTTGCACAGAGCAACAACTGGATTTCGGCCTATCTGATGAGCCAGCTCTCGCCCGAGGCACTGGTGAGGCTCATCCATGAATTCGGCATCCTCAACCGCGACATCCACCCCTCCATGTCGCTCTGCCTGGGGCCGTGCGACATTTCGGTGGCCGAGATGGTGAGCGCCTATACGGCCTTTGCCGGGAAGGGCGTGCGCAGGAGCCCCATGCTGGTGACACGCATAGAGGACGGGCAGGGCAACGTGGTGGCCGAATTCTCGCCCATTGTGCGCGAAGTCATCTCGGAGGAGGCCGCCTACAAGATGGTGGTGCTGATGCAGGGCGTGATGAACGGAGGCACGGGTTCGCGCATGCGCAACCGCTACAAGATAACGGCCGATATGGCCGGCAAGACAGGAACCACCAACGACAATTCCGACGGATGGTTTGTGGGCTACACCCCGAGCCTGAGCTTCGGCGCCTGGGTGGGCGGCGACGAGCGCGACATCCACTTTGCCAGCATGGCACTGGGCCAGGGAGCCAATGCCGCCCTGCCCATCGTGGCCAATTTCCTGCTCGACGTGTATGCCCATCCCGAACTGGGCTACAGCCCCGACGAGAAGTTCGACATCCCGCAGGGCTTCGACCCGTGCAGCAGCGTATATGGCGACGAGGACGAAGAGGTGGTGGAGATGCCCGTGCCCACAGGACTCGATGATATGGGAAACTGAAACAACAGAAAGAACAACCAGCTTGACTGAAAAACGATAAAGACATATGAAACTACTGAAATACATTGGACTCATACCGGCCAGGTTTGCCAGCACACGCTTTCCGGGCAAGCCGCTGGCCCTGCTGGGAGGCAAACCGGTGATCCAGCATGTGTATGAAAAGGTGGCCAGCCTGCTGCCGGAAGTATATGTGTGTACCGACGACGACCGCATCGTGGAAGCCGTGGAGCAGTTCGGCGGAAAGGCCGTGCTCACGGGTAGCCACCACCGCAGCGGCACGGACCGATGCAGGGAAGCCTATCAGAACCTGGGCAGCGATGCAGACGTGGTTATCAATATCCAGGGCGACGAGCCGTTCATCCACCCCAGCCAGATAAAGGCCTTGCAGTCGTGCTTCGACAATCCCGACACGGACATTGCCACCCTTGTGAAGCCCTTTGATGCCGGCGGGGGGCTGGAAATGCTGGAGAACCCCAACAGCCCCAAGGTGGTGCTGTCGGCCGACCGTAGGGCGCTGTATTTCAGCCGCAGTGTGGTGCCATACCTGCGGGGTGTGGACAAGCAGGAGTGGCTCGGCAGGCACACGTTCTACAAGCACATCGGGCTCTATGCCTACCGGGCCGACGTGCTGGCCCGGATTTCCGGGCTGGCACCGGGGCAGCTGGAGCAGGCCGAGTCGCTGGAACAGCTGCGCTGGCTGGAGAACGGCTACACCATACGGGTGGCCATGAGCGATGTGGAAACGGTGGGCATCGACACACCGGCCGACCTGGAGCGTGCTGAGGCATTCCTGGCATCCCGGATGCAAAAGGGAGGGTGCCTATGAAAAAGGGCAGGGCTATCATGATGGCCCTTGCGGTGGCCTTCGGGGCGGCTGCATCGGCACAGCAGGTGAAAATCGGCAACTACAGCTTCCCGGGCGGAGGCGAATACCAGGGGGAACTGTACAGAGGAAAGCCTTCGGGAACCGGCACCACCACTTTCCCCAATGGCGACACCCATACGGGAGAATATGTGAAGGGCAAGCGCCAGGGAAAGGGCATCTACCTGTTTGCCGACGGCGAGAAATATGACGGCGAGTGGTTCCAGGACCAGCAACATGGCAAGGGCACCTATTATTTCGCCAACAACAACCGCTACGAAGGACTCTGGTTCCGCGACTTCCAGCAGGGCGAGGGCACGATGTTCTACTATAATGGCGACAAATACGTGGGCAACTGGTATGAGGACAAGCGCGAGGGCGAAGGCACCTACACATACGCCAACGGCGCCTATTACAAGGGCCAGTGGAAGAATGACGAGAAGAACGGAAAGGGCATCTTCGACTGGCACGACGGCAACGTGTATGAAGGCAGCTGGAAAAACAACAAACGCAACGGGCAGGGCACCTACACCTACGCCAGCGGCGACAGCTATGTGGGCGAATGGCTCGACGACCAGCAGCACGGCAAGGGCATCTACAAGTTTCAGGACGGCAACCGCTATGAGGGCCACTATGTGAAGGGCGAGCGCACGGGTGAGGGCATCTACACGTTCTCCAACGGCGACAAGTATGTGGGCCATTTCCTGAATGGAGAGCAGCACGGCCAGGGAACCTTTACATGGCACACGGGTGCCATCTACACAGGACAATGGAAGCACAACAAACAGGAAGGCACGGGCAAGTATGTCTGGGCCAACGGTGATGTATACGAAGGCTCATGGGCAGGCGGCCTGATGGACGGCGCGGGCATTCTCCGTCAGGCCGACGGCGTGAAATTCAAGGGCAGCTTCAAGGAAGGGCTCAAGGAAGGAAAGGGTGTGATGGAGGATGCCGAGGGCATACGATATGAAGGCACTTTCCACAACGACCTGAAGGACGGCCTTTTCGTGGAAACCGACAAGAACGGAAATGTGATAAGGGAAGTGACCTATGTGAAGGGCATTGAGCAAACCAAGCACACGGCCCGCAACTGACGAACGAGCGAGCGGAGAGCCGAATGGATTCGGCTATCCCGAGCGAGGAGGAAGAAGACGCAGGTCAACTGACGAACGAGCGAGCGGAGAGCCGAATGGATTCGGCTATCCCGAGCGAGGAGGAAGAAGACGCAGGTCAACTGACGAAGGCATTATACCATAATTAATATATATACATAGACAATAATAATAAAACTGATATATTATGGCTACAACCACAAAGAAAGCTGAATCGACAGACAGCGGTAAAGCGAGAACCAGGAAGTCTACTACAAAGAAGTGTGCGGCTGCAACCACAAAGGGCAGACGCGCTAAAACTCCGCCTATGCTGAAACTGTTGAAGAATGATGTCTACCTGCAGGAATACGCTGCTGCGGTAGAGGGCCGTCACAAGTATGCTGTCGACAAAATCCATGAACTCACCAACAAGGGAAAAATCACTCTGAGCGATTTTGCGAGCGGTTACCTCTATTTCGGGCTGCACCGCACGGAGAAAGGATGGGTGATCAGGGAATGGGCCCCCAATGCCACGGAGATTTATCTGGTTGGCGATTTCAACGGCTGGAAGGAGGAACCCAAGTATGCCTTCAAACGGCTGCGCAATTCGGGCAACTGGGAGCTCAAGCTCTCGGCCAATGCCATCAAGCATGGCGACCTCTACAAACTGAAGGTACATTGGGACGGAGGCGAAGGCGAGCGCATTCCTGCCTGGGTGCGTCGGGTGGTTCAGGACGAGCAGACCCATATCTTCAGCGCACAGGTGTGGGCACCCGCGGAGGAATACGTATGGAAGAAGCCCCACTTCAAGCCCGACACCAATCCGCTGCTCATCTATGAGTGCCACGTGGGTATGGGACAGGATGCAGAGCGTGTGGGCACCTATGTGGAGTTCCGCGACAACGTGTTGCCCCGCATCGCCAAGGAGGGCTATAACTGCATCCAGATGATGGCCATCCAGGAGCATCCCTACTATGGCAGCTTCGGCTATCATGTGAGCAGCTTCTTTGCAGCCACCAGCCGTTGCGGCACGCCCGAGGAACTGAAGTCGCTCATCGACACCGCCCACAGCATGGGCATTGCTGTGATTATGGACATTGTGCACAGCCATGCCGTGAAGAATGAAAATGAAGGACTTGGCAACTTTGCGGGCGACCCCTGCCAGTATTTCAACCAGGGCGAGCGCCGCGAACATCCGGCATGGGACAGCCTCTGTTTCGATTATGGAAAGAACGAGGTGGTCCATTTCCTGCTGTCGAACTGCAAGTATTGGCTGGAGGAGTATCATTTCGACGGCTTCCGCTTTGACGGAGTCACCTCGATGCTCTACTACAGCCATGGCCTGGGAGAAGCCTTCGGCAGCTATGGCGATTACTACAACGGCCATCAGGACGACAATGCCATCTGCTATCTCACACTGGCCAATGTGCTCATCCATCAGGTGAACAAGAATGCCATCACCATTGCCGAGGAAGTGAGCGGCATGCCGGGATTGGCTGCTCCCTTTGAGGATGGCGGCTACGGCTTCGACTACCGTATGGCCATGAACATACCCGACTATTGGATCAAGTGCATCAAGGAGCTGCGCGATGAGGACTGGAAACCCAGTTCCCTCCTGTGGGAGGTGACGAACCGCCGCCACGATGAGAAGACCATCTCCTATGCCGAAAGCCACGACCAGGCACTCGTGGGCGACAAGACCATCATCTTCCGGCTGGTGGACGCCGACATGTACTGGCATTTCAAGAAGGGCGACGAGAACAGCACCGTCAACCGCGGCATTGCGCTCCACAAGATGATACGCCTGCTCACGGCCAGCACCATCAATGGCGGTTACCTCAACTTCATGGGCAACGAATTCGGGCATCCCGAATGGATTGACTTCCCCCGCGAAGGCAACGGATGGAGCTACAAGTATGCACGCCGCCAGTGGAACCTGGTGGACAACAAGGAACTGTGCTACCATTATCTGGGCGACTTTGACCAGGCCATGCTCAGGATCATCAAGAAGCAGCGCGGCATACAGCGGCTGAGCGTGCAGGAAATCTGGCACAACGACGGCGACCAGGTGCTGGCCTATCAGCGGGGCGACCTGCTGTTCTTCTTCAACTTCAGCCCCACCAAGTCATTTACCGGCTATGGATTCCTGGTGCACCAGGGCGCATACGAATATGTGCTCAATACCGACGACGTGAAGTTTGGCGGCATGGGATTCAACGACGACAGCGTGGTTCATTTCACCAACTACGACCCTGTCCTGAGCCGTGCCAACAAGGGATGGCTGAAACTCTACCTGCCGGCACGCACCGCTTGTGTGCTGCGTGTGGTAAAGGACTAAAGCTGCACATATTGTATGGGAAGGGTGAAATGCTCTTCCCATACAAAGTTTTTGTGTTTTTTCTTGCCATATTCTCCAACAAGTAGTAACTTTGCACACTAATTGAATCAATCAATAAAAAAAAGACGTAAATTTGTAATGCCAAAGATATCTGTACGAGGGTTTGAAATGCCGGAGTCGCCCATCCGCAAACTGGCTCCGCTGGCTTATGCGGCCAAGGAGCGTGGTGTGCATGTGTATCATCTCAATATCGGACAGCCCGATCTGCCTACACCTCCGCAGGCATTGGACGCCATCCGCAATATCGACCGCAAGATACTGGAATACAGCCCTAGCCAGGGGTACCTCAGCTACCGGAAGAAACTGGTTGGCTACTATGACAAGTTTGGCATCAGGCTCACTCCCGATGACATCATCATCACCAGCGGAGGGTCGGAGGCTGTGCTCTTCTCTTTCCTGGCTTGCCTGAATCCTGGCGACGAGATTATCGTGCCGGAACCTGCCTATGCCAACTACATGGCTTTCGCCATATCGGCCGGAGCTGTCATCCGCACCATCGCCACCACCATCGACGAGGGATTCTCGCTGCCAAAGGTGGAAAAGTTTGAGGAACTCATCAACGAGCGCACGCGGGCCATCCTCATCTGTAACCCCAACAACCCCACGGGTTACCTGTATACACGCCGCGAGATGAACCAGATACGCGACCTCGTGAAGAAATACGACCTGTATCTCTTCTCCG
>JAEDIG010000134.1 GCA_016292545.1 Bacteroidaceae bacterium
GGGTGTCACGCACCACACACAAAAACAACGCCCTACAGGGGCAAAAGCAGGACTACATGTAGGAGGAACACACCCGTGCCATTACTGATAGTCCTGCTTTTGGCTTCGCCTTCCTCCTTCGCGCCTCGGCAATGCTCAAGGCGAGCTTGGCATTGCTCTCGGCTTGGCGTCGGTTGCCCCTGTAGGGCGACGGTGCCTATCATCTGTTCTTTGATACCCAGGGTGCCGCTTCGCTCTGCCCTGGGCTGATGGCTTTTGCCCCTGTAGGGCGGCATTGTACGGATTGGACATTGATACCCAGGGTGCCGCTTCGCTCTGCCCTGGGCTAATGGCTTTTGCCCCTCCGGGGCGTGATTCGAAATTTATGTCCAACCTCAAACCATGGAAAGCCACCACAACCTGCCGAGCAAGCGGGCGATGGCACACCATGAGGCAGACAGCAGCGTTGCCACCAGCAAACCGGAGAGGAAAGGAGAGGATGCGGAGGATGCCATGAACGAGGGAAGTATGGCATACACGGCATTGAGCGAGAAATCGGCCACTGCACCGTTTGCACGCACACAGGCAAACATGGCCACACCCATCACCAGACAAAGCACCACGCACATCACACCCATCCATTTATATTGCCCCAAGGACACCCGACCAGCCGTTGCAGACGCAGGCATGGGCACATACATTGCAGCTGGAAGCAGACAGACAGAGAACAGCAGGAAACCTATCCACCATGGATGGGCCACGCCGCAGGCATACATGCCCTGAGACTCTGTCAATACAGCTGTCCACGAAACATCACTTTCGCCCACATGATAGCAGGCCATGCCTGTCACCACACCGAAAGCCAGCAGCATGCACACGATTTGCAGCAGGTTGGACCACATAATGCTGCGCTGCCCGCAAAGGGTGAGCAGCACCGACACCACAGCAGTCAGCGCTGCATAGCTCCACATTGGATAATCGGTGGCCTGGGCCAACAGGAACGAGGGCACACAAAGCCACCATGCAATCCCACACACGGCAAGCAGGCGCGAAAGCATGGGATGACACGCTGCAGTACCGTTGTGCATGCTGCGTTGCAGCAAACGGGCCGTACACCATACATAGGCCACGCCTATCACCAGCAGGGGCACCACACCGGCACGCAGATACACCAGCGCGGGAAGCGTCCACAAGAACCAGCCTCCACACAGAGTTGCCAGCAGGGACAGGCTCTGAAGCCACCTGCATGCCACAGCATCCGTGCATCCGCATCTGCGTCTGATGCCCACAACAAGTAACACAAAACACAAAGCCACCCCACAGGCAACCATGAAACCACTGGTATGGAAGCCGTGTGTGCGCACCACCTCCACACAGGACACGTCGTTGGTGCGGATGCCTGGCATCAGCTCACCACCGGCCAGAAACCAGAAATCCCCCACCTTGGTCCATGTGGCACCTGCACGTGCCAATGTAGCATCGCCGGGAATGGTGGTCCATGAGTCTGTAAAGGTGTTATATGCCAACAGATTGGGTTGGAACTTGTACCACGAGGCCTCATGACGGAAATATCCCGTCTCTGCCAGTTGGGGCGTGTTGATGGCATTGGTGAAGATGTCTGCATCCACACCGCCTTCCACCAGAATGGTGCTGGCTCCCTCGGTGCGCACACATGCGCCCACGGTGGGCAGTTCCGTCATGTTCTTGTCCGCCCATTCCAGATGCCGCCATTCCATGGTGCGCAAGTCCAGGCAGAGTCCGTCGCGATGCACATATCCTTTGGCCGCAGAAGTAGCAGGCGAAAAGCCTCCCATCACATACAAGCCTGCGCCATACGGGTTCTGCTGGATGGCCACTACGGGCTGGATGCGCGCATCACCGGGCATCTCCGCCACCTTCTCCCAAGCCTTCCCGTTGGGCCATTCCAGCCGGTAGACATCATGATTGGGCAGACTGTCCGACTGGCCGCCGGCCACATACACATAGCCGTCCCAAAAGGCACCGCCCAGATTGTGCAGTCCTTTCGGCAAAGAGGGGAAAAACGCACGCGCACCACGGTCGAAATCCCACTGTGCTGTGCCGTTCTTGCGGTAGGTGACGTTGCGTTCCATCGTCACCTCGGCTATCGAAGCCACACCATCAGCCGTACCGCCCACACACACCGTGCCCTGCGACACTGGCACACAGGCACCATAGGCCACAGGATAGAACCGTTTCTGTCCGCCTTCGGCCAAAGGTTTGTCCGGGAAATTACACCCGCCCCACGTGCGCAACATGCCGTTATGTACACCGGCGAAATGCCCCGAAACCTCCGTATGCAAAGGCACCACTGGGGTCACATACACTTTGTATTGCGCCTTCGTCAACACACTGGCAAAGGCACACAAAATCAGCAATAAGAATCTCATTGAAACAGAATGTTATATTTTCCTCCCTTTTGGGTTGTGATTACAATCGTATCATCCGACACCACCTTCACCTGGACTTTCTTACCCTTCACCGTTGCATGGGCGATGCCCTTGTAGCGAAGGGTGCATGCGCCACCGCTGCGGCTCAGCACAGTGGCTTCCTGCAGCCGGCCGTTCGCCCACCGCTGGTCCACCTGGAAATTGCCCACGGCACACAAGCCGCTCACACTGCCGTCGGCCCAGTTGTCGGGCAGGGCGGGCAGCAGCTGTATCACACCCGAATGGCTCTGCAGAAGCATCTCGGCCATACCTGCACACACGCCGAAATTACCGTCAATCTGGAAGGGGGCATGCGAATCGAACAGGTTGTAGTAGACACCGCCTGCATACTGGTTCACTCCGTAGCTGGTGGAATGGCGGAGGGCATTGCGCAGGATCTTGTGGGCATGGTTGCCGTCCAGGGCTCTTGCCCATAGGCACACCTTCCAGCCCATCGACCATCCTGTAGCCTCGTCGCCACGCAGCTTGAGCGAATTGACAGCAGGCACAAAATATTCGCTGTCAGTGGTAATGTCGCTCAGCGGATAGAGGGCCATCAGGTGGCTGATATGGCGGTGCGAAGCATCATGCGACACATCATAGGTGGCATACTTCCATTCGCGCAGCAGAGGTTCACCTTTCTTCACACCGTTTCTGGGATTGGTCCACGCACGGTCCACTTCCTCATGGGCCGTATAGGGTTCCGTGTAAAGGCCACGGTCGGTCTTCTTCAGATAGGCATCGAGCTGCTTCACATCAGCCTCCGACAGTCCGCATTCCTCACGTCCCAGGATGTCCACACTGCTCTTCACACTCTGCAGCAGGGCATAAATGAGTTGCTGGGCATGGGCGGTGCCGTCCTCCTTGGGATAATCGCCTTGTTCAGGGCTGAATTCATCGGGGGCCACATAGGTGCCGTCGGGCTTGAATCCCCATCGTTCACTGCCCCGGTCGGGAATCATGCGTTCCATCCAGAACTGCACACAGCTCCACATCACGGGGAAGGCCTTCTTCAGGAAATCACGGTCCAGCGTAAAGCGGTAATGCTGCCACAGGTGGCTGCAATACCACGCATTGGCCACAAAATAATTGTTGCCCCATGTGCTCATGCCGCCAAAGATGTTGTTCTCGGTGAAGCAGGTCCATCCCTTCTTCACCTTGCCATACTGGGTGGCAGCGCGGTGCCAGTTGTCACGGCCTGCCATATTAATAATGTAATTAAGGAAAGGCAGGTGCATGTCGGCCAGATTGGTAGGCTCTGCGGGCCAGTAGTTCATCTGCACGTTGATGTTGGAATGGATGTCGCTGTGCCAGGGGGCCTGGCTCACGTTGTTCCAGATGCCTTGCAGGTTGCTGGGCACGTCCACACCGCGGCTCGACGAGATTTCCAGATAGCGTCCGTAGGCAAAATAGAGTTGTTCCAGGAAAAGGTTCTCCGGCTCACGGCCTGTCACGTATTTTTCCGAATTGTAATGACGCACCAGGGCATCGGTAGGCAGCTGGCTGCTGGCATCGCCCAGTTGCAGGGCCACGCGTCCCATATAGGAAGTGAAGTCTGCCACATGTGCCTTCCACAGTTTTTTCCATCCCTTGCTGCTGGCCTTGGCCACACGCTGGGACACAGTCTGTTCCAGCTGAGCGGGGTCAGAGGTGAAATCTGGGGCGGAGGCATCATAATTGGTGGCACCCACCAGCACGATGGTCACTTCTTGCGCGTCTTTCACCTCCAGGCCTTGTCTGCCTGCCGAGAGGGTGGCATTCTTTCCTGATGTGGTCACGCGCAAACGGGCATCATAGCTCACCGTAGTAAGCCGGCCCGAGAAATGTGCATCGCGGTCTGCATAGGCCACAACAGGATTGCCCAGATCCTCGCCCGGCTGGACGGAGATGCGCAGATGCAGACCCGAAGGATTCGTGGTGGTGTAGCGCACGGCTATCGCTCCATCCGGATAGGAAGAGATGTATCGGCGGGAATAGCTGTAGCCGTCCAGCGTGTAGTCCACTCCGGCCACGGCTTCCTCCAAATCCAGGAAACGAACATAACCAGTAGCCTTGGCATCGGTAGCGCCGGCCAAATCATCCACCAGCACGGAACCGAAATTCCTGTAGAAACCATATTCGCCCATGTCCGAGGGGCCGCCTGACCACAGGGTTTTCTCGTTGAACTGGATTTCATCGCGCCCCACCCCGCCAAACAGACAGGCACCCAGTTGTCCGTTGCCTATGGGCAATGAATATTCCATCCAGATGTTGTCGGATGTCTGGGCCGTGGCAGGTTGGTCATACCACAATGTGAGGGGATGAGCGGGTTTGTAGGCATCGGCCACAACCGATGCGCACCAAAACAGAGAGAGCAGATAATACAGTCTGAGTTTCATGATGTGTGAGTGTTTAGCATTGTTTGTCGTTTATTTTTCCACAAAATTACAGTATATTTCGCATTCTTCCAAAAAAAACATGCTATTTAAGCACAATTATCTTGGTCAATTCAAAAAAAAGCTGTAATTTTGCACCCGCAAACAAGAAAATGTTGCTGCTTTAGCTCAGTGGTAGAGCGCATCCTTGGTAAGGATGAGGTCCCGAGTTCAACTCTCGGAAGCAGCTCTCTCCCCCGCAAATTTTTCCCCCTTTTCCTTTTGAGATTTAAAGATATATTTGTAACTTTGCCCTGCAAATACATCTGTTTTACTGCGTATGGACAATATGACATGGGTATGGGTGAGTGCACTGGGACTGTGCATCTCCACGATTATCGGTGCGGCATTGGGATTCTGCTTCAAGGAGTTGCCCCACAAATGGAACGACACCGTATTGGGTTATTGTGCGGGTGTGATGCTGGCGGCCTCCACCATGGGGCTCATCGTGCCTGCCTTCAGCCTGACCACAAGCCATTGGGAATGGGCTTGCGTGGCCATCGGTGTGATGGGTGGTGCCTATTTCCTCAACCTGCTTGATTTCCTCACACCCCATCTCCACCACATCACAGGGCTCGAACAGGAACAGCACACCCACAACAGCCACCTCAACCACATTCTGCTCTTCGTCATGGCCATTGCGCTCCACAAGCTACCCGAAGGCATAGCGGCCGGTGTGAGCATGAGCGACACGGCTGGCAGACAGGCTTCATTGGCGGTCACCGCTGGCATCGCCTTACAAAACATCCCCGAAGGAATGGTCATCATTGCACCGCTGCTGATGGCAGGTGTCAAGCGTGGCCGCACCATACTGATATCCATCACCATCGGCCTGCTCGAAGTGGTGGGGGTTTGGATTGGCTTCGCCATGGGGGCGGCCTCACAGACCTTCCTCCCCATCATGCTGGGATTTGCCGGCGGTGCCATGCTCTATGTCACCTCCGATGAAATGATTCCCGAAACGCACACCCACGGTTTCCAGAAACAGGCCACATACGCCCTGCTCCTTGGCTTCATCACCTTCCTGCTGATAGAATAATCCTCTATATACATTAATTAATATATATACATTATGAACATTGGAGATATGATTCCTGAGGTGCTAGGCATCGACCAGGACGGCAACGAAATCAAGGCATCCGCCTATCGTGGAAAAAAGATTGTACTCTACAGCTACCCCAAGGCCAACACACCGGGATGCACAGCCGAAGCATGCTCCCTGCAGGCGCACAAGGCTGAACTGGAAGCCGCAGGCTACGCCATCATCGGTGTGAGCAAGGATAAGCCCGAGTTGCAAAAGAAATTTGCCGACAAATACGGCCTCACCTTCCCCCTTATTGCCGACACAGACACCACCCTACTCCAGACGCTGGGATGCTGGGGCGAAAAGGTTGCATGTGGCAGGCGCACCATCGGCACCCTCCGCACCACCTACCTTGTAGACGAAAACGGAATCATCGAGAAAATCTTCACCCCCAAGGAAATCAAAACGAAGATTCACGCCGAACAAATTTTGGAGCAGGTGTAAAACGGGTAGCCTGGCTTATGGCAGGGGGATTGATGTGTTCACCCCCACATGTAGTCCTGCTTTTGCCCCTGTAGGGCGACGGTATCTGTGTGGACTTGATCACCCAGGGTGCCGCTGCGCTCTACCCTGGGCTGAGAGCAGGTTGCCCCTCCAGGGCGCATATAACCGATATTACGCCCTGGGATACCACGCCACACACAAGCCTTCGCCCTGGAAGGGCAAAAGCCAACAGCCCAGGGCAGAATGGAGCGAAGCGGAATGACACCCTGGGGTATCACGCCACACACAAACCTTCGCCCTGGAAGGGCAAAAGCCAACAGCCCAGGGCAGAATGGAGCGAAGCGG
>JAEDIG010000135.1 GCA_016292545.1 Bacteroidaceae bacterium
CTGAACGACGATGACAACTACCGTTCGCCCAGCACCTCACCCACCACTGTCTACATCCAGTTCAGCCCCAACAACTCGGGCACCAGCAGCTGGATAAACATTTGTGAGGAAAACAAGTTTGACGGCATGAAGTGCCTCAACGAGAACGGCAACTCTCCCGAGGACCTCTATCAGTGGAGTGTGGCCGGTGATGCAGGCTCCGACTGGACCATCAGCGCTGTGGAAGAATTCACCTTGGCTGAAATAGAGGAGGCCCTGAAGGCAAACTCCAAGTACAAGGAGGTGGAAGACGGAAAGATATACCATATATTTAATATGGGCTATGGCACGGTGATGTTTGAGAACCTCAACGGTAACCGTGTGAGCTGTCAGGCCATGGACGAAACAAAGTATGCCCAGTACTGGCGTGCCGAGGCCAGCGGTTCCAAGTTCTACCTGAAGAACATCGTTACTGGCCGCTACCTGAAGAGACAGAACGGCGCGGTGAGCACCATATACACCACCACCGAGACCAGCTCCGCCTCTGTCAACGGCTTCACCCTGAAGAAGACCGACGACCCCACAGAGAACACCTATGCCATTGTGGACAACGGCAGCATAGGCCTGCACTGCGATGCTGGCAGCAATGTGGTGGGATGGTATACCGACAACGACAACAGCATCTGGGGCTTCTCACCCGTGGAACTGACCGATGAGGAAATTGCAGCCGCCCAGAAGAACTATCTCGACTATCAGGATCTGAGCACCAATCTGGACGCATACGCAGCCCGTCTGCAGGCTCTCTTCACGGATGCCGCCTGCACGGTGCTGAAGGACGAGGTGAAGGCCCTCACCGATGAGGAGCTGGCAGCCAATGCCGACTATGCTGCCCTTACACCCACGCTCCAGACAATGGTGCTGAAGGTGAAGAACAATACCTGGCAGCAGTTCACGAACGAACAGACAGGCTATACCGCCGACTATGAACGCTTCTTCCGTGTGGCCGACTACAAGGTGTACAGCCATTATGAGAAGATGGCCGACGTGAAGTATACGGGCATGAGCAACCTGTTTGGCCGCCTGTCGAACCCCACAGGTATCACAGGCTATGCCGGTGACATCGTCTACATCTTTGTGGATGCCGATCCCAGTGCCGACTGCACGCTGGCAGTGGAGACCGTGACGGGCACCAGCAGTACGGGCGCACAGACCCCGTTGCATGCAGGACTCAATGCCATCCTGCTGGGTGACCAGACCAACCTGTACATCTTCTATCAGCTGAACGATCCCGAGAAGTATCTGGCCGACTATCCCGACATCAAGATCCACATCGAAGGCGGCCGCCTGAACGGCTACTGGGATGCCACCCGTGGCATGACCAATGCCGACTGGAAACTGCTGCAGCAGGACCTGCTGAAGGAAAGCCCCGTGCTGAACCTGAAGAACGACCATCTGGTGTTCTGCATGAACTCAGAGGTGGTGCAGCAGTGTGAACCCAACGAGATGGAGGGCTTGATGCGTGTGTGGAACACCATCCTCACCAATGAGGAACGCTACATGGGCCTGGACGAACTGGAAGGCCGCTACAACAATATCTGGAACTGCTTCAGCGTGACCTACAACTACATGTTCGCCACCACCTACGGTACCTACTACAACGAGAACACCCTGCCCACCGTGATGAACTACTACAGTCTCACCCACCAGGGCGAGGGCAACGAGGGAGGTGCCATGTGGGGACCCAGCCATGAGATTGGCCACAACCACCAGAATGTCATCAACGTCATCGGTACCACGGAAGCCAGCAACAACATGTTCTCCAACATCAACCAGCATGAGCAGGGCGTGAGCACCACCCGCTGGCGTTCACCCGGCGTGAACTTCGACCACTTCAATGCAGGCCACGACTGGTATAAGCGCGACATCGGCATCAGCACCCGCATGTTCTTCCAGCTCTACCTCTACTTCCATGAGATGAAGAACGACACCACCTTCCTGCCCCGCCTGTTCAAGGCCATGCGCAAGAAGCCGCTCGACAAGCGCGGCGACGGATGGGACGGTTCGCTCGTGACACCCGAAGGCGAGAAGGGAGGATGGAAGAGCTACGGACGCACCGACTACCTGCAGCTGGCCAAGACCATCTGCGATGTGGCTCAGGCCGACCTGAGTGAGTTCTTTGAATCGTATGGTATGTTCGTGCCCGTGGAGAACTGCTACGTGGGCGACTATGCCAACTACTTCGTCACCACCACACAAGCCGACATCGACGAGGCCAAGGCATACATGAAGAAATACCCCAAGAAACTGGGCAACATCATGTTCATCGATGACCATATCGCCACCAACCAGGTGGCCACACCCGACCCGCGCTTCGAGGCTGTGCCCGCAGCCAACGGATTGAAGGTGAACTGCGGAACGTATGATGGCTGCAAGATGGGTACGGCCGGCGAAGTGGGTCAGTATAGCGACTACAAGCAGACCTTCGAGAACACCGACTACTACTACACCTGCAGCGACTACACCCGCAAGATTTCCATCAACAAAAATGCCAAGGGAGCCGTAGGTTTCAAGGTGTACGATCTGGAAGGTAATCTGGTGTTCCTGTCGAACAACAAGACCTTCACCCTGCCCAAGGAAATCTACAATGCAGGCTTCATCGTGAAGGCAGCCGAGGGCAACGGCAACGACATCATCGTGCCACGCAGCAAGTACAGAGTGCAGGCCGAGATGTACTACCCCAACCAGGAGGAGAGCCGCACCGTGTATGTAGACAGCACCCTGCAGGCTGTGCCCGCCAACGCCCTGCTGGTGGTGGAGCCCGGACAGGAGATAGAGACTCCCGAACAAGTGAAGGCAGTGGCCAACGTGGTGGACGAGAACGGACAGGCCGCCTGCATCCAGATTGACGGCAACAACGCATGGAAGACCCCCATGGACATCAAGGCTGCCAGCGTGGTGTTCACCAAGGAGAACGAAGGCATGGCTGCCCTGAATCTTCCCTTTGCCGTGACTGCAGCCGAGGTGCCCGGCCTGCGCACAGCCACCTATATCGACGGTGTGCTCAGCATTCAGGAGGCAGAGCAGGTGTGGGCCGGACAGCCCGTAGTGGTAGACGGCAACGCACAGATAGCCCTGAGCAATGCCACTGTGGTGAAGTCGGCCTATGGCGTGCAGGAGAACGTGAACATCCTGGCTCCCGACGGACAGTCGGTAGTGATGGTGGAGAAGGCATCCCCCTTCCTTTACAATATGGCCAACGCTACAGGCATCGGCCGTGTGGAGACTGCTCCTGCGGTGTCCGATGGCGCAGTGTATGACCTGCAGGGCCGCCGTGTGTCCGCCGCAGCCGTACGCAAGGGCCTCTATATCATGGACGGAAAGAAGGTGATGAAGCGCTGATGACCGCCTTCTGCCATCCGGCAGGATAAAGCATTCCCCGCCATTCCCATTCCCTCTTGCAGGGGCAGGAATGGTGGGGATATTTGTGTCCGAAGGCCTTTTGCGCAAAATATTCCGAAAGATTTTCCCGCTTTCGTTTGGCCGTTTCGCCAAGTTGTTGTATTTTTGCGCATAATAACAAAAAGAATACACCAAACCATGGCAATGAACAATAAAAGAAACAATAATCCCCGCAGGGCTGCAAGGCCGGTTGCCCCGACGGCATCCAGCGCCCCCGCCAAGCCGAAACGGAGGATTCTGCTGCCCGTCATTCCCCTGTTCTTCTTGATGATATGGGCATGGGCGGGACTCTATTATGGCGATGTGCTGCGCATCACACGCGACGAGAGCTTCTGGGTGTGCGACCTTGCACAGATGAAGTTCCTGCTCGACCAGTCGTACGGCTCCCTGTGGTATGTGGGCCGCATGCTGTTGCAGCTGTTCCGATATCCCCTGCTGGGCGGCCTGCTGCTGGCGGCCATGCTTTGTGGCTGCTGCTGGCTCTTGGGCTACTGGCTGCGTCTGTCGCCCCGCTGGCGGTGGGTGCAGTATCTGCCTGTGCTGGCCTATCTGGGCTTTGTGTCCTATCAGGGCATCGACCTGTTCTTTGAAACCGAGACGGGCCGGTTGCTGGGGATCCCCGTAATGGCGCTGGCTGTGCTGGCAGTGGGTGGCGTGCTCATACGCTGCTTCAGCCGCAAACCCTCGCCCGCCTTTGTGCGCATTCCCAAGGACGAGACACCGCGGCAGAACCTGTTGCAGCTGGCCGTGTGTGTGGCAGGCATGATGGCCGTGGTGGGGTTCACACAGTGGAAGCGTCCTTGCGTGCGCGTAATCACCAAGATGATGGTGGCGCAGAAGGACCAGGACTGGCAGACCATACAGGAAACCGCCCGCGCCAATGCCATGCAGAGCAACCGCCCCATGGCTGCCTACTATGCCATGGCCTTGGTGCAGACCGACCAGGTGGGCGAGCGCGTCTACGACATACGTCTGGACTACGACAGCATCTATGTGCATGGATGGGACGGCCACCACAACAATGCGCTGAACCTCTACCAGGCCGAAGGCGACTACTATGCAGGATTGGTAGAGACCTGCTATCACCACTGCTATGAGAAAATGATGATGAACGGACCCACCGTGTCTACGCTGGAGCTGATGACCAAATGTGCCCTGTTGCGCAACGAGTGGCAGCTGGCCCGCAAATACCTGCGCATCCTGGGCGATGTGCCCTTCGAGGGCGGCTTCTGCGAGAAGTATGCACCCATGGTGGAACACAACGAGCGGGTGAATGCAGATCCCGAGATGGCACTGGTGCGGATGCTGGAGCCCATCCACGACTCCTTTGAGAACCTCTATCAGCAGCCTGTGTTCATGGGGTATAACCTGAAACTATATGAGGGCCGCAGCATGAATGCGCTGAAGAACAGTCTGGCTGTGTGTCTCTACACCAAGCTGATGCCCGACTTTACCGCCCGTCTGGAACCGCTCCGCGGCACCACACCGCCCGAGAATTTTGCCGATGGCATCCTGCTGGTGGCAGCCAAGCAGCCCCAGCTGGAAAAAATGTTCTCGGGTCTTGACTTCCGTGCCACCCGTCTGGGCGGCTTCATGTCGGAAGTGCAGCCCTATCTGAAGGACCGCCCCGGAAACGCCAAGAAACTGTTTGAGAAATACAAGGGCTATTACCCCTATTATTACTTCTTCGGCAACCTCAAGGCCACCAAGAAGAAGACAACCATCAGCACCTCCAATTCGGGTGTGAACTAAGACCAAGCAAAAGACATGATGGACATGAAAACCCTATACAAGAAAAAGCCCGTGCTGGGCCTGTGTCTGGCGGCATTGTGCCTGATGGCCGCCTGCAAGGATGCTGTGGAGGTGCCTGCCACCTTCGACACCCTGCAACAGAAGGCCGCCATATTCCCCGATTATGAGGATGTGGTGGTGCCCCCCAATATCGCTCCGCTCAACTTTATGCTCAACGACTCGGCGGCCACGGCCTGCGTGGTGTGCCTCAAGGGTGAGGGAGAACCCGTGGTGGCAGGAGGCGAAGACTGCAAGGTGCGGATAGACACCCTGCAATGGCGCACCCTCCTGCAGGCCAACAAGGGAAAGGACATTCAGGTGAGCGTGTATGCCCGCCATGAAGGTGGATGGGTGAAATACCAGGATCACCAGTTGCATGTGGCCCCTGAGGACATTGACCGCTACCTGAGCTACCGACTCATAGAACCGGGCTACGAACTGTATCGCCAGCTTGGGCTCTACCAGCGTGACCTCTCGGGGTGGGATGTGCACACCATCTATGAGAACAACCGCTCGTATGACGAGAAGAACAACCATTGCATCAACTGCCACAATTATCAGAACTACAGCACACAGCACATGCTCTTCCATGTGCGTGCCAATCATGGTGGCACCATCATGGTGGACGGGGCGGAGGCCCACAAGGTGCAGATAAAGGACAGCACCATCATTACGGCAGGTGTGTACCCCTCATGGCATCCTACGCTTAACATGGTGGCCTTCAGTACCAACCGAACGGGACAGACCTTCCACCTCTACCACCGAGAGAAGATTGAGGTGATGGATGAGGCCAGCGACCTGCTGCTCTATGACGTGGACAAGAACGAGGTGCGCCATATCCTGCGCTCGCGGGATGATATGGAGACATTCCCCTGCTGGGCACCTGATGGAAAAATGCTCTATTACTGCCAGTTCCATACGCAGGGGCTGATCGACCTGAATACTGTGCCCGACAGTCTGGTGGCCCGCGAGATAGCCCTCCGCTACAATATGGTGCGCTACAATCTGATGCGTGTCAGCTTTGACCCCAAGACCCTGGCCTTTGGCGAGCCCGAACAGGTGCTGGACGCAGCCTCCATGGGCAAGAGCGTGAGTGTGCCCCGTGTGAGTCCGGATGGGCGCTATGTGCTGTATACCCTGGCCGACTATGGACAGTTCCACATCTGGCACAAGAGCAGCGACCTGTGGGTGAAGGATTTGCAGACCGACACCTGCTATGCCCTGTCGGCAGCCAACAGCCGCGATGTGGACAGCTACCACACATGGAGCAGCAACGGGCGCTGGATCGTGTTCAGTAGCCGGCGCGACGACGGAAACTACACCCGTCCCTATATCGCCTACTTCGACAACAAGGGCCAGGCTCACAAGGCCTTCATGCTGCCCCACGAGGACCCCGAGGAAAGCATCCTCCTGCTCAAGAGCTACAATGTGCC
>JAEDIG010000136.1 GCA_016292545.1 Bacteroidaceae bacterium
GGCAAAAAATGCGTAGGTTTTTGAAGCCTATTTTGAACACCCTACCCTTCGGGGTGTTCTAATACGATCATTCACAACGAAATTGAACTTGCGAAAGTTGAATTATGCGACCCTTTCTTGGCGGGATGAAGCATAACGTGTCCTCACCGCCTGTCACCCTATGGCAGCCGACTGTCAAAGTGATGACTGTCGGCTGCCATAGGGTGACAGGCGGTGATAAAGATTGGATGGCTGTTAATAGAAGAATATCTCTATGCCGCCGGGTTCCAGATAGTATTCCTCTTCGTATTTGTCGGCACGCACTTGTGTGTCGTCGGGACGCAGGCGCATTACCTGGCTGTCGGTCTTGATGTCCATGCAGATGGCTTTTGTGGGGCTGGTGTTCACGATAACGACATAGTGGCGGCCTTCGTTGCTGATCTGGGATACGAGTGCCCCTTGTCCGCGACTGTCGAGACGCAGGAAATGGGGTGGCAGTTGGTCCATGGGCAATGTGCCGGGAGGTATCATGCTGCCTGTGTGGCGCACGTCCTCCACCTGGCAGCCCACAAATACATGTGCCCTGCGCTGAATCTCCTGGTTCAGGCTCCGCACCTCTTCGTATACACGGCTCCGCAATCCCTCTTGGTCGATGGGTGCCTGATGGAAGTTCCATGTCTCTGTGCCGGGGTTCCAGTAGGTGAAATACTGGAGCAGCTGGGCACCATAGGCCAGATTGCTGTACATCTGGAGGCGCAGGTGGCCCATGGTGGGGATGGGGTAGGGCGTGTGGGCCGTGCTCAGGGCAAATGCCCAGAAGGGCTTGCCCGATTTGCGGGATGCCTTCAGGATGAGTTCGAGGTTGTCATACCAGAAAGGATTCAGATAGACCGAGTCGCCTCCTGCTTGGTTGATGGGATAATGGTCGAACGACAATTGGGGCAGGTCCACCAGCTGGCAGAACTTGTCCAGATGCTCAATGTATGCCTCGTGGCCCATGGCATGCACAGGCAGGAGGTTGAGATAGCAAGGGTGGTCGGGGTCTGCCTTTTCAATCTTCCGTGCCCATTCTCCCAGTGCGGGCATGGCATCATTGCCGGGTTCGTCGCGCAGGAAGTAGGCTCCCAGTCCCGGGTGCTTGCGTATTTTCCGTGCAATCGCCTCGGGTTCCTTGGCCAGGTCGGTGCATGTGAACACGGACTTCATGCCTGCCTTGTGGCAAAGGTCGAGGGTGAGCAGTGCATCGTCGAGGTCGTAGGTGTGGGAGAAGGAATAGGTGAAGCCGCATTCGGCCAGCTCCTTGTACCGCTCTAGGGTTGCAAATTCGCCTGGGGGGATGCTATACCATGCCAGAATGGGGATTTGGGGTTTCTTTGATGCACGTTTGCATACAGCCTGGCCGCTGCCGATGGCGAGGGCAGCCAAAAGGATAAAAAACTTGTGTTTCATCGTCGTGATTTCTAATGTTTATGTCATATCGGGTGCAAATTTAATAAAAAAAATCGAAAAAAGAACGGAAACCGCCTTTATATGCAAAAAAAAATGTATCTTTGCATGTTCATTGGTTTAACACATCAACATTATGAAGCCTACGATGATGAAGAATATCTGCCATTCGGTCCTGTTTGGGGCATCGGGAGCCAGAGCCTTGCTTGGGCTGCTCGTTTTTCTGTCCTTTGCCACATCGGCACAGGCCTTGCAGAAGCTGGTGCTGAACACATCGCGCACGAACCAGCTGCAATGCACCTATAACGAAGACGAGGATTCCTATACGTTCAAGACTACGGGAAACGACCCCTACATTTTCGTGAACGCCCTGTCGAAGACACTGTCCGATGAGGAGGTGATTCTGTGTTTCGAATATAAATGTTCGCGCACGCTGGGCGACTTTCAGGTGTATTATGGCAATTCCTATTCCGAGGCGAGGTCCAGGGTGCTTGGCAACCTGCTCCTTTCAAAGGAATGGAAAAAGAAGGAATTCAATCTCAAGAACGACCGGAAGTCGTTTGGCTGGGGCTCTGCCGGGCAGACCATGCGGCTGGACTTCGGAAGGGCCAGCGGCTACACCATCACCATCCGCAACCTCTGCATCCATGCCGAGGGCGAGGAGGAACTGGACGAGAAGACGATAGAAAGCAGGCAGGTTACCTCTTACCTGAATACGGAATATCCGTTGCAGATGGGACAAGTGGAGGTGAAGAGGGCTTCTGTGGCCGTGTCCTGCTCGGTGCCCGACGACGGCAACAACTATTCGCTGGCCGAGATTCCCTTGTTCCACAATGTGGACGACATAGATGATGAGGCCATGCTCACGCCGCTGGTGCCCGGCGATACGACAGTGCTGCTGTCGAGGGTGAAGCGTGTGGATGCCACCTACTATGACCGCATCGTAAGCCGTTGGGCTTTGGTGAAGACGCAGGAGGACGGCAGCCACGAACTGGTGTCGCATGCCCGTTATGCCGACTTGGTGCCCGCCCTGGCTTCGCCTGCGGCCATGCCGCTCAAGAACAAGAAGGGGCTGGGCGGCTTCTATATCAATGAAAATCTGTCGGATTTGGATGACCTGCAGATTGGCAGTGTGACGGTGAATGTGGTGGCCAACAATATCATAAGCACATCATCGAGCACCTTTGGCAGCAACAGCATCTCCTACAAGTATGTCACCAATACTTTCTACTTTGACCGTGGGCAGATTGAATCTTATGACCGTGTATTCAAGGAATGCTACAAGCGTGGCATCGTTACATCAGCCATTCTGCTTATTGTGCCCACGCCTGTCAACGCCAAGGAAACGGTGCATCCCGAATACAACGGCGGCTACTACAGCATGCCCAACATGACCACCGCCAAAGGCGCAGTCCTCTATGCGGCCATCATCGACTTTCTGGCCAAGCGATACAGCGGTGCCACCTACGGACGCATCAACAACTGGATTCTTCATAACGAGGTGGACTATGGACAGACCTGGACGAACATGGGCGTACAGCCTATGCCACGCTACATGGATGCATACGTGAAGTCGATGCGACTGGTGTACAACATCGCCCGCCAGTATGATCCCAATACCAGTGTGCTGGCTTCATTCACGCATAGCTGGACACAGGACAGCAATGAGGACGGTGTGGGCTACAACACCCAGCGTATGCTGGAACAAATCAACAGATACAGTCGGACAGAAGGCGATTTCTACTGGGGACTGGCCTATCATCCCTATCCCCAGGACCTGACCAAACCCTCGTTCTGGACCAACGACACACGCAGCACCTACACGATGGACAGCCCCTACTGCACCTTCAAGAACCTGGAGGTAGTGAACGCTTGGGTGCTCGATGCGGAGAACCGCTACATGGGCACCGTGAAGCGTCCGCTCCACTTGAGCGAGAACGGTACCAATTCGCCCGACTATTCCGCCACACAGCTCAAACTGCAGGCTGCCGGCGCATGCTGGGCATGGAAGAAGGTGGAGCGGCTGGAAGGCATCGACGGCATGCAGTGGCACAACTGGCGCGACAATCGTGCTGAGTTTGGCCTGTGCATAGGCTTGCGCTATTATCCCGATGACGAAAACCATCCCAATGGATGCAAGCCCGTGTGGTATGTGTGGCAGGCTGCCGGCACAGAACAGGAGGACGATGTGTTTGCTCCTTATATGAGTGTGCTGGGTGTGACGGACTGGGACGATATTTTTGGCGGCACGTTGCTGGGTGTGGACAATACGATGGCAGACAGCCTGCAGGAGATGGACGAGGGTGCAGACCTGTATACGCTGGACGGCATCAAGCGAGGCAACCTGTCCGATCTGGAGCACCAGCCGGCAGGCGTGTATGTGGTGCGCAGCAAGCATGCGGCCCGAAAAGTGGTGAAGAAATAACAAACACGATTCATAATGAGAATAGACATTATAACCGTATTGCCCGAACTGCTGGAGAATTTTACGCAGGAGTCCATCGTTGGGCGCGCCCAAAAGAAAGGACTGGTGGAAATCCATGTCCACAACCTGCGCGACTATTCCACCAACAAGTGGAGGCGTGTGGACGACTATCCCTTTGGCGGTTTTGCCGGCATGGTGATGCAGTGTGAACCCATCGACCGCTGCATCAGTGCCCTGAAGGCGGAACGCGACTATGACGAAATCATCTTCACATCGCCCGACGGGGAGCAGTTCTGCCAGCCTATGGCCAATGAACTGAGCCTGGCCAAGAACCTGATTATCCTGTGCGGGCACTATAAAGGCATCGACTATCGCATCCGCGAACATCTGATTACCAGGGAGGTGAGCATCGGAGATTATGTGCTTACCGGTGGAGAACTGGCCGCAGCCGTGATGACAGATGCCATCGTGCGCATCATTCCCGGTGCCATCGGTGATGAACAGAGCGCTCTTTCGGACAGCTTTCAGGACAATCTGCTGGCGGCTCCGGTGTATACCCGTCCGGCTGAGTATAAAGGCTGGAAAGTGCCCGACGTACTGCTCTCCGGCCATGATGCAAAAATAAAGGAATGGGAACTGGCCCAGAGCTATGAGCGCACCAAGCGCCTCCGTCCAGACCTCCTGGATTAATATTAATATGTATTACCATAACAGACACCATACATGAAACAGAATGCGATGAACCTATACATCATTGCGGGATGCAATGGAGCGGGCAAGACCACTGCCAGCTTCACCATGCTTCCCGAAATGCTGAACTGTCGTGAGTTTGTGAATGCCGATGAGATAGCTGCCGGCCTTTCTCCCTTCAACCCCGAGGGAGTGGCCATTCAGGCCGGCCGTCTGATGATAGACCGTATCATCTACCTGCTGAAGGAAGGCGAATCCTTTGCCTTTGAGACAACGCTGGCTACCCGGAGCTATGTGAAGTTGATTCATCAGGCACGCAAGAGAGGCTATTTCGTCACGCTGCTGTTCTTCAGCCTCAATACACCGGAACAAGCCGTGCGCCGTGTGGCCAAGCGTGTGAGCATGGGAGGGCACAATATTCCTGAAGACGTCATCTACCGCAGGTACGAGGCCGGACTGCAGAACCTGTTCCGCCTTTATATGCCCATCTGTGACTACTGGGCGCTCTATGACAACAGCAACTGCCCTGCCACCAAACTGGCGTGTGGCGGACGCGGAAGCCGCATCCAGGTGCTTGAGGAGGAAATGTTCAAGAAGATGCAGGCAGAGTATGGCAGTGAGACAGAAGAAGAGGAGGTGAAGCCATGAAGTTGAACGAATTCAAGGAGATGCAGCGCCGTATCGACGAAGGCATCTATCTGGCACAGCGCCGGCTGGCCATTCGTGCGCGCGAGGACAACCAGAGCCTGGTGGTGTGCAGGGAAGGCGAAATCGTGGAGATTGTGCCCGATGCAGAAGGATATGACGATGAACGCCGGGCAGGCGATCCGTTGTCGAAATTCCGTTACAAAAAATTATACTAGGTGGTTATGGAAACAGGACTTACATATACTGCTTCGGCAACCGTGACGGACGGGCTCACGGCTGCCAGCATGGGCAGTGGTGACATGGCCGTATTGGCCACGCCAGCCATGATGGCCCTGATGGAGCATGCGGCCATGAAGGCTGTGGCGGATGCACTGCCCGAGGGCTCCACCACAGTGGGGGCGCATATCTCTTCTTCCCATCTGCGTCCTACGGCAGTGGGCAGGAAGGTATCGGCCACTGCTGTCCTTACGGCCGTTGAGGACAGAAAGCTGACGTTCGACATACAGGCCGAGGACGAGCAGGGCAATATGATTGGCAAGGGCACACACGTCCGCTATGTGGTGGACAGGGCACGCTTCCTTTCTAAAATCTGAAGTTTTTTCCTGCTATTATGCGTTTATCCGCATTTTTTTTCATACCTTTGCACCAAAATGGCATAAATGTAACTTGCTTGGAATATGGGATTATTTAGTTTCTTCTCAAAAGAAAAAAAGAAAACACTGGACCAGGGCTTGGAAAAGACCAAGGTGAGCTTTTTCGACAAACTGTCGCGTGCAATCGCGGGAAAGTCGAAAATCGATGATGATGTGCTCGACAATCTCGAGGAGGTGCTCGTAACCAGTGATGTGGGCGTGGACACTACGCTCAACATCATCAAGAGGGTGGAGGAGCGTGTGGCACGTGACAAGTATGTGACCACATCGGAGCTGAACAACCTTTTGCGCGATGAAATCTCCCAGTTGCTCAGTGAGAACAATTCCGGTGAGACAGAAGGCTTCCAGATAACGTCGGAACACAAGCCGTATGTAATCATGGTGGTGGGTGTGAACGGTGTGGGCAAGACCACCACCATCGGCAAACTGGCCTATCAGTTCAAGAAGGCCGGGCTGAAGGTGTATCTGGGTGCCGCCGACACCTTCAGGGCAGCTGCCGTGGAGCAGTTGGTCATCTGGGGTGAAAGAGTGGGCGTGAATGTGGTGAAGCAGCAGATGGGCAGCGACCCTGCAAGCGTGGCGTACGATACGCTCGACAGTGCCATTGCCGGAGGGGCAGACGTGGTGCTGATTGATACGGCCGGCCGTCTGCACAACAAGAAGGGACTCATGGACGAACTC
>JAEDIG010000137.1 GCA_016292545.1 Bacteroidaceae bacterium
AGTTCCAGAATAGCCTCCTGCACCCTGCGCTCCTTGCCGTAAGACTCACGTTCCAGCTGCTCCCTCCTGTGCAGTTCCTCATAGTCCGTGAAAAGGTCGAGCTGCACGGGCACACACTTCCTCCCCTCCCGTTCGCTCACCACATGACTGGCCGTGATGTTCACTCTCCTCACATGCAAGCCGGGAATGACAATGCGATGAAACAGTTCTACGGCGGCTTCTGTAATCCTTTTGGACGAGGATGTATAGCGGCCCAAACTGATGTTCCCGTGCGCAGGCTTGGGCACCCTGCGCCCATAATGGTCTGTATGCACCTCCCCGTCGTAGGCCGCTTCGCCGGCATTTGTCGAGAGATTGTCCGCATCATACCCTATCATCAGGACAATCTGGTCGGTCACGAGCTGCTTGTCCAGGAGGTCGAGTGCCAATGCGTCGGCCATCTCCATCACCACCACAAGCGCCTTTTCCGTTGTATACGGACACGTGAGCACCTGACCGCTTCCCAGCGATTTGCTGGCCGGCCGGTATGCCTTTATCATGTCGATGGTGCAGGGTTCCCAGCCCCAGGCATGGTCGATGAGCAGCTCGGCATTCACGCCAAAGAGCTTGTACAGCAGTTCCTCGTTCTCCACAGAGCAGCGGGCGACCTTGCCCATCGTGTCTATTCCGTAGGGAGCAAGCCGGGCCTGGATGCCACGCCCCACCCGCCAGAAATCGGTCAGCGGCCGATGGTCCCACAACCGCCTGCGGTAGCCCATCTCATCGAGTTCCGCTATGCGCACTCCATCCTTGTCGGCCGGAATATGCTTTGCCACAATGTCCATGGCAACCTTGGCCAGATACAGGTTTGTGCCTATTCCCGCCGTGGCTGTGATGCCGGTGTGCTTCAGCACATCGCGGATGATGGTCATGGCCAGTTCGTGGGCCGTCTGCCGATAGGAGGCAAGATAGGACGTAACGTCCATAAACACTTCATCGATGCTGTACACATGAATGTCCTCGGGGGCAATGTACTTCAGGTAAATCTGATAGATGCGCGCACTATAATCCATATAGAAGGCCATCCGGGGAACGGCCCTGATATAGTCGATTTCCCAATCGGGATGCGCTTTGACGTCGACATCGCTGAACGATTTTCCCGCAAACGGGCGATAGCCCATGTCCTGCCTTCGCCTTGCGTTCACCTCCCTCATCCGCTGCACCACCTCGAACAGACGGGCACGTCCGCCGATGCCGTATGCCTTGAGCGAGGGAGAGACGGCCAGACAGATTGTCTTCTCCGTCCGGCTCTCGTCGGCCACAACAAGATTTGTGGAAAGAGGATCGAGTCCTCTCTCCACACATTCCACACTCGCATAGAACGATTTCAGATCGATTGCTATGTATATGCGGCCGTTCACTCCCACTCGATGGTTGCTGGCGGTTTCGACGAAATGTCGTAGCAAACGCGGTTCACGCCCTTCACCTTGTTGATGATCTCGTTGGAGACCTTGGCCATGAAGTCGTAGGGCAGGTGTGCCCAGTCGGCGGTCATGGCATCCGTGCTGGTGACGGCCCGCAGGGCCACGGGATGTTCATAGGTGCGCTCGTCGCCCATCACACCCACCGAACGGACGGTGGAAAGCAGGATGGTGCCGGCCTGCCATATCTGGTCGTAGAGGCTTACCTCTATCTCTCCGTCGTGCATGTCGGCCGGCACACCGGCTGCCAGCACACGGCGTGCCTCCTCGCCGGAAAGCTTCACCTTATACTCCCGCAGGCCACGGATGTAGATGTCGTCGGCATCCTGGAGGATGCGCACCTTCTCGGGTGTGATGTCGCCCAGTATTCTCACAGCCAGCCCGGGGCCGGGGAAGGGATGACGGGTGATGAGATGCTCGGGCATCCCCAACGAACGGCCCACCCTGCGCACCTCGTCCTTGAAGAGCCATTTCAGGGGCTCGCACAGCTGCAGGTGCATCTCCTCGGGAAGCCCGCCCACATTGTGGTGGCTCTTGATTACCTTGCCCGTGATGTTGAGGCTTTCGATGCGGTCGGGGTAGATGGTTCCCTGGGCCAGCCACTTGGCGCCGGTCTGCTTCTGAGCCTCGGCATTGAACACCTCCACAAAGTCGCGGCCGATGATCTTGCGCTTCTGCTCGGGGTCGGACACGCCAGCCAGGTCGGCAAAGAATCGCTCCGATGCGTCCACACCGATTTCGTTGAGGCCCAGGCACTCATAGTCGTGCATCACATCGCGGAACTCATTCTTGCGAAGCATGCCATGGTCCACAAAGATACAGGTGAGGTTGCTGCCGATGGCCCTGTTGAGAAGCACGGCTGCCACGCTGCTGTCCACACCGCCGGAAAGGCCCAGGATGACCTTGTCGTGGCCCAGCTGTGCCTTCAGCTCGGCCACGGTGCTCTCCACGAAGGAATCGGCGCTCCAGTCCTGACGCGAGTGGCAGATGTCCACCACGAAATTGCGGAGCAGCCGGGTGCCCTGTAGCGTGTGGAACACTTCGGGATGGAACTGGACGGCCCAAACGGGCTGGGTGGCAGAGGCATAGGCGGCATAGGTGACATTGGCCGTAGAAGCAATAGCCGTGAAGCCTTCGGGAATGGCCGTGATGGTGTCGCCATGGCTCATCCACACCTGCGAATTGGGTTCAAATCCACTGAAAAGTGCATTCGAGGTGTCGACCGACACCAGATTGGCACGCCCGTATTCGCGCGAATCGGCCTTCTCCACCCTGCCTCCGAACGTGTGGGAGATGAACTGCGCGCCATAGCAAATGCCCAGCACGGGTATGCGTCCCACAAACTGGCCGAGGTCTACCTTGAAAGCCTCGGGGTCGTGGACCGAATAGGGCGACCCGCTGAGGATGACGCCAATCACCGTGGGATCGTCCTTGGGGAACTTGTTGTAGGGCACAATCTCACAGAACGTGTCGAGCTCGCGCACCCTGCGGCCAATCAGCTGGGTGGTCTGCGAACCAAAGTCCAAAATGATAATTTTCTGTTGCTGCATAGCTTGTATGTAGAATCGTTTGATATATTTCCTCTGCAAAGATACGACAAAAACCTAACAATCCCGCAAAAACCACCTTTTTTATTTGGCAGAAAGGGAAGATTGGCATAACTTTGCCATCAAAAACAAGGAAAATGATATGAAGAACGACAGTATTGTAATCATACCCACCTATAACGAGAAAGAAAACATCGAGGCCATCGTCAGGGCCGTCACCAGCCTGGAGAAGCCCTTCGACGTGCTTGTCATAGACGACGGTAGCCCCGACGGCACGGCCGCCATCGTGAAGCGGATGATGGAGGCCGGATGCAAGGGACGCCTGTTCCTGGTGGAGCGGCAAGGGAAACTGGGGCTGGGAACTGCCTACATCAGGGGGTTCAAGTGGGCGCTGGAGCACCAGTATGACTACATCTTCGAGATGGATGCAGACTTCAGCCACAACCCTGCCGACCTGCCACGGCTGTATGCAGCCTGCCACGATGAGGGGCACGATGTGGCCGTGGGCAGCAGATACATTACGGGCGTGAATGTGGTGAACTGGCCCATGGGACGCGTGCTGATGTCGTATTTTGCCAGCAAGTATGTGCGTGCCATTCTGGGCATCCACATCTGCGACACCACGGCCGGTTTTGTGTGCTACCGTCGCAAGGTACTGGAAACCATCGACCTGGATGCCATACGCTTCAAGGGCTATGCCTTCCAGATAGAGATGAAATACTCTGCCCTTTGCCTGGGGTTCAGCGTGAAGGAGGTGCCCGTAATCTTCATCAACCGCGAGCTGGGCACAAGCAAGATGAGCGGAGGCATATTCAGCGAGGCGCTGTTTGGTGTCATGCGCCTGCGGCTGACCCACATCAAACCCAGAAAACGATGAACAACAGACTGGTCATATATGGAGCCGAGCTCTGCAACGAAGGACGGAGATTCATGGGCACGCTGGTGGTGGAGGGCACACGCATCTCCCACATCCATGAAGGTACGGACATGCCCCTGCCGGCCGAGGGAGCCCAGGTGGTGGACGGCCGCGGCATGCTGCTGCTGCCGGGCGTGATAGACGACCATGTGCACATGCGCGACCCCGGGCTCACCCGCAAGGCCACCATGGACACGGAATCGGCCGCGGCTGCAGCCGGAGTCGTGACCACGGTCATGGACATGCCCAATGTGGTGCCGCAGACGGTGACGCTGGAGCGCGTGGAGGAGAAGCTGGCATACGCTTCCTGCCATTGCCACGTGAACCATGCCTTCTATCTGGGAGCCACCAACGACAATATCAACGAAATAAGGAATGCCGACCCCAGGCGCATACCCGGCATCAAGCTGTTCATGGGAAGCAGCACGGGCAACATGCTGGTGGACAAGCGCGGACAGCTGGAGCGCATCTTCCGCGAGAGCCCGATGCTGGTGATGGCCCATTGCGAGGACACGGCACGCATCACGTCGCGCATGAAGGAAGTGGCGCAACGCTGCGGGACCGACGACCCGGACGTGACCCACCATGCAGAAATAAGGGATGCCGGATGCTGCCTCATGAGCAGCCGGCTGGCCGTGGAAATGGCGCTGGAAGCAGGTGCCCGCCTGCATATCGCCCATCTGACCACAGCCGCCGAGACAGAGATGGTGAGACGGCTCCACAATCCGCTGATTTCGGCCGAGGCCTGTGTGGCCCACCTGCTGTATACCGATGCAGACTACCAGCGGCTGGGCACACGCATCAAATGCAATCCATCCATCAAATCGGCCGCCGACCGCGATGCCCTGCGCAGAGCCGTTGCCGACGGCACAATCCCCATTGTGGCCACCGACCATGCCCCCCATCTGCTCTCGGAGAAGGAGGGCGGCTGCCGCACGGCCATGAGCGGCATGCCCATGGTGGAGCTGAGCCTGCCGTCGATGCTGGAGATGGCCGGCGAAGGCCTGTTCAGCATAGAACGGGTGGTGGAGGCCATGTGCCACAATCCGGCACGCCTGTTCCAGATAGACCGGCGCGGATTCCTGCGGGAAGGCTATCAGGCCGACATGGTGCTCGTGAGGCCCTGCAAGGGGTACAAGGTGGAAGGGAGCCGGCTGCATAGCCTGTGCGGATGGTCGCCCCGCGAAGGCGACACCCTGCACTGGCAGGTGGAGCGCACCTGGGTGAACGGGCGGCAGGTGTGGGACGGCAGGCAGGTGGACAGGAGCGTCATGGGCGAGGCGTTGGTGTTTGACCGATAGAAAAGACACATACGACAGCGGATGACACACGAAACCCAGACGACAGGCGGCACCCTTCACGTCCACACGGCGCGCTATGCGGTGCACGAACTGGCCGGCTACATCGACTGGCTCTATTTCTTCCACGCCTGGGGCTTCCCCCCCAAGTGCGGCGAGCTGGACGAACTGCACGACTGCATGGGATGCAGGCAGGCATGGGTGGCCTCGTGGCCGCCCCGGCAGCAGGACAAGGCACGCGAGGCCATCCGCCTTTTTGAGGACGCACGCCAGATGCTCCGCCAGCTGGATGCCGACGGATGCGGTGCCACGGCACGCATCGTCCTCTCGGAGGCCACGAGTGAGGGGGACGACATCGTGCTGGCCGACGGAAGGCGCATCCCCCTGCTCCGCCAGCAACAGCCCACGGCCGAGGGCTACTGCTACTGCCTGAGCGATTTTGTACGGCCTGCATCGCATGGAATCCCCGACCGCATAGGCATCTTCGTGAGCAGCACCGACAAGGCTGTGGAGCAACGCTGCAGCAACGACGGCTACCGCCACCTGCTGGCCCAGACGCTGGCCGACAGGCTGGCCGAAGCATGCATCGAAAAGGCGCATGAACAAACGCGCCGCCAATGGTGGGGCTATGCGCCCGACGAGTGCATTCCCCGAAGGCAGCTGTTTGCCGGCCAGTTCCAGGGCATACGTCCGGCCGTGGGCTATCCTTCCCTGCCCGACCAGAGCCTGAACTTCGTGCTGGACGGGATTGTGGACTTTGCCCAGGCAGGCGTCACCCTCACGGAAAACGGAGCCATGAGGCCGCATGCATCCACCAGCGGGCTCATGATCGCCCATCCGCAGGCCCGCCATTTCAGCGTGGGGCACATCGGGGAGGACCAGTTTGCCGACTATGCCCGCCGAAGGGGCATGGAGCCGGGGGAACTGAGACGTTTTTTCAGGAACATCCGATAGCGGAAAGGCCGTTTGTGCGGCACCCGTCCGCAAGCCAACCGGGGAAAGAGAGGGAAACCATCGGAGGAAAAAACAAACGAGTTACGCGTTAACAAGTTAACACCTGCCCCACCCATCCATCTGGTTTCCAAAGCACTCTCCATTTGTTTCCACGCGAGGAAACAAATTTTTCCTCCCGAGAAAACACATGCCAGCCCCCCAGGGAGCAGGGAGGCCTTGGAGAGGAAGTGTTAACTTGTTAACGCGTAACTCGGTCTTGTTTTCGCATCCTGCAACTAAGGGTTCAACCTTTATATATATT
>JAEDIG010000138.1 GCA_016292545.1 Bacteroidaceae bacterium
AATGTGAAAGTAGGAGATAAACGCCTATGATTAACGTTTACCTCCTACTCGATTGCAAGTTTTTTTGCTGCGGAATTAAGGACTATCTCAATCGCGAGATTTCTTTCATGGATAAGGAAGAGTCGCATAACGCAAGCTCGGATACCATAGAGTCAACGTTTGGAGTTACAAAAGCAAGGAAGTCTGATGACAAGCTTGCAGGTGTTTCGCCTATCATACTCATGATACCGCTGCGTCTCCATTTTGCTGATAAAACCAGACGAGTTAAATTCAATTTCAAAGAACGCTTGGAGGTAGGCAGGCATAGCCATATAAAAGATTGGACAGATGTCAACCTTTCTCCGAATCTGGTAGTCAAAAGACTTGAAACCATTGGCAAAAATTGCGTAGGTTTTTGATGGCTATTTTGAACACCCTACCCTCCGGGGCACGCCTGGCACATCCAACCAGCGGAGGTGGGGGAATGACCACACATCCTGCATCATTGGAACTTCCAAGCCTCGGAAGAGGCATCGGTGGGCATGCGCCAGTCGCCTCTGGGGCTGAGCGAACAGCTTCCCACCTTGGGGCCGTCGGGCAAGCAGGAACGCTTGAACTGCTGGTTGAAGAAACGGCGTATGAACGTGTTGAGCCACTTGGAGATGAACGCATCATCATACACCCCGCGGAAGGCATGGAGGGCCAGATAACGAATCTTCTCGGGCGTGCTGCCCTGACGTAGGAAATGATAGAGGAAGAAATCGTGCAGCTCGTAGGGACCCACCAGGTCCTCGGTCTTCTGTGTGATGTTGCCCTGCTCGTCGGCCGGTATCAGTTCGGGGCTTATGGGCGTGTCGATGATGTCGCGCAGGATGCGGCTCTCTTCGGCGTTCTCCCCGCGGTCGGCCACCCATCCCACGAGATGCTTCACCAGGGTCTTCGGCACCGACACGTTCACCCCATACATGCTCATGTGGTCACCGTTGTAGGTGGCCCATCCCAAGGCCAGCTCGCTCAGGTCACCCGTCCCCACCACAAGGCCGTTCATCTGGTTGGCCACATCCATGAGTATCTGGGTGCGCTCGCGCGCCTGGCTGTTTTCATACGTCACATCGTGAACGGCCGCATCGTGGACGATGTCCTTGAAATGCTGCACACAGGCATCCTTCACGGAAATCTCGCGGATGGTCACGCCCAGGGTCTTCATCAGGTCCATGGCATTGTTGTAGGTGCGCCCCGTGGTGCCGAATCCGGGCATGGTGACACCCACGATGGTGTGGCGGGGCAGACCGAGCAGGTCGGTGGTGCGCGCACACACGAGCAAGGCCAGCGTGCTGTCCAGACCTCCGCTGATGCCCAGCACCAGATGGCGGGCATGGGTGTGCTCCACACGCTTGGCCAACCCCAGGGTCTGAATGCCGAAGATCTCTTCGCAACGGAGATCCAGATGGCGGCCGGAAGGCACGAAGGGATGCGGATTCACCCAGCGGGTGAGCGTGTCTGTGACCATATCCATCCTCACCACGTCGTCCACCTGCACCATGCCCACCTGCATGTCCTTCACCTGCTCCGAAGCGGCCGAGAAGGTGGTGTTCGCCATGCGCTCCGCACGGATGCGGTCGATGTCCACTTCCACGGCCTCCAGATGGGGCATGGTGTCCCTTTGATGGCGGAAGAGCAGGCGCGCCCCGTTCTCATACACGAGGCTCTTGCCGCCGAACACCAGGTCCTGGGTGCTCTCGCCGAAGCCGCAGCCGCTGTATACATATCCGCAGATGCAACGCGCACTCTGCTGCTCCACCAGCGTCTGCAGATAGGCGGTCTTGCCCACGAGGTCGTTGTCGGCGCTCAGGTTGAACACCACCTCGGCTCCCCTCAGACACAGGTGGCTGCTGGGGGGCACGGGTGCCCACAGGTCCTCGCACAGCTCCACGCCAAAGGTGAAGTCGGGCGTGCGGAACAGGCGGTTGCGGGTGAGCTCCACCTGCTGCCCCGCCAGCCACAGCCGCCCCTCGGGCACATGGGCCACAGAGGTGAACCACCGCATCTCGTAGAACTCGTTGTAGTTGGGCAGGAAGGTCTTTGCCACCACCCCCAGCACGCGTCCGCGCAGGAAGACGACGGCACAGTTGAGAAGCACATTCAGATAGCGCACGGGCATGCCCACGATGCCCACCACAGGGTTCTCGCGCGTGGCCTCCAGCAATCGGCGCAGGGCCTCCTCGGCCTCGTCGAGCAGACGTTTCTGCCTGAACAGGTCCTGACACGTGTAGGACGTGATGGAGAGTTCCGGGAAACACACCACGGCCACCTTCATTTCCCGGGCCTTCCCCATCATCAGGGCTATCTGCCCAGCGTTGTAGCTGCAGTCGGCCACGCGGAGCGATGGCACCGCCGAGGCCAGTCTCACAAATCCGTGATTCATTTCTTTTTTCTTTTTTTTATATATTATTGTAGGCTTTTTCAATCGGTTGCCTCGGGCAAGGTGTCCTCACGCCGCTCCAGCAGCACCACGTTCTCCACATGCTGCGTGTGGGGGAACATGTCCACCGGCTGTATGCGCGCCACCCTGTAGCGGGCATCCAGCAGGGCGATGTCGCGCGCCTGGGTGGCAGGGTTGCAGCTCACATACACGATACGGCGCGGGGCGGCAAAGAGGATGGCATCTATCACATCATGGTGCATGCCTGCACGCGGAGGGTCGGTGATGATTACGTCGGGACGCCCGTGGCACTCAATGAAGGAGCGGTCGAGGATGTCCTTCATGTCGCCCGCATAGAACAGGGTGTTGCCGATATGGTTGCAGGCACTGTTCACCTTGGCGTCCTCGATGGCCTCCGGCACATACTCTATGCCCACCACCTGGCGGGCCTGGCGGGCCACGAAATTGGCGATGGTGCCCGTGCCCGTGTACAGGTCGTAAACCAGCTCGCTGCCCGTGAGGCCGGCAAAGTCGCGTGCCACCTTGTAGAGGTTAAGCGCCTGGTCGGTGTTGGTTTGGTAGAAACTCTTGGGACCCACCTTGAAGCGCAGGTCCTCCATCAGCAGATAGATGTGGTCCGTGCCGGCATACACATGCACGGGCAGGTCGGCAAAGGTGTCGTTGAACTTCTGGTTGTCCACCCACAGCAGGCTGGTGACCTCGGCAAACGACTGCCTCACCCACTCCAGCAGGGCCATGCCCTGGCTGCGCTCCTCCTCAGTGAGCACACACAGCTGCAGGAGCAGCATCACCTCTCCGCTGTTGCTGATGCGCACCATCATGCCCCGGAGCAGGCCTGTATGGGCCCGCTGGTCGTAGAAGGAGAGACCATGGGCATAGGCATAGTCGCGGATGCCGTTGCGCAGGCGGTTGTTGATGTCGTCCATGAGATGGCACTCCTGGATGGGCAGGATCTTGTCGAACGACCCTGCGGTGTGGAACCCTATGGCCTCGGGATGCTCGTAGCACACGCCAGAGGCAATCTCCTCGCTGGTGAGCCACCGCTTGTTGCAGCAGCCGAACTCCACCTTGTTCCTGTAGTGCCGCGTCTTCTCCGACCCCAGTATGGGGCTGCACGCGGGCAGTTCCACCTTGGCTATGCGCTCCAGGTTGTCCATCACCTGCTTCTGCTTGTAGAACAGCTGTTCCTGATAGTCGAGGCACTGCCACTTGCATCCGCCGCACACCCCGAAATGGGGGCAGAACGGCTCCGCACGCTTCTCGCTCCAGCGGTGCCATGCCACGGCCACAGCCTCTGCATAGCTGTGCTTACGGCGCGTAATCTGGAGGTCCACCACATCGCCCGGCACCACATACGGGACAAAAATCACCAGGTCGTCCACTCGCGCCACGGCTTTCCCCTCAGCAGCTATGTCCGTTATTTCCACCTTCTCCAGCAAAGGCAGCTTTTTCTTGTCTTTTGCCATTACTTTTGCTTATATTATTATTGTATATCGAGGCCATATCGGCCAACTTTGGCACAAAATTACAATATTTTTTCAGATTTTCACCAAAATCCTTGGGTATATTCTCAAAAAACCCTACATTTGCACTACCATGTAAAAAACTTTATGATTCAAGACCAAATGAGTACAAAAAGAGTTTACACCTTTGGCAACGGAGAAGCCGAAGGAAATGCAAAAATGAGAGAAGTGCTTGGCGGCAAGGGTGCAAACCTGGCCGAGATGAACCTTATCGGAGTGCCTGTGCCTCCTGGTTTCACCATCACTACGGACACCTGTAACGAATACTACCAGATCGGACAGGAGAAGCTGGTGGAACTGCTCAAGGACGAAGTGAACGCAGCCGTAGCACACACCGAGAAGCTGATGAACTGCAAGTTCGGCGATGTGAAGAACCCCCTGCTCGTGTCGGTTCGCTCCGGCGCACGCGCATCCATGCCCGGCATGATGGACACCATCCTCAACCTGGGCCTGAACGACACCGTGGCAGAAGGAATGGTGGCCAAGACCGGCAACCCCCACTTCGTATACGACAGCTACCGCCGCTTCGTGCAGATGTACGGCGACGTGGTGCTGGGCATGAAGCCCGTGAACAAGGAGGACATCGACCCCTTCGAAGCCATCATCGAGGAAGTGAAGAAGGAACAGGGAGTGGAGCTCGACAAGGACCTCTCCGTGGAGTCGCTCAAGGGCCTCGTGGCCAAGTTCAAGGCCGCCATCAAGGAGCAGACGGGAAGCGACTTCCCCGATGACCCCATGGAACAGCTCTGGGGCGCCATCTGCGCCGTGTTCCGCAGCTGGATGAACGAGCGCGCCATCCTCTACCGCAAGATGGAAGGCATACCTGACGAATGGGGAACCGCCGTCAGCGTAATGGCCATGGTGTTCGGCAACATGGGAGAGACCTCGGCCACCGGCGTATGCTTCAGCCGCGACGCCGGCAACGGCGAGAACCTCTTCAACGGCGAGTACCTCATCAACGCACAGGGTGAGGACGTGGTGGCCGGCATCCGCACACCCCAGCAGATCACCAAGATTGGTTCGCAGCGATGGGCAGAGCGTGCAGGCATCAGCGAGGAAGAGCGTGCAGCCAAGTACCCCTCCATGGAAGAGGCCATGCCTGAGCTCTACAAGGAGCTCGACGCCCTGCAGGAAAAGCTGGAGAAGCACTATCGTGACATGCAGGATATGGAGTTCACCGTGCAGGAAGGCAAGCTCTGGTTCCTGCAGACACGCAACGGCAAGCGCACGGGCACGGCCATGGTGAAGATAGCCATGGACCTGCTCCACGAAGGCCTCATCGACGAGAAGACCGCCCTCAACCGCTGCGAACCCCAGAAGCTCGACGAGCTGCTCCATCCCGTCTTCGACAAGGATGCCCTGAAGAAGGCCAAGGTCATCACTCAGGGTCTGCCCGCATCTCCCGGTGCTGCATGTGGTCAGATTGTGTTCCACGCTGACGATGCTGAGGCATGGCATGCCGATGGTCACAAGGTTATCATGGTACGAATCGAGACTTCGCCCGAGGATCTCGCTGGTATGTCCGCTGCCGAGGGTATCCTCACTGCACGTGGTGGTATGACCTCTCATGCTGCCGTTGTTGCCCGTGGTATGGGTAAGTGCTGTGTGTCTGGTGCAGGCGCCATAAATGTGAACTACAAGAACAAGACGGTAGAGATTGAGGGTGTTCTCTATAAGGAGGGTGACTACATCTCTCTGAACGGTACCACAGGCCAGGTTTATGCCGGCGAGATTGCCACCAAGGCAGCCGAGCTCTCCGGCGACTTCAAGGAGCTCATGGACCTCTGCGACAAGTACACCAAGATGGAGGTTCGTACCAATGCAGACACGCCCCACGATGCACAGATAGCACGCGACTTCGGTGCCAAGGGTATCGGTCTTACGCGTACCGAGCACATGTTCTTCGACGGTCAGAAGATTGTCGCCATGCGCGAGATGATTCTGGCTGACTCCGTTGAGGGTCGCGAGAAGGCTCTTGCCAAACTTCTGCCCTATCAGAAGGCTGACTTCTACGGAATCCTCAAGGCTATGGACGGTCTCCATGTCAACATCCGTCTGCTGGATCCCCCATTGCATGAATTCGTACCCCACGATGAGGCAGGTCAGAAGACCATGGCCGAGGAGATGGGTGTGAGCGTAGAGGAAATCAAGAAGCGTGTTCACTCTCTGGCAGAGAACAATCCCATGCTGGGTCACCGTGGTTGCCGTCTGGGTATCACCTTCCCCGAGATTACCGCCATGCAGACGCGTGCCATCCTGGGTGCTGCCTGCCAGCTGAAGAAGGAGGGTTATGACCCCCATCCCGAAATCATGGTACCCCTCATCGGTATCCTCTATGAGCTGAAGCAGCAGAAGGAGATTATCCAGCGTGTGGCTGAGGAGGTATTTGCCGAGGAAGGCGTACGCATCGAGTTCGAGATTGGTACCATGATTGAGATTCCCCGTGCAGCCCTCACTGCCGACCGCATCGCTACTGAGGCAGAGTACTTCTCATTCGGTACCAACGACCTCA
>JAEDIG010000139.1 GCA_016292545.1 Bacteroidaceae bacterium
TATCCTTGTTTCCTTTCATTTCTTGGGTTAGACGCTGCAAAAATACAAATACTTCCGCAAACGGCCAAATTTTTAGCATTCATCTACATAAAGGAACAGAAAAACGGATTGCCTATACGCATCAAGGGGCATTCTCTATTGACCTTGTCCCTCCAAATCCAACAAGAAACGTTTGGCTGCAAGTCCACCGGCATAACCGATGAGTTTGCCATTGCTTCCCACAATACGGTGACAGGGAATGATTACAGCCAAAGGATTGCAATGGCAGGCATTGGCTACGGCGCGGACAGCTGTGGGACGGCCAATAAGTGACGCCAGACGAGCGTATGAAAGCGTTGTGGCGTAAGGGACATCAAGAAGTGCCTGCCACACGGTTTGCTGAAAAGATGTGCCCTTGGCTCTGATGGGTACACAGAAAGAATGGCGTGTGCCATCGAAGTAGGCTTGTAGTTGGGACACGGCTGTAGCCAGCACCTCGTTGGAAGCAGCCAGAGACAACTGCCGGATGCTGGCCTCTTCCACCCACCTGCAGGACAACAAATGGGTGGAAGAGGCCGTCAGCAGAAGCATGCCTGCCGGTGTGTGGAGGGTGCATGACGCAGAACTGCAGATGGAAGTTTCCCGGGCATTCATTTCAAGCTGGCACATTGGGGATTCCCCTCATGCGTTTGTAGGCAAAAAGAATGTAGCGACGAAAGGGACGCATACGATACCACCACAACCCCATCCGAAGCCACTGAGGAGCAGTGGCATCCGTACTGGTCCCATTGGGATGATGGATGGTTTTCAGCACCCCCAACACATCCTTTCGCGGGATGGATTCAATCCGATAAATATTGCCATCGCCAAGGAAATGGTAACGGTCGCCTTCCTTTTTCACAAGCCTGTGAACCATATACTTGCCGTTCCACTGATAAAAGGCTGCTGTGCCCAGTGGGAGGTCCTCGTCATGATAGGGGGCCAGCGTCACTTCGTCCCTTCCTCCCAGAATAAAGGGAAGCATGCTGTTACCCTGCACCAGCAGCCTCACTTCGTCGCCCATGCGCAAACGCCTCTCCGCCTCGGCAAAGAATGCATTGGATACAGATACCGTACGCATCCCTATGCAACTCCGTCCGGGAAAATTGTGGAAAAGGACAGCCGGGCCGCAGCCGCATCGGGCAGACACTCCAGGTGGAATACAGGAGTCTGACGGATCACCAATCCCAGCGTGTGGCTGATATGGTCGTAGAGCTGGTCGTCGTAGGCAAAATCAGGCGGGCAGGATGGATGAAGCGCACCGTATGCCTGCAAGGTGGACAACCGACAAATCTTGTTGTATGGAGCCTGCGAAAGACGCACACAGCCAGCCAGCTCATACCGCTCCGTATGATAGCAGGGTGTTTTCCCGCTCCAGGGGCTGCCATACATCCATACCTTACCGTCGATGTAGCGCAGGATGGGACTGTCGTCGTTGAGCAGATGGGCTCCGGGGACATGTTCTCTCCACAGCCGCGTGTGGGTACTCTTTCCCGTGCCGCTTTCTCCAAGGAATACAACAGCACGATTGTTCCATACGATGCAACTGGTGTGAATGGCAATGGTGTCATGGGGAGCCGTGGACAGACCGTATGCCAGCCACAGCGCAAACCGGACGATGCGCAGAATCATGGCACCTCCCATATATACGACATCCTCAGCATCGGGCTTCCACAAACGGAACACCTCGCCGCTGGGCGAAACGCTTTCATAGATGTAGCCATGCTCATAGCGTCCAAAATCGTGGGAGAAGCCGTCAATCTCGTTCTGATAGTATGTGGTTTCCCGGACAGGGCACAAAGAGAGGTCGGCATACTGGAATGTGGCCAGCGGCTGCTGCAGGGGCTGTTCCGTACGATAGATGGCGAAACCGTCCAGTCTGTCAACAGCCTCTACGAGAGGGGCTCCCTGAATGGCTATCAGGTGGTCGGCCACGGACAATTGTATCTGATTCATAACGTTCTGTTTAATATATAATTGTCTAAATCGATAATTCTGTCACAGAAGCGCAGCGAGGAATCCCGGTGCGCAATGATGATAAGCGTGAGTCCATGCAGGCTGTGCGCCAAGTCTTCAAGGGCAGAAGTGATTTCCGTTTCTGTGCTGTTGTCGAGAGCCGAAGTGGCTTCGTCGAAGAAGAGCACTTCGGCCTGCTTGTAGAGGGCACGGGCAATGCCGATCCGCTGTTTTTGTCCTCCGGACAACCGGCTTCCGAACTCACCCAAAGGCGTATCGATGCCTTCAGGAAGCCGGGCAGCCCACTCCTCCAGTTTCACCTGCTGCAACACAGCCTGGATGCGGTTGCGGTCTATCACAGGTTCACCCAAGGCAATATTCTCGGCCAGTGTTCCCTGGATGATGAAGATTTCCTGAGGCACATAACCGACCAAACGGTGCCACGAGGCCCTGTTGGAGGGAGTAAGCGGAATATTGTCGATGCATATTTCCCCACCCGTGGGGGGATAGAATCCCAATAGCAGATGGAAGAGTGTGGTCTTTCCGGAACCGCTGCTTCCTTGTATGCCAAGACATTCTCCATGATGGATGGTGAGATTGAAGTCGGCCAATACTGATCCGCCATCAGAAAACGAGAACGAAAGATGGCGCACATCAATGACACGACGGAACGCAATGGGTCCAGCCGAATCCCTGCCATCGGATGAATCATTAAGAATGCCGTTCTCCACAGTCTGGATGGCATGTGTGGAATTCTGCAAGGAGGTCCATGCTGCCAGAAGTGTACGGGCAGAGGGAATCATGCGATAGGCCGCCACGGCAAACACACCACTAACCACCCGCAGGTCGCCCTTAGTGACCAGCAACAGCAACATGATGCCGATGACCACCGCTCCCTCGGAAAGCATGGAGGGAAGGAACTGCAGCATTTCGTAGCGCAGACGACAGTCGATAATCTTGTCCAGACCGGCACGGAAAGCTGTAAGCGATGAGTTGAATGCCTGACTGATTTCCAACTCGCTGTAGCCGCGAAAAGTTTCCACAACCAAACGCGACTGCTGCCGGCGTGCTTCCAATTCCGCCTTCCCATAGCGGGTCATGCGCCCTTTCACCCCCCTGGCGTAGGCAAAGAGCAGAGGCAACAGCACCAGCAGGAGCAACAGTCCTGCCAAAGGAGAGAACACCAGAAGAGCCAGCATGATGAACAGCAGGAGGAGCGACTCGCTACAGATACGGAGCAAAGGTGCCAACACATTGAGACTGAACATGTAGCAGATGAAATTCACTTCATACCCCAATTGCACCGTGCTCTTGCTTTTAAGGAACAACAGGCCTCGCTGGTAATAGCTGCGAAACATCTCCTCGCTAAGCCTTCGGTTGATGGCCAGCAGATACTTGCTCTGGTAGCGTTTGAGCAACAGCGACAAGCCATTCTTGCACAGCACGAATGTCAGCACTCCCATGCACAGGAGCAGGATGCGCCATCGGTCGGGATTGTCCCCCATCACCATCAGCAGGATAGGGATAAGGGCAGCCACACCCGCAAAATCCAGCAAGGCACGCAAGAATACGGAAGCCACCACACGGCAACTCCTTTTCTTCTCCTCTGGTGACAATAAGGACAGAATGCGTCTAATCATGCAGGATATGGCAGTTCCGCATGGATGTCAGGAACTTTTCTACGTCGGCAGCAGCCTGTTCCCTGGTGATGTCGTAATGGTCTGTCAGCACCTGAATGGCCTGCTCGGCAGTGAATTCCTTGCCAGAAAGCTGTTCCCAAAGCAAATTGGCAGAACTATTGAGCGAGATAATCTGGGTCATGTCCACCTTGCTTCTGCCTTGGTCAACAACAATATATTCGCCTGCAATGGCGCGTACTTTGTATTTGGAGTCGAAATGCATAATATATTAATTATTGTATTATTTGCAAAATTACTGCAATAAAAAGAAACAGCAGGCATAAGGCACCTTTTTTTAATAAATATTAACCAGTCGACACAAGTGCCCTAAAACTCCCCCTGTCAGAGAAAAACATTTTCCCTAAATCAATTGCGCTCGCAAGCTACCACGGTGAGCGTGTCGGCCAGCACACAGAACCGGATGGTCCATTCTCCATATTCCATAGCATAGATGCGTTGGGCATCGTGTTGATAGTGTGGCCGCGGATCGGCTGCCAGCAACCTGGCCACAATCTCCCGGGTGGCCGTGTCCATTTCGTCAGCTGAATGGGGTTGCCACTCCACATTCAATGGCTTTAAGGATTGGTTCTGCGCCTCTGCAAAACCGCCCCGCGCATCAGGGTGGCAGTCGGTGAAAGGCAGATAGGGCTTGATGTCATAGATGGGTGTGCCGTCCATGAGGTCTGCACCCTCCACCTCGATGACAGGTCCTTGCGGTGAGTCCGGAATGATACGGCTGATGCGCACCGACGACAAACCGATATGATTGGGACGAAAAGGACTGCGGGTGGCCCAGACACCCATTCTCCTGTTCCCTCCCAATCGTGGAGGACGCACGGTTGGGCTCCAGCGGCCGTCCTCTCTATGTGCCTGACTGAAATCCCAAAGCAGCCATATGTGTGAGAATCCGTCCAGTCCCCTCAGGGCTTCCACATTACGATAGGGAGGAGTGAACACAATGCGGCCAATCAGGCCCTCCACCAGACCGCTCTGGCGAGGTATGCCGAATTTTGTCTTGAAGTCGGTGTGTATGTGGGCGACAACGGTCAGTTCATTCATGCGAAATACTTTTACGATAGGTTTGGGTGAATCGGAGGTAGTAGAATATGCCCGCAGTGGTGAGCCCGAAGGGGAAGGCCATCCACACACCCACCAGACCTCCATCCAGTTGAAAACCAAACACATATCCTAGCGGGAGCGACACTACAAAATAGGCAAAGAAGGCAATTGGAACGAGCGGACGCACATCTGCCATTCCGCGCAGGGCATTGGCATAGATGCACTGCAGACCATCTCCAAACTGATAGATAACCATCGGTATGATAGCCGAAGCCACCAGCTGCGACACTTCGGAAGAGTGGGTGAACCATCCTCCTATCTGATGGCGCAGCAGGAACAGCGGAACCACGCATAGCAACCCCAGTGTCCATGTCACCCACAGCCCAGCCCGTGCCACCATACGCGTATGCACGAATTCATTGCGCCCGCGATAATAGCCCACCATTACAGCCACCGCAGCCGACAATCCATAATAGAGCATGAAACACAACTGGCCGATGGTAATCAATATCTGATGAGCGGCCAACGATGCACTTCCCAGCCAGCCCACATACACGGCACTCAGGCTGAACGATGCAGTTTCCATGCCCATCTGCAGTGCCAGAGGAAGCCCCATACGGTTCATCTCGCGCAGGTCGGCCGTATGTACATGGCTTTTTCCAAAGGCGCGGGCGAAATTGCGGTATCGGGGATGGGAATGGAAGAGCAAACTCATCATACCCCATGCAGCAATGCGGCTCAGCAGCGTTGCCACTCCTGCACCTGTCAGTCCCATGGCCGGACATCCCAGGTGACCAAAAATAAGCACCCAGTTGAGTATGATATTGAGAGCATTGGTCCCAAGCAGTACCCACATGGGAGTGGTGGTTTCTTGTATGCCTTCGCTAAACTGCTTGAGAGCATTGAAGGCCATTTGTGGAAGAATGCTGACAGTCAGGATTAGCAGATAAGGACGCATCAGAGGCAAAAGTTCTGCAGGAAGCCCCAGCTGGGGCATTGCAACCCACAATAGTAGCATCAGCCCCGCCAGCACCAAACTCAACAGATTGTTGGCCAGCAGGCTGTTCTTCAGTTTTTCAGCAATCAGGCAGGTTTCACCTCTTCCAAAGAGTGCGCTGACAATAGGTGTGAGACCGTATGAGAATCCCAAACCCAGTATCAATGTCAGGCCGATGATATTGTTCACAAACCCCGCAGCAGCTAGAGCGTCTGTGCTGTAACGTCCCACCATCAGCGTGTCGGCAAGCCCCATAATGATGGTGCCCAACTGCCCCAACATGATAGGAACGCCCGTGTGCATCAGGCTTCTCAAATGCGCCTTGTATTCAATAGGTAATATTCTCTTCATAGATAAATTGCGAAAAAAGCGCACAAAGGTACGCCTTTTTTTCGGCACATGCAACCCTTCTCCCTTATAAATCCATAATTAGTGATGTGTGTATCAACTGGACCATCAGCGGGCAGTTGGTTGATTCAGCCCCAGATACTATAAGGGAATTTGAGGTGAACGTCAAATACTGTAACTATTCCTTGGGCAAATAGTCGAAATCGTTGATGGTTCCTGTCTTTGAGGAAAAGCTGATGCCCACCCTGTAGACTTTCCGGCTGTCTGCTGCATAGGGCTTTTCATAGCCTTTTTCCGCTATCTGGTCCAGGGCGGCCTTGGACGTGCCGTTGAGCTTGAACTCAA
>JAEDIG010000012.1 GCA_016292545.1 Bacteroidaceae bacterium
GACGATACGTTTGCGTTTATCTGATTCGTAAGATTCTTCAACGGGTCTTTTCGTTGCATACATTTTTTGATTCAACTTTCGTTGGGTTCAATTTCATTGTGAATGAGCGTATGAGCACGCCCCGAAGGGGCAACCTGCTACTAGCCCAGGGCAGAATGGAGCGGAGCGGAATGGCACCCTGGGTATCAATATGGTTAACTATCCATCGCCCTGAAGGGGCAAAAGCCGGACTACCAGTAATGGCTTGGGTGTGTTTCTCCTACATGTAGTCCGGCTTTTGCCCCTTCAGGGCGACGGTTGCTCTGTGGTGCGTGATACCCAGGGTGCCGCTTCGCTCTGCCCTGGGCTGATGGCTTCTGCCCCTTCAGGGCGTGGAATGCTGGAGAATATTGATTAACAAAATGGTCTTGTATGAAACCGCTATTTTGAACACCTTACCTGAAAGGGCTACACAATGGATGATAGGGTGATAATCCTATTATAATCAAACGGCTACACAATAAAAAGTAGAGGCGGCATAATTCCATATAGGATTGTTAATCCCATCGCACACGTGGCCCTCCGTAGGCGCGGATATGAAATTATGTCGCCCCTTTTTGGAATAAACTACTTGTTCTCCGGAATATCTATTGTGCGGCCTTCCTGGCTGCTCTTGATGGCTGCAAATACAGCACGCATGGCAGGCAATACACTCTGGCCGGAAATCTGGTTGGCCGTGCGGCCCTCCAAAGTGTCGATGAAGAGGTCTATGATGCCCGACTTCGTCTGGTTGTCATTGGTCTGTATCTGCTCCACATCCATCATGGTGCGCTCACCGCCTATCATATTCATTTCGATGGAATGACCCGTGTCATAGATGCGCATATTGCCGCGTGTGCCATAGATGACGGTTGAGTTGTCCTCCTGACCGTAATAGGTCCAGCTGGCGGTCATGGTGCCCACCACACCATTGGCCATCGTGTAGATACACAAGGCATTGTCGTCCACACTAATGGGATTTCCTTCGGGGTCGGTCTTGTCGAGCGTGGTAATCTGTGCACATACAGAGGTGACACGGGTGTCCAGAAGATGCTGGATAAGGTCGGTCTTGTGGATGCCCAAATCGGCCATCACACCCATGGCAGCCAAACTCTTGTTGAAGAACCATGAGTTCTTTCCAGGGTCCACACTCCATGTTTCGGGACCGCTGTGGCCAAAACAAGTGCGGAAGGTGAGCGGACGCCCAATCCATCCATCCTGGATGAGCTTGCGGGCCACCATGTGTGCCTTGGCCAACCGCTGGTTCTGTCCTATCATAAGGATGCGTCCGCATTCATCGGCCACACGCACCATTTCATCGCATTCCTCTATATTGATAGCCATGGGTTTCTCGCACAATACATCCTTGCCTGCACGCAAGGCAGCCAATGTGACGGGTGCATGGGCATGATTGGCCACACACACACTTACCGCATCTATCTCAGGATCGGCAAGCAATTCCTCCAGTGTATTGTAGCTCTTGGCATTATATTGCTTGGCCAATTGAGCAGCACGCTCTAGGTTCATGTCAAAGAGTCCTACAATACGTGCTTCGGGATTGGCTGCATACTCAGGGATATGGCGCACCTGGGAAATTTTTCCGCATCCTATTATTCCTATTCCTTTCATAAGTAGATAATGGTTTTTAGTGAGTTATTATTTAAGGTCAAATATGATTGAATTCTACTTTATCAACGGCAAATTTACAACTTTTTTCCTTTAGCTACAAGACTACCCGCATATTTTTCATTATCCATGCTCCAAATAGGCTGCAATTCAAAACTCACCCTTGCAATATTTATCAGGGAGAACATCTATATAACCGCCTTTGCTACGGACGTATGAGATGAGATGAACAAACACAGGTATTTCGGACAACAGGGCGGGATTGCCGATGAGGACAAGACGAAGACGGGCACGCGTCATGGCCACATTCAACTTGCGGTCGATGGTAATCCCCTCCTCCTCAAAAATGTTGTTTGCAAGAAAATTGAGCTGATAGCGACGATGTACCGTAAAACCATATATAATATAGTCGCGCTGGCTTCCCTGATAGCGTTCCACCGTGTCGATGGTGATGTGATGGAGAATCTCCACCCCATACTTGCCTATGGCATTGCGGACGGCGGAAATCTGATTGCGATAGGGAACTATCACACCCACCGTAGTGTCGGGAAGAAAGGTTTCCTTCTGTAGCAAATACACATGGAAAACAGTGGCTGCTATCATTGCTGCCTCCGTTTCGTTGGTTTTGGCAGAAGGAGAGGTATGTATGGGTGGAGAAGCCACGAAAGCTATGCGCAAGGATGTGAGCATACGCAATAGGCCATTGGATGAATCCATGCATACGGAAGGCTGCAACTGATGGGAGAGCGGAACCACACTGAGCCGGCTCTGATAGAAAGCATGGTTGGGGAAGTCGGCTATGTCGGTGTGCATGCGTCCCTGACGGGTTAGCATGTACACAAAGCGTTCGTCGTAGCCATTGCCACTACGGAACTGCTTCAGCAGCCTCTCGAACAGCGAAAGCCTGCAATCGGTGAGATGAATGGCATTGAGCAAAGGATCATCCACACACGACTCTTCGGGCGACTGCTGCACTACGGCAGGCAGCTGCTTGTGGTCGCCTATGAACACAAATCTTTCGATGCAACTTTCTCCGTTTTTTTGCGCACCCAATAGTCCTATCAGATGCGGTTCCAGTATCTGTGACGACTCGTCCACTATGGCCAGTGAGAAATGCTTTATCTGGAGCAGGGAAATGTGCGACTGGAGGGAAGCCGTGGTGCCACAGAACACGCGTGTGCGGTTGATAAGCTGGCATATACCGTTTCCACCTTCCACCTTTTTCGACTGCATGCTCAGCAGATACGGACGATAGGGCTCTGCACATGAAAGTTCCGACCCTATGCGGATGAAATTTAAACGCATATCCACCAGTTTGCTGCAAATCTCGTCTACCGCCCTGTTGGTGTAGGAAAGGAGCAGCACATTGGCAGACGGGCAAAGCAATTCCTCCCTGAGCAAGTTCACCAGTCCGAAGGAAGTTTTTCCCGTGCCCGGAGGACCTATGATGAGAAAAATGTCGCGCGACTGCATGGCTCTCGTCACCAAGGTGTTGAAACCACCATATTCACCTCTTATCTTTATTTTTTCGTCCACCCTGGGCATACGCTGGAAAAGAAGCAGCTGTCTGCGATGCAAAGGTGCTGAAAGGAAACTTTGCAACGATGCATACAGTGAACCCGAAACCGAATCGAAAAAATCGTGCTCAATGGCCCAATATACTTTTTCAGGAGTGGCAAACACCTTTCTGTCGGTTTGCACATTGCGCAAGCGCAACAATATTTCTTCCTTTCCTATCTGCTCTATGCCAGCCCTTATCACCATCTGCGCACAGGCATTTGGAACTGCCGATTCCGCATAAGGATAAAGTATTACTATATCGCCCACACGGAAATTGGAAGACTCAGTCATCTGCCCATCTCCGAAACGCAACTTCACAGAAACCACAGCCGACTTATCCATGCCCACATCACACACCGTGAGTCCGTCATAGATGTTGCCCGCAGCCTTCTTGTCGGCCAACGTATCGTGCCACACAGAGGCAAACCCCGAATTTTCCTTCATCTTGGATCCTAGTTTGGCATGCAACTGCTCGTTGGCCACAAAGCGCATGAAGCGCAGACAATAGTGCAACTCAAGCCGGGAAGCCTTGTGAAAGGGAGAAAGCAGGACATCCAGCTGCGGACGTGTGTATTGCTGCCACAACCTGCCCGACACATGCTTGGTGTTGAGCATTTCGGGAGTGAGTTTGGCCAATACGCCGAAACCCTCCCTTGCATACCCCATCTCGCACCATGCCAATAGGTTGCGCATCCTGATGGCTCTCAGGAAAAGAGCGGGCATAGGAGGAATGGAAAGCAATCCTCTGGCATACTTGGAATAAAGCAGCATCATGTGGATGTTGTCGGCATAGCGGCTGAATTCATACTGGTAGAGCGCACGATAGAGGATGGCCTGGACAGCGTGCATCTCCTTTGCCACAGGGCAGTCGGCATTCCTGGCAGAGGGCACATACTCGCCCTTGCCCGACTTCTGCTCTATGATGGTAGACTTTCCGTTGTTCTCATAGAGGAAGTCGAATCTTCCCTGTATGCCCAACACCTCGCTGAAGAAGGAAGGCTCCAGCATCACAGCCTTCTTGTTGAAACCACCGATGGAGGCAGGAAGTGAATGGTTTATGAAATTATCTATATTCACTTTCTGCCTGCGTGCTTCATCCAGAAAAGCAGCATATCCCTGTCGGTCGGTGAGTTCGGGACAAGTAATCATGTCGAGCGCATTTTCCTGCACGTATTCCTTCATTCGTGCTTCGAAAGAGATGTTCCGGTCGTGAACTGTGTCGTCGAGCAATTGTCCGGCAAGGTTACCCAGATGGATGGCCTTGGTGTTTGGAAAAGGTTTTATATTTTTTATAATTTGGATATAAGGCGATTCGGCATACGATTCGAAACAGCCGGCAATGGAAGTAACGTTTATAAGAACATCAGGCTCATAGATGATAAGTTCGGGATGCCATATATCGCTGTTCTCCTGCTTGCGCACACGCACCAGATTGAGCTGGACACCTTTTGAAAGAATATGCTGAAGATAATCCCAACTGCCTGTGCCATCACGCGTAAGGGTGGCGTTTTCTGCTCCATAGCATATCTTCAGGGTGGTTGCGTTTTCCTCTTCGGTAGCCCATATATAGCGGTCGTCCCATCGCTCCACCACCACACGCAACACTTTTCTTTCAAACGTGCCCCATGTGCTTTTCCTGTCCGCCCTGGGAAACCTTTCCTTCAGCACAGGCGGAATATCCTCCTTTCCGCACAGATGATACACCAGGAAGCATACAGCCTTCAGATGGTGGGGAAAGGCGGCAGCCATTTCTTCGGCTCCCTCTTCGGCCTTGCGGTTGTATTCGGGAAAAAGCTGCTTACGCGTATGCTGGATGAGCAAAGCCACAGGATGGGGTACATCGTACTCCTTGATGCAATAGTCCACCTTAGAGAAAAAGCCTACAAACGAAAGGCGGCACTCCTGCACCGCCTGATCCACAACCTGCGAGAATACATGACGCAAAAGGTCGTAGCTGCGCACCAATGCCACATCATTCCCACAAGCTGCGCAAAGCATATTGTAGAAAGATGCGGCCGTATCCTTCAGATGGTTCAAAGGCCCAGCTTTTTGCTTATCTCCAACATCCTGTTGATGGGACGGACGGCCTTTTGGGCCACCTTCTCGTCCACCTCGATGCTGGGCCATTCATACCTGAGGCAATTGTAGAGTTTCTCAAGCGTTACGAGCTTCATGTAGTTGCACTCGTTGCATGCGCATGTGCTGTCGTTGGGAGGGGCAGGAATGAAAGTCTTCTGCGGACATGCCTTCTGCATTTCGTGGAGGATGCCGCTTTCTGTGGCCACAATGAAGGTGGTGGCCTCGTCGGCTATGCTATACTTGAGCAAGGCAGCCGTGGAACCCACCTTGTCGGCCACCTTCACCACAGGACCCTTGCACTCGGGATGCACCAGTATCTTGGCATCCGGGTGCTGCTCCTTGAGCTGGAGAATTTTCTCCAAAGAGAATTTCTCATGCACATGGCATGCACCATGCCACAGCACCATGTTCCTGCCCGTGATGCTGTTGATGTATCCTCCCAGGTTCTGGTCGGGACCAAAGATGATGGGCGTATCCTTGGGGAAACTCTCCACTATCTGGCGGGCATTGCTGCTCGTCACCACCACGTCAGTCACAGCCTTGGTAGCAGCCGTGGTGTTCACGTAGCTAATCACCGTGTGTCCGGGGTGCTCATTGATGAAAGCTTCAAACTCGTCGGCAGGACAACTGTCGGCCAGCGAACAGCCTGCATTCAGGTCGGGCACCAGCACCTTCTTGTCGGGACAAAGAATCTTAGCCGTTTCCCCCATGAAGTGGACGCCACAGAGCACAATGATGTCGGCATCCGTCTGGGCAGCCTTTTGCGCAAGCGCCAGCGAGTCGCCCACAAAGTCGGCCACATCCTGGATGACACCTTCGGTGTAGTAGTGCGACATGATGATGGCGTTCTTCTCCACGCACATTCTGCGTATCGCCTTCTTCAGGTCCACTCCCTGCGGAATGTCGGCTGCTGCATATCCTTTCTCTTTCCAATCGTTTTCAACCATAGTTGTCGTCATTTCATTTTATTATTTATATTATTTTCTTTTTTCAATTAATCTAATGATGATATTGATGGCACGTTGATAGTGTTGATAAAAAGGGGGCTTTCCGGGCCCTGTTGATATTTTGCCATTTATGCTCATGCTTATCCACAATTCTCTTGCCTTGCTTCATCCTTGATTTATAATGTGTCCGTATAAGCCTGTCTGCAGGTTTTCAACAGCTGTTTATAATTGCAAATTTAATAACTTTCCCTCAAATATGGAGTAAATAACCTCCAAAATTTGCTTGTAAAAGTTGTTTTATTGTTGTTGATAATTATTTTGCTGCTCTAGCTTGCCTCAGTTTTCAACATAAATGGCTATCTTTGTGCATAAGTTTCAAACAATATTTTTATAAGTTGTGAATATGAGAAAACTGACGGTATTGGAGATGAACCGCATGAGTGTGGAAGATTTCCACAAGGCCGACAAATTGTCTTTGGTGGTGGTGCTCGACAATGTGAGGAGTATGTACAACGTGGGTTCCGTGTTTCGCACGGGCGATGCCTTTCGCATAGCGGGCATCATTTTGTGTGGCATCACATGCCGGCCGCCTCATGTGGAAATCCACAAAACGGCCTTGGGGGCGGAGGATAGTGTGGAATGGGAATATTTTGAGCATACTACGGATGCAGTGGAAAAATTGCGCGAGCGTGGCTTCACCATATTGGCGGTGGAGCAATGCGAGGGAAGCACCATGCTGCAGCATTTTCGTGCAGACAGGGAAAGGAAATATGCAGTGGTGTTGGGCAACGAGGTGAAGGGCGTGCAGCAGCAGGTGGTAGACAACTGCGACGGTTGCCTGGAGATACCTCAGTTCGGCACCAAGCACAGCATGAATGTGTCCGTTACGGCCGGCATAGTGATATGGCACTTTGCCAGCACCCGGTTGTTGGAGATGTGAATAGAGGTAGTTTACAGCGTGGGTTTGTAGAAAGAAAGCATCTGCCTTATTTCCTTTGTGCGTTCTGCAGACAGCGGCTCCACTCCCTGCAAGGGGTAGGGGATGTGCATAAGTTCATATTTGTGGATTCCCAATGTGTGGTAGGGGAGAATTTCTATTTTCTTAACCACACTGTATTTGGCCACATGTTTTCCCAGTTCGTTGAGCCAATGGTCATCGTCTGTAAGCCCGGGCACCACCACATGTCGCACCCACACATCTATTCCCCTGCTTTGAAGTTCGTCCAGAAAACGCAGGTTGTTTTCTATCCTTGCTCCTGTGAGCACGGGATATAGCTCGGGGTTCATGGTCTTTATGTCGAGCAGCACCAGATTGGTGTGGTCGAGCACAGCCAATGCTTTTGGAGTGCAATAGGCACCGCTTGTGTCTATAGCCGTGTGTAGTCCTTCCTGTTGGCATAGGGAAAGGAATTCCCTTGCAAAATCGGCCTGCATAAGGGGTTCTCCGCCCGAAAGTGTTACACCTCCCTTGGCAATGAAACTCCTGTAGCGTACCACCTCGTTGAGCAATTCCTGCGGGGTGAGTTCATACTGGCATTCCCCCTTTTGATTCCATGTGTCGGGGTTGTGGCAAAACTGGCATCTGAGCGGACAGCCTTGCATAAAGGCCACAAATCGGATACCTGGCCCGTCTACTGTGCCGAAGGATTCCATCGAATGGATTCTACCTTTCATATTCCTATTATTAATAATGTATGGAAAGATATGAAAATGTTCGGGCGTTGTGGTTTTACCCTTGCGCCCGAACATACTCTTATTATATATTTGCAGGAATTACATGCAGTGGTTGATGGTTCTGGAGAGCACATCGAGCTGCTGCTCACGTGTGAGCTTCACAAAGTTCACAGCATATCCACTCACGCGGATGGTGAGCTGGGGATATTTTTCGGGGTGCTCCATGGCATCCATCAGCAGTTCGCGGTCAAACACGTTTACGTTAAGGTGCTGTCCGCCCTGAGGAGTGAAGTAGCCATCCATAAGGCTCACCAGGTTGTTGGCCTGCATCTCGCGTTCCTTGCCCAGGGCAGAGGGAGCGATGGCAAAGGTGTAGGAGATGCCGTCGCGAGCGTGCTGGAAGGGCAGTTTGGCCACCGAAGAAAGGGCAGCCACAGCACCCTTGATGTCTCTGGCGTTCATTGGGTTTGCACCAGGAGCAAAAGGTACACCCTTGGCTCTGCCGTCGGGAGTGGCACCCGTGTTGCGGCCATATACCACATTGCTGGTGATGGTGAGCAGGCTTTGTGTGGGAATGGCATCGCGATAGGTGCGGTGCTGGCGCAGGTATTCCATGAATTTCTCTGTCAGTTCCACGGCAATGGCATCCGTCTCATCGTTGTTGTTTCCGAAGGGAACGAATGTTCCTTCTTCAATCTTGTAGTCAACGGCCAGTCCTGTTTCGTCGCGTATGATGCGGATTTTGCAGTTCTTCATGGCAGCTATGGAGTCGGTTACTATGGAGATACCGGCAATGCCAGTGGCGCGTGTGCGTTCTACATCTCCGTCGTGGAGTGCCATTTCGAATGCTTCGTAGTCATACTTGTCGTGCATGTAGTGGATAATCTTCAGTGCATTCACGTAGGTCTTGGCCAGCCAGCGCATCATCTGTTCAAAGCGGGGCATGAATTCCTCATAGGTGAGATAGTCGCCGGTGATGGGAGAGAAGCTGGGAGCCACCTGCTGTCCGCTCATTTCGTCGCGTCCGCCGTTGATGGCATAGAGCATACACTTGGCCAGATTGGCGCGGGCACCGAAGAACTGCATCTGCTTGCCTATCTTCATGGGGCTCACACAGCAGGCTATTCCGTAGTCGTCGCCCAGTTCGGCACGCATCAGGTCATCGTTTTCATACTGCACGGCACTGGTGTCGATGCTCACCTTGGCGCAATAGCGCTTCCAGTTTTCGGGCAGGCGGGTGCTCCACAGCACTGTCAGATTGGGTTCGGGCGAGGGACCCATGTTGTAGAGCGTGTGCAGGAAGCGGTAGTCGGTCTTGGTAACCATGTGGCGTCCGTCGATGCCCATACCGCCGATAGAAGCGGTTGCCCAGATGGGATCGCCGCTGAAGAGGTCGTTGTATTCGGGTGTGCGCAGGAATCTCACTATACGCAGTTTCATAATCATCTGGTCAATCATCTCCTGTGCTTCCTCCTCGGTGATGAGGCCCTTCTTCAGGTCGCGCTGGATGTATACGTCGAGGAAGGCGCACACGCGTCCGAGCGACATGGCTGCACCGTCCTGGTCCTTCACGGCACCCAGATAGCCGAAATAGGTCCACTGGATGGCTTCGCGGGCATTGGTGGCCGGACGTGTAACATCGAATCCATAGGCGGCACACATGCGTTCAAACTGCTTCAGTGCCTGGATTTGCTCGGTGATTTCCTCGCGGCAGCGTACGATTTCCTCGGTAAACTCCTGGATGTCGATGCGCTTGTGGTAGCGCTTTTTTTCTTCGATAAGGTTGGCAGTGCCATAGAGCGCAATACGGCGGTAGTCACCGATGATGCGGCCACGTCCGTATGCGTCGGGCAAACCTGTGATGATGTGTGCATGGCGTGCAGCCTTAATGTCATCGTTGTAGGCGCTGAACACACCTTCGTTGTGCGTTTTGCGATATTTGGTGAAGATGGTTTTTGTGTCCTTGTCCAGTTCATATCCATAGGCCTTGAGTGCACTTTCCACCATGCGGATGCCACCCTTGGGGAAGATGCCTCGCTTCAGGGGTGCATCGGTTTGAAGACCTACGATTACTTCGTTTTCCTTGTCAATATATCCGGCTCCGTATGTGTCGATGCTCTGAGGGAGTTTGGTTTCAGCATCATATACGCCCTTTTCGCGTTCAATTTTGAACATTTCCGACAGTTTGTTCCACAATTTTGTGGTCCGCTCCGAGGGACCCACCAAGAATTGTTCGTCACCATCGTAAGGTTCATAGTTGGATTGGATGAAATCTCTAACGTCAATTTCGTGCTTCCAGTTGGAACCTTTGAAATCATTCTGCAAATTTTGTAGAATCATAAATTATTTAATTAAAAATCAATAGTTTAAAGATAACTCTCTCAATTCTTTGCAAAGGTATGATTTTTTTTTCATATATCCGCCATTTTTCTTTCCCTTTTATGTATGTATAACCAAAATGGCTGTTATGTTAAGGATTTTTTACAAACAATCCAAAAGTGGTAAATGTTCAGCGATGTACACTTTTCAGTTCCCTCAGTTCCCCCGTTTAAGAGGGAACTGAGGGGGAAATCCTATAGTTTCATATAGTCCTCCAGCAACCAGCCGCATTTGTTCACGGTTACGCGGTAGTAGCGGCCTAGGAAAAGCCTGTAATCGGTGGTGTAGAGCGGATTGAATGCGTTGTATTGCAGGTGTTCCACAAAGTTTTTCAACACCTTGAAGGCTTTTTCTGTTTTTTCATCGGGATTTTCCGGCTCAAGCAGTTTCAGGGTGTACTCTTTTTCGGTGCTACTGCTTTCAGGTTTCTGGTAGAGCAGCACCGAGAACACTTTTTCGGTGGAGTATCTGCATGGATTATATGCCTCATAGAAGGTAAGGTATTTCCCGAATACTTCGCCTCCACCTTTTATTCCGCTGTCCCATTCCCCGTCGAGGCTACAGCTGCCCTGAAAGGAGAAGAAATCCGCAGGCCGTTGGATGGTAGGGGTGCTGCCCACCAAGCGGTTTTCGTCGCGCGTTTGTACCACGGCACAGGGCGAAACCACATATCCCATATAGTGCATAGGATTGCGCAACAACATATAGTCACCCTTCCTCCAGTCTTTCGGCTTCTTCTCCACCTTTTCCATTATTTCGGGCCGCATGGTTCCCTGTGGGTCTTGCACACCCTGTAGTGTGATTCCGGATGGACCCAACACCCACACCCCGCGCATTGTCTGTGCTTCCTTCACAGGGCAGTTTTTGAGAGGAGAGTTGAGCATCACATAGGGGCCAAAGATGCCATGAACGATGGAGTCGTGGCCGGCATACGGAGAGGAGGAGGAGCGTTTGTCCTTGTTTGCACGGAAGGCTTCCACCATCTCGTCAATCGACACGGTGTCGCGGAAATGATAGCTTATAAAGCTGTTTCTTCCACTCGATATTACTTTCTCATACCGGTTCCATTGCTTTTCGAAATGCGCTTTGGGCAAGCGATTCTCGTTTATGCCATCCTGGGCAAACACATTCATGCAGGAAAGGGCAAAAACGAAAGCCCATCCTAATTGTTTTCTGTAGTCTTTCATAAGCTATGCAAATTTAATAATTTCGGTTTTTCTTTGTTTATTTTATGGATTTTGTTGCAAATGTATATTTTTTTTTATGAATGGCCAAGGAAAAGGAAACGAATATGCAGATTTTTATACTCGAGTATAAAATTAACTGGTTTGTTGTTAAACATTAATTTTTCTATCTCGTCAATTGCAATTGAACTCTTTTTGATGTTATTTAGATAATTCCAACGGTTTGTATGGGATAGGATTATCCTCTACTTCTGTGGCATCATGTGGTCTGCCGTCTTTTCCTACAATCATCAGACGGCCTTTCCCCCCTCCCATAGCTGCCAGTAAAAACGCATGAGGTGCTTTATAAATACGGATAATCGTCTTGTCTGCTTCCTCAGATGTGCATTGTTTTTCGTTAGCATAATTATACACTGATATAGGAGTTTTCGCACGCTCAAAACCTGTTGCAGTCCAAATGAACTGTCCCTCACGGTCCTGTATCTGAAGAATAAGTCCTGGAAGTCCACCAAATTTATATGGACCGTATGGCAATGGCAGTTCTGTTGTAAACCAAGCCGAGTAATGACGTCCACCAAAATCACATTCTGCCAACTGACATTCGTAGCCAATAACATTTTGTGTGGTGTCTGGTGAAAATGTCCATTTAATCTTAGGAAGATCTTCTGAGTATTTCAACACTCCATTACCCATCGGAAGACGATATTTAATACTTGCTGATTTCTCTTTGGTCGAGAGTAGAATCTCATAAGGCCACGGTGAACCGTTGGGATTACGGTACGAGTCTGCACCTCGGCGCATATCCGCTGTCATTAGTGAATCAAAATGGCAGATTACATCGCTGAAATCCTTGACAGAATGATGACCTATTAATAGCGTGCGCACATCATCAAATCGGTTATATGCATTAGGATGGCAGGAATAGTTTAGCGTGTATGTCACTTTATAACGCGCTGTATCAACGACTATTGCCCGATCCTGGCTCATCGAGAAGATACCAATCTGAGCTTTAGCCATAAAGGGAATCATTAACATTAGAATGAAGGGAATTAACTGTTTCATAATCTTTTATTGTTAGAATATTCTGAATCGTATTTTCAGCAAAACGCTGCGTGGTCGGATATTATATACAGCGTTTGATTCCGTAAGAGCCGAGAGGCTGGAATATCTGTACGACTTGTGGTTAAGTAGATTGTCGCACGACAGTGTGAAGCTGAAATGCTTAATAGAATATTTCGCCTCGGTGTTGAGAAGAAGGAATGAACGGTCTCCATCATTGAAATTGTTATAGTAATGATAGAGAGATGTTGCCAGTGTCACACCTACAGGAATTGTAAAATCAAGTGAAGCCTTGTTTGTAACGGTACGCAACCACGGAAACCTTTCGTAGCCTTTCTGTTGCGTGGCTGATTGCGAGTAAGTACCCTGATACATAACGCCAAGCCATTTGAACGGCGTGAGACTTATGTCGGCATTTACACTGATGCTATTACCTTTGTAGCGAACTATTTCATCCTGAATGAGCAACGGGCTGTCATAATAGGAATATGTGGCGGATGCTCCGATTTTAAGTCTTCTCCAGTCGAATCCCTGACTCGCGTGGATATTGGCTGAAAACATTTCGCCGGATTCTGATGTGCGACGGCTGATTGTACGTTGCACCAATCCGTCATAATATGAACCATAAAGAATGTCGGGAGACTGTCGGTTATAAGATGCCTCAACCCCGGCAAAACTCATCGAGAGAATGTTTTTGAAATCATAACCTAAAGAATAATGTTGATTGGTTCCCTCATAAAGCCCGGCTACATCAAAAGCCGAAAGTTGACGGTATGATGTAAGAATATAGCCGGAATACAGTGTCTCGACAGAGGGAGTTATATAAGAAAGTACAGCATTTGCTTTCATATTATGACTGCTGTTGAACTTATATGTTATATTCAATGACGGCTCCACCCGAAACCGGTTTTTGTTGGTAATACTACCGTCGTTCCCATTATTCAGACGAAAAAACTTATATTTCATCGGCAAATATAAGGAAGAATGAATCTTGCGTGTGCTGAAAACCAGTTCAGTGCCGATACCGGCATCAAGAAAATCAAGTGAGATGTCATTACACATTTCATGCAGTCGGCTATCGAGAGAATTGTGATGATAGTTAACAATGGCCGAAGGATGAAGCATGAAGTTTCCAACTTTGAAAGCAGAAAATAATCCTGCTCTGTTCTCGGTGGATATGTTATGGTAATCAACTTGTTGATACAGCATTTCACCGCTTATCATATCCGGGAAAAGATTCGGGAACACAGAAAGGTTGTGAGGTCTCTTTTCAAGGTTTACAAGTGATAAAATCTCAAAACCACGATCTGAGGAATTACAGTGAGTCATGTGGAATTTATTCAACAGACGGTAAGTGTCTGTCTGACCTGATTGCGTAATGTCATCACTCCCGGCAAGAATCTGGCTATTTGCATCGGTCGTGCTCCAGTCGAATTTCAGTTGTTCCTTCAAGTAATTTTCATCTCCGTTGTTCAGGTACGTAAGGTCACCGTATGCTTTTTGCAGACGAGCGATGCCGGTCATCAATTCATCTATAAAGCTCTGTCCACCGTCTGGCAAATAATTAGTGGTTGCAGAATAACTTTGCCGAGAATCGCGGTCGTTCAAATATGCGGCGTTTATTCCGAACTCCCCTGTTTTGCCGATTCGGTAAACATTATTGAACGTGGCATTGTGTGAACGGTTGAAATAATAGAAACGCTTGTCAATGCCGGGAGCCGAAGGCATAGAAATTGACGATATATTACTTGTGCGCGAATAATCATTGTCAAAAGAATAAAGCTCCTGCGACAAGTCTTCACCCGTATTGTTTCCCTTATAAGTGGCAAGGAATTGGCTATTACGGCGGAAGTATGTGGCAATGGCGGCATTATTCCACAATCCTTCATCGCCATATCCGCCCCCGAGCGTGACAATGAGGTTAAACACACCTTTAACACCCTCTTTGAGACGCAGGTTGATAGAAGCCTGTTCTTCGGGACGAAGCCCTTTTAACGCCTTAATGTCCTGATGGTTCTCCAATACCTGCACGGTTGCAATGTTATTAGGATCTATATTGTTGGTGGCTATGCCATAATGCCCTTTCATCAGGTCCAAACCTTCAATATAGAAATTCTTTATCGGTTTACCCAGATAAGAAACCTGACCAGCATCAGAAACGGTTATACCAGGCATCTTTTTCAAAACATCTGCAATCGATTGGTCTGTCTGCGAGTGAAAAGATGAAACGTTATAGTTGATTGTGTCTCCTTGAGAATATATTTTCTTAGACTTGACGACAACCTCTTTCAGTTCAACGGTTCTTTCGTCAACAATAATGTCATAGTTGCCTGAAAGATTCGGTACTACAATCTCCGTCGGAGCGATTTCCAGACTTGTTACTTTCAGTATAAGGCTGTCGCAATCAGTGTTCAACGAAAGCTGAAATTTACCGTTTTCATCAGTAAAATCCGATGCTAATATTGTTTTAGGAGAGCATTTAGAAGACACAAAAACATTTGCACAATCAACATTTGTCCCATCCGATAGACAAACACGGCCAAACAAGTTACATTGTGCAATACAGCGCAATGAACCAACCATAAAAATAATGAAAGATATCATTATCTTATATTGATATGTACAGAATGTTGACTGACCTTGAATCATCATTACTCATTGTTATTACTTTAATTGATTAAACTGATGCAAAATTACTGTAAAAAAAGTTTTCATCCAAGGGTAAAAGTTTGACTGTCAAACTTTTTATTTAACTGACAATCAGATATTTGCAAATTCTGAGGTGGATAATTTCTGTGCACAGAAGTCAAAAGTTTGACGGTTGGATACAATAGGTCTAAAAATGCTAATTAATTACAGTGCCCAAGAATTATATATTATTGTTCTCAAATCCGCTAAAAGAATAAAATTATGGACTATACTTTTCTCATGAGAACAAAATATCAGACTTACTCTATCGTTAAACGAAAATAGCATGAACAGCGAAAAATCTCATGATTTTTCAGATTCCGTTTAAGCGGATAAAGGGTCAGGATGCCCGTCATGGAAAGGAAAATAGTACGTAACAAATACAGAACTATATCGTATCACTTATACTGGTTTTATTGCGAGGTTTGAGAACTGATGATTCTTAGTCCTTTATTGATGGTTTCAACTATATAATGGTTAAAGATACTATGATCTTTATTTTTAAGCGACAATAAAAGTTTAACGTGGTAATTTTGTATTATATTGAATGATAATGTATTACTACTAACAAATAGTCTATTTTTTGTACATTTATCATCAAAATCTGATACTTTGAATTGTATATAGGGACAAACTATAAAAAACAATCCATTTACCAGTTTGGTAGATGGACTGTTTCGCAACGGGGAAAGTAATCATATAGTCTGACTATAGTTGCTTCATAAGTTTTCTAATGTAAATACCAATGTTTGTATTATGCTCGTCAAGCTCAAGTTTCTTACGTACATCACTACTGATATGATAATGTCTTTTCAGCTGCATATATTCACCAACTTCCTTTCCACGGAGTCCAATCGCATAAAGACATACATAATTTATCTCTGATTCAGTAAGTTCATGTTGTTCAAGGTATTCAATAAATTTAGGATGGGAAGCCTTAAACGCAAGACGAGTGGTATTCATGAACTCGTCCTTATTTTGAATAATTTGATCTTTCCAAGTACCATACGGTTCTGCGTATGAGTCATTATCTGTGATACGTGATGCTAATAGTCCATTCAGCATCTCTATCCTGACTTTGATGGCATCTTCGATGGGTTTTGCTAAATCTTTTTGTTTTTCCAATACTTCTTTAAGACTTTCACTTTCATTCTCAAGTTGCACTATTTTGAGTCGAAGGTTTTCTGCGACCAAAGATTGACGCTCACATTCTAATTCTGCGGTCTGTTTCTCAAGAATGGCATTATGTCTCTCCAACTCAAGCTTTTCATTTGCTTGTTGAAGATTATGTCTTTCCAGATCAACTTGACGACTTCTCAATTCAAGGTTTTCATTTTCTTTTTTGAGATTTTCCTGTTCCAGTTGCAATCGTTGTTTTTCTTGTGTGTCTAACATGCTTTTGGCCTTTCCCAGCCTATAACGATAGTAAACACATCCGATGATAATCAGCAATACAAATACAATACATATACTTAACCAAATGATTTTATCAACTCTTTGTTTTTCCACCAAATTAGCTTTCTCCATTTCATGGCGTTCTTGGGCAAACAGTAAATCACGAGAAAAAATATTCATGTGAATAGAATCAATGGTGGTTGAAAACTGCCGATATGCCGTCAATGCTCCGACTATATCACCCTTTAATTCCAAAATGTCAGATTGAATTGCCAGATATTTCAAAGAAGTTCTCACTTTTGAAGTAGAGTCTATAGAATCCATAAAACGGTTGGCATTATAGACATCACCTATTTTGCAATATGCCTCTACAATATCCAATTTACTTTCGTCACCCAAATCCTGTATGCGTTCATAGTTATGGAGAATATTTGCAATATCTTCCTTATCACCAAATTTTAAAGCATAAGAGAGGGCATATGGAGCAATAACTATACCTAATTCTGAATTTTGCTTAACTCGTTCTTGTGCGATTGACATAACACTGTCTGCCAGGGTTCTATCGTTGTTAAGAATACTTCCATCCAAAACATTGGCAAGGCAAGATATTTCATAATCCGGACGATTAATGGCTTTATATAATTTTGCTGCATCAAGATTATTCTTTATATAATCATCTATCTTATATGTCGAATACAGAATAGTCGCCTGAGCGACCATGAGGTTTGCCATAGCCAAGGTATCGGATGCTTCTTGGCAAAATTCTTTTCCCCGCATGAAGCTTTGCATAGCTGCATCATCATCACCCTGATTCTGATAAATCCTACCTTGATAATAATATGTCCGTAGTCGCTCATCGGGAGTACCATGCTCAATATAATAATCAATAGCAGGTTGAAGGATGTCAAATGTTGTTGTATCAATACAGTTCTTATCCAACGCCATAGATTTAAGCAGCGCATATCTGGCAGAGGTTTCTTTTCCTTTAACATTTGAGGCCGGGATGCCTTCCAATACAGCAAGGGCTGAATCCGGCTTGGTATTCATAAGACTCTCTGCCGTATCCATCTGTTTCCATGTCGGGCTATGTCTTTCACAGGCAGCCAACATAATGACAGAGAACAGCACAATAACTAGGGCTTTCGCATGAAGCAAATTGGCACAAGGAAGAATTTTGCCGTCAGCCATAGAAGAATTTTCTTCTGATGACAGCAAAAAGATGATATGTTGTATCTTATTTTTAATCATTGTCATTATCAAAATAAAGCCTTCTGTATTCACCTTCTCAGCAAGAATATTGCCAACAACGGTGATACTAAGGCGCAAAGGTACTATAAAATCTTCAGTCTGACAAGCTTTTAGTCTAATAAAATAACAATCGTTATCTATTTTTATTCAAATTTACTATACAATATATATAATATAAGGTATAAATGCCGCTTTGTTCATCATTGAAATTCGTATAACACTTGCCACATCACCTTTCCTTGGTATAAACCTTAAATAAACATATCTGACATTGCGTCTCAAATACTTTAAATTCAAAGACATTCTGATATATTTTGATTCGATAAAACATTATTTTTGTCATCTAAACAGGGCATACTTAAAAGATTTTTATTAGCTGATGTTAAATTTAAGAAATTGCTGCCTAACTGGAGAAATTTTGCTGCCCAACTGGGTAACAAATTTTTTCCAGTTGGGTAGCAAATTCAGGCCTTCTGGCACTGTAGCCAGATGGAGGAAGGTCATACCTCGCCAAGGCCTTTTTCCGCTTTTCTCGGGGGAAAAATTTTTTTTCCTCGCGAGGTAGCAAAGTTTTTCACATATTTAGTTTTATTTTTTGGGGCAGAATAGTATGGAAGGCTATGCGTGTCTGTAATCATGCCTGTATTCGTTCGGTGTGGTTCCCTCCCATTTTTTGAATGCACGACTGAAGTATTGCGGGTACTGGTATCCCAGGCAATATGCTATTTCGCTTATGTTCTTGTTTTTTTGTAAAAACATTTCTTTTGCTGCATCCATTGTCTTTTGCTGAACATATTCCTGTGCCGACCTGCCTGTTTCCTTCTTTATGAGGTCACCAAAATAGTTGGGCGAAAGATGCAGTTGTTCGGCACACCTTACGTCTTTCAGAAAAATCACATACAGGCCGAAGTTTTTCCTGCAATTGGGTATGGGACGTGTGATTTACGATCCTTCCAGTACATTTACCAAAGGATGGCGGTTCTTAAGTCCCCAATACTTATTATAATCCATATTTTACGGAATTTACGTAAAAGCCTTTGTTCTTTTTTTCGTTTATTCCAAAGAAATTGAGTAACTTTGTGGGCGAAAACAAACAAATAACGTATTCTGAAAATGGCAAGAGATTATAATTTTCAAGAAATTGAAAGGAAATGGCACCAGAAATGGAATGAACTCCAGACATATAAGGTGACTGAGGACGAGGGAAAGAAGAAATTTTATGTGCTCAACATGTTCCCCTATCCCAGTGGGGCAGGACTGCATGTGGGACACCCGCTTGGCTACATTGCCAGCGACATCTATGCACGCTACAAGCGCCTGCAGGGATTCAATGTGCTCAACCCCATGGGGTATGACGCATACGGCCTGCCTGCCGAGCAGCACGCCATCAAGACGGGACAGCATCCCGAAATAAGCACCTTCCAGAATATCGACCACTATCGCGAGCAGCTGGACAAGATAGGCTTCTCGTTCGACTGGGACCGCGAGGTGCGCACCTGCACGCCCGACTATTACCACTGGACACAGTGGGCCTTCCAGAAGATGTTCGGCAGTTTCTTCTGCAACAAGGAGCAGAAGGCCATGCCCATAGAGGTGCTGACAGCACATTTTGAAAAGGAGGGTACGGGCGACTGGGATGTGGCCTGCACGGAGGAGATGCACTTCACCGCTGAGGAATGGAACAGCTGGGATGCCCGGAAGCAGAGCGATGTGCTGATGAACTACCGTCTGGCCTTTATGGGCGAGACCATGGTGAACTGGTGTCCGCAGTTGGGTACCGTTCTGGCCAACGATGAGGTGGTGAACGGTGTGAGCGAGCGCGGAGGCTACCCCGTGGAGCAGAAGAAGATGAGGCAGTGGTGCCTGCGTGTGAGTGCCTACAGCCAGCGTCTGCTTGACGGGCTGGAAACCATTCAGTGGAGCGACAGCATCAAGGAGACGCAGAAAAACTGGATTGGCCGCAGCGAGGGAACTGAGGTGCAGATAAGCGTGGCCGACAGCGATGTCCGCTTCACCATCTTCACCACCCGTGCCGACACCATGTTCGGCGTGACCTTCTTTGTGCTGGCTCCCGAGAGCGAACTGGTGGACCAGGTGACCACAGCCGGACAGCGCAAGGAGGTGGACGAATACATCAAGTATGTGAAGAGCCGTACAGAGCGCGAGCGCATGATTGACCACACGGTGACGGGTGTGTTCTCCGGTGCCTACGGTATCAATCCCATCACGGGCGACAAGTGCCCCATCTACATTGCAGAATATGTATTGGCCGGATATGGCACGGGTGCCATCATGGCCGTTCCCGCCCACGACAGCCGCGACTATGCTTTTGCCAAACACTTCGGGTTGCCCATCATCCCCTTGGTGGAGGGTGCCGATGTGAGCGAGGAGAGCTACGATGCCAAGGAAGGCATCGTTACCAATTCACCCGTGAGCGAGGACAAGAGCGTGAAATATGACGGCGAAGCCCTCTGCCTGAACGGACTCAGCATCAAGGAGGCCATCCAGGAGACCAAGCGTTTCGTGAGCGCACATAACCTGGGGCGTGTGAAGGTGAACTATCGCCTGCGCGATGCCATCTTCAGCCGCCAGCGCTATTGGGGCGAACCGTTCCCTGTATATTACAGGCAGGGCATTCCCACAATGATTCCCGAGGAATGCCTGCCCGTGGAACTGCCCGAAGTGGAGAAGTTCCTCCCCACCGAGACGGGCGAACCCCCATTGGGCAATGCACAGGTGTGGGCCTGGGACGAGGTGAACAAGAAGGTGGTGGACAAGGCGTTGATTGACGACAAGACCGTCTTCCCCATCGAGCTATACACAATGCCGGGCTTTGCAGGCTCCAGTGCCTACTACCTGCGCTACATGGACCCCAAGAACGACCATGCACTCGTGAGCGAGAAGGCAGCTTCCTACTGGCAGAATGTGGACCTCTATGTGGGCGGCAGCGAGCATGCCACAGGCCACCTCATCTATTCCCGCTTCTGGAACAAGTTCCTTTTCGACTTGGGTATCAGCAAGAAGGAAGAGCCTTTCCAGAAACTCATCAACCAGGGCATGATTCAGGGATGGTCCAGCTTTGTGTTCCGTGTGAAGGGCACGCAGACCTACGTGAGCTTCGACTTGCTCGATGTGCAGTATGACGATGCAGCCAAGAAGAACCGCTATTTCTACCAGGGCACCGAGGCCGACCCCATCTATACCGACATAAGCACCGTGAAGAACGGCAACCAGCTGGATGTGGAAAAGTTCCGCGAGTGGATGCCGGAATTCAAGGATGCCGAAATCATCACGAACGAGGCCGGACAATACATCATCTCGCAGGCCATCGAAAAGATGTCGAAGTCTAAGTACAATGTGGTGAATCCCGATGACATATGTGAGCACTATGGTGCCGACACACTGCGCCTGTATGAAATGTTCCTTGGCCCCATTGAGCAGAGCAAGCCCTGGGATGTGGCTGGCATAGACGGCTGCTTCCGCTTCCTGAAGAAATTCTGGACGCTTTATTTCGACAGGGAGGGCAACCTCAGCTGTGACGACAGTGAGCCAACGGCCGAAAACATGAAGAGCCTCCACAAACTCATCAAGAAAGTGACGGCCGACATAGAGGCCTTCTCCTACAACACCAGCGTGCCTGCCTTCATGGTGGCCACCACCGAGCTGTCGCAGCAGAAATGCCGCAGCCGCAAGGTGCTGGAGCCGCTGGCCGTGCTGATTGCACCCTTCTGTCCGCATGTGGCCGAAGAACTGTGGGAGGCGATGGGACACACCACAACTGTGTGTGATGCCACATGGCCTGTGTTTGAGGAAAAATACATGGTGGAGAGCACCGTGAAGATGCCCGTGCAGTTCAATGGCAAGGTACGCTTTACGATGACCTTTGATGCCAGCGCCACTCCCGATGCAATACTGGAAGCCGTGATGGGTGCACCCGAGGCGGCAAAGTATCTCAACGGCATGGAAGTGGTGAAGAAGATTGTGGTGCCCGGACGTATTGTGAATCTCGTAATCAAACCCAAGAACTGATTTCCCTATGTCTCCATTACTCAACAAACACAGAATCTGGGAGTTTTTGAAGGATTTCCTGGCCATCAACCTTGGTTTGGCCATCTATTCGCTGGGCTGGGCGGCTTTCCTGCTGCCCTACCATATTGCCACGGGTGCCCTGGTGGGTGTGTGTGCCATCATCTATTATCTCACCAGTTTCCCGATGAGCTATTCCATCCTTATTGCCAACGGAGCCTTGCTGCTCACGGCCCTGAAGCAGTTGGGATGGAAGTTTACTGTGAAGACCGCATATGCGGTGGTGGCCCTCTCCACCTATCTGGAGCTGGGCCAGCAGTTGGTCACCGACTCCAACGGCCAGCTCATGCAGCTGATGGGCGAGGGGCAGGACTCCATGGCCTGTGTGCTGGGAGCCATTCTCAACGGTGTGGGCATTGCCATTGTGTTCCTGGCCGGCGGCAGCACAGGCGGATGGGACATAGTGGCTGCTGTGGTGAACAAATACAAGAACATCAGTCTGGGCCGTGTGCTCCTTTTCCTTGACCTCTTTGTCATTGGTTCCTGCTGGCCCATCTTCCACGACTGGCGCATGGTGGTGTTCGGCTATGTCACGCTGGCCATCTACACGTATGTGCTCGACATGGTCATCAACAGTGCCCGCCAGGATGTGCAGTTCATCATCTTCACCCGTTGCCACATGGCCATCAGCGACCGTATCATCAGCGAAACGGCCCATTCGGTGACCGTGCTCAACGGAGAAGGCTACTACAGCCACCAGGATGTGAAGATTCTCATAACCATTGTCCACAAGCGCGAGGCCATCAACATCCTTCGCATGATTCACGACACCGATCCCTCGGCATTCGTGTCGCAGAGCAGGGTGGAGGGTGTCTACGGCAACGGGTTCAACCCCATCAAGACGTAGTGCTCTCTCCCGCATCGCCCAGGGAGAAATGAATGAAAAATATAATCCGTTAAACAATCCGTCCAAGCGATGAAAACAGGAAAGTTAGCTCTCCTTCAGGACTATGGCAAGATTTTGCTGGGCCTGACCATCTATAGCATCGGCTATACCCTCTTTCTGCTGCCCTACCAGATTACCAGCGGCGGCGTGAGCGGTATAGCCGCCCTGATATACTATGCCACGGGTTTCCAGGCACAATACAGCTATTTCATCATCAACTGTGCGCTGCTGGTGTTTGCCTTGCGCATCATGGGCCGCAGCTATTTCATGCGCACCATTGTGGCCACAACGCTGGTGAGTATGGGCATCGGTTTCCTTCAGGACCTCATCACACAGCCGGACGGTATGCTTCTCCGCTGCATTGGCGACCAGAAGTTCATGGCCTGTGTAATCGGAGGCTGCATGGAGGGACTGGGCTTGGCCATTGTGTTTCTGGCCGGCGGCAGCACGGGCGGCACCGACATCATAGCCTCGTGTGTAAACAAGTACAAGGACATCAGCTTGGGCCGCGTGATGCTCTATGCCGACATCCTCATCATCAGTTGCAGCTACCTTATCTTCCACGACATAGAGACCCTCGTGATAGGCTATCTCACGATGATGATTTCCATGAATGTGCTCGATTTCGTCATCAACGGAGCCCGCCAGAGTGTGCAGTTCATCATCATTTCCAACAAGCATGAGGAGATTGCCGAAAGCGTGAGCAGGAAGATGGAACGCGGAGTCACCATTCTCTATGGAGCGGGCTGGTATAGCAAGGAGCAGCGTCAGGTGCTCCTCATTCTGGCCAAGAAGCACGAGAGCCACCGGCTCTTCGCGCTCATACAGGAGATTGACCCCCGTGCCTTTGTTTCGATGAGCAATGTGGAGGGTGTGTTTGGAGAAGGATTCGACAAGATAAAGAAATAAGCATGTTTATGGAAAAGAACATATTGATAATGGCCACCAACAATGCCCACAAACTGGAAGAGGTGCGCCAGATATTGCAGGGACGCTATCAGGTGAAGGGCCTGGCCGACATAGGTTGTATGGAGGATGTGCCCGAGGATGCCGACACACTCCAGGGCAATGCCCTTCAGAAGGCACGTTATGTACACGACCATTACGGAGTGGACTGCTTTGCCGACGACACGGGGCTCGAAGTGGATGCGCTCAATGGAGCGCCAGGTGTCTACACGGCCCGCTTCGGACAGCAAAACGGATATGGGGAGAGCCATGATTCGGAAGCCAACATCCGTTGCCTGCTCGACAAATTGCAGGGAGCCACCTGCCGCACGGCCCGCTTCCGCACGATTATCGCGCTGGTGAAGGACGGTGAGGAGCATCTGTTCGAGGGCGTAGTGGAAGGCCATATCCTCGCGTCCAAGCAGGGAGAAGGCGGTTTTGGCTATGACCCTGTGTTTGCACCCGTTGAGAGCGGGAAGGCATTTGCCCTGATGACACCCGAGGAAAAGAACAGCATCAGCCATCGCGGAAGGGCCACACGCAAGCTGGCCGACTATTTGCTCTCCTGACAAGTATTTTCCCCCTAACCCCCCTTATATTAATTAATGTATATATGAAAAGGATTCTGTTGGTGCTGACGCTTTTGTGCGGATCGCTTTCAGCCATGCCGCAGGCCATTGGCCAGTGGCAAGTATACCCCTCCTATTGGAAGGCCACCCGCAACATCCTTGTGGACGACCGCGTGTATTCGCTCTGCGACGGCAATCTGCTCGTCTATTACCCTTCCGACGGAGAGGTGCAGACACTGGATTGCATGAGCGGGCTCAACGGGGTCCACATCAGCTTTATGGCCTACAGCGATGAGGCCCGCAGGCTGATGCTCGTGTATGCCGATGGCGGAATCGACCTTATGGATGCCGACGGCACCCTCCATTATCTGCCCGACCTCAAGAACAAGGTGCTGGCAGGCAAGGAGGTGAACAATGTGAGCGTCTACGGCAGCATGGCCTACCTGTGTACGGGATTCGGAATCATTGAGTTGGACATGGAGGAAGGGGTTTTTCGGAACACCTACCGGCTGGGCCTCAATGTGAACGGAATGGCCACCGACGGCAACCGCATCTACCTCACCACCACCAAGGGGATGTATGCAGCCAGCAGCAGCGACAATCTTTTCCAAGTGAGCAGTTGGCAGTGTGTCAACACCTCCACTTTCTATGAGCTTTATTGGTATGACAACTGTCTGCTTGCCCGCCATGGGCAAGGCATTTATGCCCTCAATGCCGCCACGGGCAAGGTTTCCAAGCTGGTGAAGGGAGGCAGTTTCGTCTTCCTTCGTCTCACCGATGGCATGCTCTATTGGGCAGGCAGTTCCGAGATAGGGTGGTGCGATGCCATCGACAATCCCCAGTCGCTGAAGATGGACAACGAATGGAGCGATGTGTCGGCCAAGGCAGGCACGCTGTGGGTGAGCGAGGGGATGCAGGGGTTGCGATGCTATGGTGTGGAAGGCACAAGCCTCCAGCTGGTGGCAGGCCCGGTGCAGCCCAACAGTCCTGCCCACGACCTTTTCTATCGCATGCAGTGGGAAGGTGACCGCTTGCTGGTGGCAGGTGGCATCAACACGGTGGAGGCCATCTATAATCCGCCCACAGCCATGTACATGCAGGATGGTGAGTGGGTGAATCTGCCTTCGCCCACCGCGGAGGATTATCCGGAATCGTATGCCAAGATGCTCCTCTCCAATGTCACCACACTGGTGCAGGACCCTGCCGACGAGAACCACCACTTCGCCAGTCTCCACCGCAATGGCTTGTGCGAGTATCGTGACGGCCGGCTGGTCCGTTTCTACCACAGCGGCAACAGTCCGCTCCGGAGCATCCTGCCTGATGTGGAAAAGTTTTACAATTATGTGTCGTGTGCCGGCCTTCAGTATGATGCCGACGGCAACCTGTGGATGCTGTGCAGCGAGACGGACACCATCGTGCGTGTGATAAAGCCCAACGGCAAGTGGGTGGCACTCTATTACAGCGAGATAGCCGGTGTTTCGATGTGCGACGATTACCTCTTTCATTCCAGCGGTCTGGTGTTTCTCAACAGCCGTCGCACTACGCACAAGGGTTTCTTCTGCATCGACACCAGAGGCACGCTCGAAAACACCATCGACGACCTGCATGTGCTTCGCTCCACCATTGTCAACCAGGACGGCACCAGCTATGCGCCCAATGAGTTCTATTGCCTGTCGGAGGACCTGGATGGCCGTATATGGTGTGGCACCGACATGGGACTTTTCGTCATCAACGATGCCCGTTCCTTCCTGGATTCGGATTTCTGCTATGAGCAGGTGAAGATAGCGCGAAACGATGGCAGCGGGCTGGCCGACTACTTGCTCAACGGAGTGTCGGTGTCGTGCATTACCGTGGATGGTGCCAACCGCAAGTGGGTGGGCACACATTCCAACGGCATTTATCTGATAAGTGCCGACGGCACGGAGATGATTCATCATTTCACAGCTTCTGATTCTCCGCTCCTGAGCGATGCGGTGCAGTGTGTCGCCGTGAATCCCACCGACGGCACGGTGATGATAGGCACCGATGCGGGGCTGTGCAGTTATGTGGACACGGCCACCCGTGCCGAGGAGGAGCTCAGCAAGGACAATATCACCGTGTTCCCCAATCCTGTGCGTCCCGACTTTAACGGGACAGTGGTGGTGCGCGGGCTCACGATGGACAGCGAGGTGAAGATACTCACTTCCTCTGGCCGGCTGGTATACAGCGGTGTGTCGGAGGGAGGCACGTTTGCATGGAGCGGGCGCGATGCCCAGGGCAGGCGGCTGGCCAGCGGTGTCTATCATGTGGTGGCCAGCAATGCAGAGGGGAAGAAGGCCGTTGTCACCCGAATAATCTTCATCCGCTGATGCACAATGCTTTTGTAATAGCCGATCCGCAGGACATCACGTGCTGGGCCATGTGCCGGCTCCTGACACACAACGGCCTTGCCGCGGCATCCTCCGTGCGCATGTGTGACAGTGCCCACGGCCTGAAGCAGCTGTTGCAACAGCTATCCCAGGACGACAGGCTTCCAGTGGTGGTGCTCGACTATACGCTTCTCGACCTTTCCGAGGAGGAACTGCTCATCCTCAGCCAGCGTTTCGCCAGGGCGCGTTTCATTCTTTTCAGCGACCAGCTCAGTACCGATTTCCTGCGCCGTATGCTGTATGGGAGCACGTCGTTCAGCGTTGTGCTCAAGGACGACAGCCTGGACGAGATTGTGGATTGCATGCGTCGCAACGTATCGGGCTTCCAGTATATATGTCCACGCATCCATTCGCTGATGGAGAGCGGGGAGTCCACCCATGAGGACAAATATCCCCTCACGGCCACCGAGCGCGAGATACTTCGTTCCCTGGCCCTGGGCCGCACCACCAAGGAAATTGCGGCCGAGCGTTTCCTCAGTGTCTACACCGTGATGACCCATCGCAAGAACATCTTCCGCAAGCTGCATGTAAACAATGTGCAGGAGGCCGTGCGCATGGCCTATCGGCTGGGCATTGCCAATCCAATGGAATACTATATCTAACCCCCTTCAAATAAATACGCAGAAAATCATGAAAAGAACGTCTCTCTTCCTGTTGCTGGCCGCCTGCCTGTATTCGGCTGTGGCCGCCACACACAAGGTGCATTTCGACAGCAGCCGGCGCAAGTCGGGCGCAAAGATAGCCATCCGTGACATCAATCCTTCGCTTCCCACCGATTGGACTCCCTACCGCTATGTGGGCGTGGAATTCAGGGTCACCACCACACAGCGTTTCCTTCTGGGATTCACCACAGGTCATGGCTACGATGAGCTCATGGTCCATTCCTATGTTCCGGGCGGGTGGAACCGCCTTGTCATCCCGCTCGTTTATTTCTCACAGCCCCCGGCCAGTTCGGTAGACATGGCCAGCATGTACAACAAGCCCCGGCAGACGGGATGGGTCAATATCGGCGGCAATGTGGGACCCATGACAGGGGTGGACAGCATAGGCCTGCGCCAATACATGCCCTTCAGCGATGCCACGGTGGAGGTGCGCGACATACAACTGTATACCCAGGATCCGGGCGATGCCTATCTGGGCAAGAAGCCTGCTCTGGACAGGCTGGGACAGAGCAATCTGGTGAAGTGGAAAGGCAAGGTGCGTTCGCTCAAGGAACTGGAGCGCAGGTGGCGCGAGGAGGAGAACGAAGTGGTGTCGGCAGACAATCTCTATGGCTATGACACATGGGGAGGCTACAAGGCCCACCGCACCACAGGCACGGGATTCTTCACCAAGACACAGCAGGACGGGCGATGGTGGATAGTGGACCCCGACGGCAATCTATTCCTCAGCGTGGGCGCGTGCTGCATCTACATGGGAACGGGAGGAAGCGTGAAGGACCTTGACCAGCGCATGGGCATGCTTGAGCAGTTGCCTCCCGAACGCCATATCCACACAGACCGTCGCAGCGGCAAGCGTTCGGCCAACTATTCGGCATGGAACCTGGAGCGACGCTTTGGTCCTGATTATGAAAAGGCGGCCCTCGACCTCACCATCAAGCGTATGGACAAATGGGGCATCAACACCATCGGAAACTGGAGCGACAGCAAGGTGGAGCGCACGGGAAGGAAGGCCTTCACCTGTACCATGCACCCTGCGGGCATCGACGGAGGGCTTTTCGGACTGGGCGACCCGTATGAGGAGGGTATCGGTGAGCGGCTCCGGCAGTCACTTTCTTCACTTATGACGGGCTATCGCGACAATCCTTGGCTCATTGGCTACTATGTGGGCAACGAGCCCACATGGCTGGAATCGGAACTGCGGGTGTGCGACATGCTGCTGGGGGGACCCGACCGTGCCATGAAGCAGGCTCTGAAGGCATGGCTGGAAAAGCATGGCGACACACCGCAGATGCGGCGTGAGTTTGTGTGGGACACCTTCGACCGCTATCTCACCCTTGTGGACAGCGTGCAGCACATCCTTGACCCCAACCACATGAACCTGGGCTACCGCTTTTCCAATCCATATGCAGTAAACGAGAAGGTGGCTGCCATCTGTGCCCGCCATTTCGACATCATGAGCTTCAACTGCTATGCCATCCAGCCCGACCACAAGATGATGGACCGGCTGGCTGCATGGACTGGTCTGCCCATGATTATCGGTGAATTCCATTTCGGAGCCGTGGACCGCGGATTGGGGCAGTCGCTCTTCCAGGTGGCCAGTCAGCACGAGCGTGGCCAGGCCTACCGCTTCTATGTGGAGCAGGGTTTCTCTCATCCCGCCCTTGTGGGTGTCACCTATTTCACGTGGATGGATGAGGACATCCTTGGCCGCTTCGACGGAGAGAACTACAACTGCGGTCTCATTGATGTCACCAATCTCCCTTACGTCGAGCAGACCCAGGCCATGATGCAGACTGCCCGTCGCCTTTATGAGGTGCATGCAGGCATCCTTCCTCCCTTTGCCGACCGCCCCGAGCGCATCGTAGGCATGGAGCGTGGAGGGGACGAATGGTAAAGGCGGCTATTCGTTCATAAAAATGTGGTTTTTTGGCTCATTGGAGCCAAGGATTTATCATATATCTCCAGTGAAGCTATATGTAATGGAAGAAAGATTAATAACCTTACTGCTGTAGGATTAATAATCTTAGGCCGATAAGGTTATTAATCTTTCAGCCAAGTATGTTATCTTCATAAGGGTGGGAAGATGAAAGAGAGTGTCCAAGTGGGAATTTGATAGCTTTGTATATGTCAATTGCCATAACAGCCCTTAGAAACAATCATGCTGGCTCATAACGCCCATGAAAGTCTGTCGTTTCTGCTTGTGCTCCCTTAGGCATTGCATCGTGCTCCGTTCGGAGTACGCGTGTCTTCCGTTCGGAGTACATGCGTCTTCCGTTCGGAGCACGCGCGTGCTCCGTTCGGAGCGCATGACAAGAAAGACCGTTCTCATTTGTACAGGGGGGAAAACTTTTATCTTTTCCTTGCCCATTTCGGAATAAAAGCGTAGCTTTGCAAAGGAATAAGCGCAAAACGCACCAAAAAGGATACAGATATGGAGAAACTGAAGCGACTGCCCGTAGGCATACAGACATTTTCAGAGATAAAGAATCTCGACATGCTCTATGTCGACAAGACGGAGTACATCTGGAATATGATAAACCTCAGCAAATACATTTTCCTGAGCCGCCCCCGGCGGTTCGGCAAGTCATTGCTCGTGTCTACGCTTCAGGCATATTTTGAGGGAAAGAAGAAACTGTTCAAGGGGCTGGCCATTGAGCGGCTGGAGAAGGAATGGGTGGAATACCCTGTGCTGCGGTTCGACATGAGTCTGGGCAAGC
>JAEDIG010000140.1 GCA_016292545.1 Bacteroidaceae bacterium
GTAGATGGGCGAGGAGGCCACGTTGTTGAGCATCCATTTGCCGAAGCGTGAGGTGCTGTTTACATATTTATTATATACGGCCAGTCGGGGCATGATGGGCCATCGGGCACTGCTGCTTCCCATCAGCGAACCGTTGGGTGCATAGGAAAGTACGCCCTCCACCTCCTCTTTTGCCTGCGCGTATGCCTGTGCGTCCAGCGGATTGGCCTTGAACAGGGAGTCGCGTTGTTTGCTCGCTCTTTCCGCCAGAGCTGCTGCGCGTCCTGTGAGCAGGTCTTCCACCGAGGTGTAGGCATCTGCCAGGGCTACGATGACACCCGTGCTGTCGGTCTGCTTTCGCTTGTCCTGCTTATACGGACGGTCGTATGCCACGTCGCGTATGCCCGTGTAGAAGAGTTCGTCTTCCGGGATATGGCTCAGCGTGGAGCATGCGCCCAGCAGCAGGGCAGAGGATAGAAGGATTGTGGCCTTTTTCATCGTCGTGGTGTTATTGTTTCTTTTTGCGGAATATGAACAGGTCGCCCAGCTTGGTGCTCTTTCTGCGGAACACCGCACCGGCCCCCATCTCGATGAGCTCGCCCTCCAGGAGCGATTCGTAGTTCTTGTCGTAATACAGTTTCACGTAGCGTGTGGCGGTGTTGTCGAGCCGGTATTCCAGCGACACATTGTCGATGATTGTCTGTCCGTTGTTTACGGCATTTTCGCCCGAGCTCACCTTGCCGCCTACAATCACACGCAGACGGTTTCCCCAGAACCGCTTGGCAAAGCTGAAGTTGTAGTCGGTTTGGGTGGCACCCGCCTGGTCGGTGGTGTTCTCTATGCCGAATTTCAGGTCGATGGTGTTGAGCGCCTTTCCGGCGATGGCACTCACCTGGCTCTGCAGGTAGTTGTAGAGGGCGTTGGTGGATGACACACCGCTCGACTTGTAGTTGTCGGTGAGGAACAGGCCAGTGGCCAGCATCGTCACGGCCACACGGCCTTTCTGCTCCGTGCTCATGGAAGCCAGTTCGTTCTGCACGCTCATGTCCTCGGGCGCATCCAGTGTGAATTCCAGACCCATGTTGCGCAGGGTCTGGCTCAGACTGATGCCCACGTCGAAGGCCACGGACCGTGGCACATTGCCTTCGGTCACGGTGCTCTTTACGCGCTCGGTGGCAGCCACTTTCAGCTTGGGGTTGAAGATGTCGCCCTGAAATTCCACGTAGCTTCCGCTAATCAGGTTGAAATGTTTGCTCACCAGTTCCATGATGGAATAGTTCATGTCGCCTCCCAGAATGGTGTAGCGCCCGAACAGCTGCATGTCGCTCTGGTCGTTGTAGGAGAAGGTGAGTTCGCCCCCGCCCTCCAGGTTCACATAGTCCTTTCCGTCGTCGCTCAGCAGGCAGTGGATCTGGGCGGCCTGCTCTATGTTCACGATAAACGTCATGTCTATCTTTTGTGCCTGCTCCTCCTTGTGGCTCTCCACGTCGAGCGTGTCGGAGAAGTCCACAAATTCCACCAGTCCGTCGAGCTGGTCCTCTGCGCTGATGGGGCTGTCCTTGAGCACGTAGGTGATGTCCGTGTTGCCCAACACGTTCAGCCTTCCTCGCATCCTCAGGTTGTCGAGTGCCCCCTTCATGCTGGCGTTCACATCCACGTACACCTTGCCGTAGGCTTGTGCCGTCCGTGTCTTTGGTGCGTTGATGAGCTGGTAGCCTGTGGCAGCCAGGGCCAGGTCGAGCCGGATGTTGTTCCAGTCCTGCAGGTTGATGGTGCCGTCCATCACCATGGGATTGCTGCTGATGGCGTATGCGTCTATGCGGTCCAGGTTGATGATGCTGTGGGTGATGCGGATGGTGTCGTCCGCCACACGCAGATTCACGTTGTAGGGGTCAGAGATGATATGGAGCGAGTCGGTGGCCAGATAGCCCTCCAGCATGGGGCTGTCGGCTCTTCCCTTCACTTCCAGCCATCCGTCGGCATAGCCGGCCAGGCGGGCCATGTTGTCGGGGATGAAGGCGTTGGCCGTGCGCATGGGCATGCGGTGGAGCTCGGCTGTGGCGTTGATGCTGTCGCCGTCCTCGTGTTTCACGTATTGCCCGCTCAGGAACATCACCTCCTGCTCGTTGTGGCTCACGATGCCGTCGATGTAGTGTGTGCCGTCGTGGTTGGGCAGGTACACCATGTTCAGCCCCACATCGCCCAGCGGATTGTGGTTATACTGCATGCCCTTCACCTGCATGTCGGTGCTCAGGGTGAAGGTGCTGTCGGTCTGCAGATAGTGGACATCGCCTTGCAGCAGTCCCTGTATGCTGGGCATATAGGGCATCACCATCGACAGTTCGCCCAGGTTCAGACGGTTGATGTTGAGCGACAGGTCCTGCTTGGCCTCCTCGTTGGGGATGGAGTAGAACTTTATGCCCGTTCCGTCGTCGGCCAGCAGGTCAACCAGGGCCTCCAGCCTTCCGTCGCGAGTGATTTCCACAAAGTTGTCGGGGTTGAGTGTGAAACGCCGGTAGGCGATGATGGGGTTGAGCGGTTTCATCATCATTCTCACACCCTCTTCGGTCACATCTATCTTCATCCCCACGTCTACGCCCTTCCTCCGTTGTGCATCCAGGTAGTCGAGGCCCGTTTCCATGCCTGTGGGTGTGATGTTGGCAAACCAGTTCGACTCGAATACGGCCGTCTTGTTGCGCGGGTTGTTGCGCACCTTTCCCCGCAGGTTTATGCCCGCAGTGTCCTGCTCCATCTGCCACCACACGGTGTCGATGCGCAGGCCTCCGGTAAGGATGGAATGCAGATGGCCCTGACCTTGGAGGCCCACGTCCGGATCGGCATCCAGGTCGAAGGACAGTTCGTTGTAGCTGAATCCCGTGGCATGCCTCAGCATGTTCTGCACAGGATTGTCCTTTCCGCTGAATATGTGGCATTCCACACGGGGCAGCATCCTGCGCAGGGTGTCTTGGTTGATATAGAATTCTTCTTTCTGTCGGATGGCCTCCCGCTTCACGGCTTCTGCCTTTTTCAGGATGCTCTTGTAGCCCTCGGGTGCACATGCCATCAGCCTCAGGTCGCCGGCCGTGGCTTTGGCAAATATTGAATCAGGATGGAGCAGCACCTTGAGCGAGAGGTCCAGCGGATGGTAGATGCTGTCCTTTGTGACCATCTCCATGGCCTGGATGCGCCCATCCATCTCGTGGCGTTCCTTGAAGTCGGTGCTGCCGTCCACGTGCATCACCATGCTGGCCGAGAGCGTGTCCTTGGACAGCTGGAGTGCATACAGGTCGATGTGGTTGAGGTTGAGGCTGAAATCGGCTATTCCATGCCTGTGGCTCAGGTCTGCCTCCATGCAGGAGTGGGCTTTGAGCAGGGTGTTGTCGCTGTGCAGGTCCAGCACTCCTCTGCCTTTCAGCAGGGTGGCCTTCATCCCCATATCTCCCAGGTCGTGATGGCGGAACTGCAGGCGGTCCACATTCAGTTGTGCCCGCAGTCTTGTGGCTTTGGATAGCAGGTCGGTGCCCTTTCCGCTTAGGGTGGCATGTGCATCGGCCAGATAGATGGAGTCGTGGGGCAGGAATGCATGCACGTTCATGTTCATCATGTCCATGCGGGCCTTGTAGGCCATCTGTGTCGCGTTCAGGTTGGCCAGCAGGTGGATGCGTCCCTTGGCGGCCTGCAGCAGGGCGTCGGCGGAATAATTGTCGCGGGCCTTTTCCACCCAGGCCGACAAATGCATGGGCGGGAACCGCAGACCTTCCACTCCTGCCATCTTTTCCAGAAACCGCAGGTCGCGGGTGTATATGTCGCATTCCAGCCTTCCGCTGCTTCCCTTGGGGTCATACAGGTGGTGCATGCTTCCGTTGATGCGTGACTCCAGCGTTTGGGGAATCATCAGGTAGCATCGGCTCAGCTGCAGCGTGTCGATGTTTCCCGTGGCGCGCAGGTTGGCATGGATGGGCTTGGCCGGAAGGGCTTCGGCCGTGCCTTCGGGCATCATGCTGCCTGCCAGGAAGCCCACGTCTTCCCGTCCGATGAGTGCCTGCACCATCATCTCCATCCTTTGGCTCCTGCCTTTCTGCAGCGCATCGAAATTCAGGTCGGCCATGCCTGTCACAGACGAGTAGGGGGTCTTCAGTATCAGGTCGTCCACACGGAGGCGGGTGGTGTCCATCTTCATGGTGGCGGCCATGCGCTGCACCGTGAAGCCGCTCTTCTCTTTCAGTCTCCTGAGCAGGCAGCTCACCTTCAGGGAGCCGTCGGCCAGCCGGTATTCGGCATCCTTCACACACAGGCGCACATCGTCCAGTGCCAGATGGTTGAAGTCCATTCCTCCTGTGGCGGGGAGGGCTGTGGTGATGTCGTAACGGATTGAATCAGCATTCAGGCTCACATGTTTTGCTCCATATTCTCCGGCTTCCAGATCGGCTTTTCCTGCGTGCAGTCTGAGGTCTCTGATGCCCATGTCCATACGGGTGGTGTCGCCGGGCAGAGACAGTGTGAGCTTTGTTTGCTGGATGTCGCCCTTTTGCAGCCTGATGCACCAGGGCAGGGGAGCACTCTCTGTGGTGTCGGCCTGTGCCGTGTCGCCCAGAGCGATGTCTACCATGCTCTCCTTCAGCAGCAGCTTGCCGATGTCTATCATGTGCTGGTTCAGGTCAACAGCTTTGGTTTGCAGGGCCAGCCGGCCGATGCGTGCCTTCACGCGCACGTCTTCAATCATACTGTGGGTGTCTATCATGCCTTGCTTCAGCACGATTCCGTCCACATTCCCTTTCAGCTGCCACACGTGCGACAAGTCCAGGTCAACGATGCAGCTCTCCAGTGTGGCTATCTGCAGGCTGTCCTGCCTGATGCTGAGGTGTTGCAGGTTAATGTCGAGCGGGAAGGTGATTCGTATGGATTCCATCCGTATGTCCATCCCGGTTTGCTGGCGCAGGATAGAAGTGGCTTGCTCCACAGCCCAGCGTTGGATGGGGGGCACATACAGCAGTGCAGCAGCTGCCGCCACAAGGAATAGGGGCGTCAGTATCAGCCATATAGTCCATTTGATCACTCTTTTCATGCGCTACTCATTTTGTTTTCATACGCAAAGTTAGACATTTCTCCCGACAATTATGTCCATTTCCTCAGATATTTCTCTTTTAGGGGCTCTCTTTAATGATTATTAAGGCGTAGGCGGAATCCGGCATTCTTCTTTTTACCTCCGTTAACCGTTAACCTGCATACCCGTTCTTCTTACCCCATTTTCTCCTTTTTTTTCTGGTGTTTATTGATATAGGTCAAGAAAACCATGTGTTTGAATGAATTTCTCTGGCAGATGCTTGGTATGTTGGGAAAAAGCAGTAATTTTGCATCGTGTTTTTCATGGTATTAGATTTTTTAAGGTTTAACAAGAAAAGATTGGTTGTCGGGATGACAACCTTCTTTTTTTTTATGCTGCATCTGAACCCGGCCGTAGGTGAGGACTAATGCCGGTCCTCAGTGAAGACAGGCCATGGTCATCAGTGAAGACTGGATTCGGGCCTAAGCGGAGCCTCAAGAACTGGTATGTCTGGCATGTCGTGTAATTATTGCTGAAAAAACGCACAAACTTTTGGATATATCCGGGAATTGACATAATTTTGCATGAAAAGAGGACAAAAGTCAATTATAAACCCATTAAACAATTATCATTATGGAAACAAAAGAAAAAGTATTGGCAACAATGAAGGAGGCAGGCCAGCCGCTGAACGCTGGCAAGATTGCAGAACTGAGCGGCTTGGACCGCAAGGAAGTGGACAAGGCCATGAAGCAGTTGAAGGAAGAGGGTGCCATCGTCTCTCCCGTGCGCTGCAAGTGGGCACCTGCCGAATAATCCCGACAACACTAAAACAAAAAGAAGGCCTCACCGTCACGGTGAAGCCTATCTTGTTGTTGTTTGTTTGGAAAAAGTCTAATTGAAATATGGTTTGTGATTGATTTAGGCCTCTGCGGGAGTTTCTGTTTCACCCTCAGCAGCCTCTGCTTTTGCAGCAGCCTCAGCCTTGGCGGCAGCCTCAGCGGCTTTCTTCTCAGCTACTTTCTTCGCAATCTCCTCGTTGGTCTTCTTCTCTTCGGCCAATCTTGCCTCGTTGGCAGCCTTCTTCTCAGCGGTCAGTTTGGCAGAAAAGGCTTCGAGGCCCTTCTGCTTGTCGTTCTTCCATGC
>JAEDIG010000141.1 GCA_016292545.1 Bacteroidaceae bacterium
TCTCAAACACCAGTGGGGCAACCCGTGCCGGTTCGACCCCGGCTCTGGGTACAGGATTGGGGGAAAGAGTCAAATCTTTCCCCCTTTTCTCTAACTTTTTCTTGGGGCATATCACCTGCTTTTTACATTTTCCGTCCGCACTTCTAGCGCAGGCAGAGGAATGGAAATAACGGTTGGGAGAAACACTTCGTTACAAACCTGCGTACTCCGGATTCGTTTTGTAGTTTTGCGCAAACGATTCTCAACATACGTTCTTCCGGCTTGCCAACCATAATGGTCAACCAATTTTTCAACTGTCCTGGTCCCAACTCCGGATTGTCACTGAATGAAGACTGCACCTGTGTACAGCGGATAGGAAGATGCTATGACATTCCGTCTTTAGCTTCTCACGACAAGGGCTTGGGGATTTTCCTGCTCCAGCCTCAGAAATCGTGGTCGTAATAATGGTGCCTGCGATGGTTCCGTGCTATGAAGTCAATGTTGAGCGTAAATATCATGTTGCCTAGTCTATTGGGATTGTGACTGCTGAGGTCTCCGTCCTGCAGCATCTCGTTTTCGAGCAGATAATGGAGCAGTTCAGGATGCACCATTCCGATATTGACTACCGTATTTATGGTTTCTGTCTGCAGGGTGCTTGCGTCACATTTCCGATAGAATGGGTTGTATTCGCACTTTATTACATGAATGATGTGTGGCGCGAATATGATGCCGGCTTTTTCTGATATGAAAGACACCTGCGACCCGCTTGGCAGCTGGTCGATGATTTCTTCCGTGTCAAGCTCCGGAGCCACCTTCTCCAGCCACTCGGTGAGCTGGCTGGTATTCTCAAAGAAGGCCAGACGTTTCCCGCCGGTCCTTTCCATATAGATGGGATATGCATGTTCGTATGAATCATTGAGTTCCTCTTTGCGTTTGCAGATGCCATCGTAGGTTTTCCTGCTGGTCTTGAACATGGCTCCATTCATCTCCCAGCCGTTGTTTCCATACTTTACCAGGGCTGTGGACACATATTCGCCTTTGCGGAACATTTCCGGATGAATAATCTCCAGTTTGTACTCCTCACCCGTTGTGTCCTTCAGTATGGCGTAGCGACCAACCGTCTCTGCCACCTTAAAAGCGTCTTGTTGGCAATACTCCAGTTTTCTGAGTTTCTTCGCCTCCTCCATCATCCTGTTGTTTTTATACATTTCTGCCAGCCACAGATGGGGCAACAGAGCCATCGGGCCGATTTCTGATGTCATGATGAATGCTGTTTCTGCGTAGTATGTGGATTCGCGCTTGTTGAAATGTGTGGAATAGCGGTCCATAAGCTGTTCCATCTTTTCTTCCGACAACGGGGAGCAAAGCAGATAGGAACGCCTGAGCCATATCAACACATGTTTCAGCTTGAAGTAATCGTTTGCTGTATCGATATTATAGATGAAGCCATACAAATCCTCATTTATGTCCACCTCGTCATCCTCTGTCAGCACGTCCATGATGAGCGTGGCAGCATCTTCCCCCATGGCCAGAGGGTTGAGAAAACGGTCGTCAAAGTTTCTTGATATGACGAGCCACACCAGCAGCTCTACTTCCTGGGCATCAACATCGTCGTCGTCTGATTCATAGGGATTGTCAAAGAATGGCAAGGGACGAAGATAGGCTCTCATGTGTTGGCCAACAAATGCATTCCACAGCCCTATACCCGACACCTTGTCCTCGTAGTATATGGCTGCGTTGACGGCAATTTCCTTTTTCAGCTCGTCCGCTTCAGGCAATGCGATGTATAAATCCTTTATTTTTTCGTAAATCCTGTTGGCCACATCTATATACATGGGGCATGGCTGGATGCCGGCGGGGTAATAAGGGGCAAAGTCGTATGGGAATATTTTTTGTTTCATGATGCTTGCGTTTTTTCTATTTTGCACGAATGCTGCTTTGACTCCTTGTCGTAGTTGATGCCCACGAGGAGGATGTCGCCACTGTAGTCGGCAATCTTGGCTGGATAATTCTTCTGTTTTATCTGGTCGATGGCGGTTTCTGCGGAATGGTTGTATTTCAGCTCGATGACGAGTGCCGGCTTGGAAACATTGCGGTGGGGAATCAATACAAGGTCGGCATAGCCCTTTCCTGTGGCATATTCACGATGAATGACGTATTCGTTCTTCGCCCAGATATAGGCTACTGAAAGCACGCAGGCAAGAGAGTTCTCGTCGTTGTAGGCAAGGATGCTGGTGTTCTCATCGTGGGCAAGTTCGATGGCTTTAGCCACAGCCCGCTCGTTGCCGGAGATGGTGGCGGCAAGGAGATTGCGGGATGCAGTAATCACATCAACAAGGCGCGTCCAAGATGTGTCCTCAACCGCATTCAGGAACTCATCGGCAACCTCCTTGTTCGGAATATAGCATTCGTACGTATCATCGTCGTAGGCCAAATAGCCAAGATGGATAAGCACCGTCAGCACGTCATTCTTACTCCTCACAATGTTCATGTCATTCTGAAACTTCGTGGTGTTGACATACACACGCTCCCCCGACAGTATCCTCACTATGTCGTCCTTAAGCCCGTCGAAATTCATCTGGATATAAGTCCTCACCGAGTCGTATGCACCAGTTGTTGACCAATAGCTTTTGCAAGTTCCGCGCTGCAAGGCTTTCATGACGGAATAGGGATTGTAGATGGATTTCTCCCTGCCGATGCTGTATCCGTCATACCACAGTTTCAGGTCCTCCATCGACGCATTATGCTGTCTTGCCAGCGCAAGGACCTCCTCCTCGGTAAATCCGTAGCATGAGGCAAGACGAGCAGGGTCTATCATGGAATATTCGTTGAAGTTGTTCAATGCCGACTCGGTGTTGTACTTCTTTATGGGCAGGATGCCTGTGAGATAGGCTCCCGCAAAAACCTCGTCGGAATCCTGTGTCTTGAACAGACGGCGGAGCAGCATCACATATTCGTCCATAATGGTGGGAGCAACCGTTTCGGGGTCGCCCTTCATCCTCTGCCGGCTGGGGAACTCGCGGCAGATGGCATCCCATTCGTCGATGATGAAGAAGAACCTTTCTCCCGTGGCGTTATGTATTGCCGCAAGCACTCCCATAAGATCTGTTGTATCCGAATAGTCCACATCGGGGAAACACTTCTTCAGCTCAGAACACATTTCGTCCTGAATGTTACGTACGATATTCACACGCAGTTCCGGCCGTGCGGTGAACGAGGTCACGTCAAGATAGAGCACACTGTACTTGTTCAAGTATGTCTCGAACGTCTTGTCCAGCTCCGCCTTCAGTCCCACAAACAGCTCCCGCGAGCTGCACGACTTGTCGTAGTATGCGCACAGCATCTTTGCCGCCATCGACTTGCCGAACCGCCGGCAACGGGTGACGCAGCTATAACGGCGCTCGGTGTTGAGCGTAGCATTGATTAATGGTATCAGCGATGTCTTGTCAACGTATTCACTGTTGACAATATCACGAAACGCATTATTCCCTTTATTTATATATGTGCCCATAGTCTTTCGGCAATCGCAGGAGAGATTAGCCTGCAACCGTTTGCAAAGTTACAACACTTTCATCTATTGTACAATCCTTCAAAAGGGCGATTTTTCTGCATTTGCAAATATTTAACAAATATGCGCTTCTGAGAACTGTTCAGCTAAAGGGCAGATTGGGTGTCTGTCGGTTACCCTTTCGGAGTGCAGGGTGTCCGATTCTCTCTTTCGCTGAACAGCAGCGGCAACGCTTTTGCCTACAAAAAAACGTTTATCGTAGTTAATGTGCGTTAAAAATGATAATATTCCAGATGATTCTTTTGGCCCACATTGTTTTTTTTATCAAATTTGCCGAAGAAATCGTCAGAATGACGCCTACATGACCATAGGATTATGATTTTTTATCGTTAAACAACTCTAATAACCAAATCAATGAAGAAAAAATTACTTTTCATCATGGTGGCCCTTCTTTCCAGCCTCGGTATGCAGGCTGAGAAATATAAGGACTATGATGTGTTTTATGCCCGCGGCGGACTGGTGGGTGTAGATAACTGGGCAGACACCCAGGAGTATCCGCTCTATTATGTGGAGGAGACCGGCTTCTATGAAGGAGATGTGGATGTGGTCTACTACACCATGGACGATGCCGTCACCAACGGCTGGTATGGTTGCCGTGGCGACCTGTTCTTTCAGGATCCCAGTGGCCTGATATGGGGATGTGAAACCAACACCGACCGGTTCATCACTCCTGCCACGGGGGCGAAGGGACTGAGCCTGCAACCCACCCAAACCAATCATGTATTCCAGTGTATGGGCGGCAAGTACCATATTGCACTCGACCTCACCAACCGCCGGCTCTATGCTTCGGGCGTTGACCCCAAGTGGGAGGATTTCGTGTATGTGGTGGGCACGTTGCCCGAGAAGACATGGGACCTTGGCTATTCGGGTGCCCGTCTGGAGTATCAGGGCGAAGCCGTTTACAAGGGTGAAGTGCAGTTGCTGGCCGGCGATAGCGGCTACGGCGAATTTCTGGTGGACGCTTCGCTCCAGGGGCCGGAGGATGCACGCTATGCCGCTCCCGAGCAGGGCACGATGGTGCGCCATGGAGAGTCTGTTGCCACACAGCGCTATTTTGGAGGCAATGCCTTCTTCGTGAGCCCAGGATATTATGAGATTACCTTCGATGCCAGTGAACAGACCATCCGGCTGCGCGACCTTACTCTTGCCATTGTGCTTGCAGGCATGGGCGAGGAGTGGAGCGGCCTCGACTGCGGTTTCCTTCAGGAGATTGCGGATAACAAAGAGGCCACGGCCGACCAGATTGACTGGGGGAAGGCATACATATCCTTGGCAGAGAAGGTCTTTTCCATACGTCAGTACCTGGCCGAGCACACCGATTTCTCGGGGGCAGGCCGCACAATGCTGGAGGAGTATCTGGAGGATGACTATGCTCCCGGAGAGAACGGATACCCCAACGGCAGTTTCATCCACATCTGGGAGAATCATACCCTTGACCTCGAAAGCGTGAAGGCCGAGCTGGCCTATGTAGACCAGCTTCTGGAGGTAGCCATGAAGGGCGGCCTGCAGGAGGGCGCCGACATCACGGCCATGCTGAAGAACGCCGACCTGAGTTCGGAAGAGGGCTGGAACATGACCCACAACGGCAGTCAGGCTGCTTTCGGACTGGCTGACGGGCAAACAATGGAATGCTGGAACGACAAGTCATACGACATGCACCAAACTGTCGTTGACCTCCCCAACGGAGTTTATGAGCTGGCCTTCAATGCGTATTACAGGCCATGCCCCATCGGCAATGGAGTGCCTGCAAAGATTATACCGGCCAAGGTGTATATCAACGACTGGGCCATGAGCGTGAGAAGCATCATTAGCGATGCTGCTGCGGAGCAGCTCCACGAGACAGACTATTTTACCGACTACGGCTATGTGCCCAACTCCATCTCGGGCGCTTGTGCAGCCTTCACCGCAGGACGCTATGCTCAGAAGATGTATGGCGTTGTGGCAAACGGCCAGATGACTCTGGGTTTTGGATATGCCGGCGATCGCTATGAGGCTGACAACTGGTTTGCTCTGCGCGGGCTGAAACTCACCTATCTGGGCCAGACCGCCGAGGCCGTGGATGCAGCTCTGGAGGGCTACAAGACCACAGTGGGCGTGCTGGACGAATCGGTCGACAGCTATTACAGTTCCGCTTTGCGCACACAACTGGGTGAAGCCCTTGAGGCCGTGGCTGCCGCTGCTGGCTATGAGGCCAAGGTGGCCGCCTTGGCACAGGTGAACCAGCTGCTGAAGGACATTGACAACTGCAGCACTATCTATGGCCAGATGACCGATGCCGTGGAGAAATACACGGGTGAACTGTATGTGGCTGCTGAGTCGGATCCTTCGTTCATCGACAGGGCCAACGAGATGTATGCCTTCAGCGATGAAATGTGGGAAAAAGTGCTTGCGGGTGCCTACACCATGGAAGAGGCTGCCGCCATCTATGCCGAGTATGCCGACAAGTGGAGGGAGTTTGATGTCATCTATGCATGCGGCGGATTGCTGGGCATTGGCAACTGGGCACGCACGGATGCTTATCCCTTGCGTTTCAATGTGGAGACAGGATGCTATGAGGGCGAGGTGAAGTTTGCACCCCGCTATCTGGGCGAAAGCTCTGTGAAC
>JAEDIG010000142.1 GCA_016292545.1 Bacteroidaceae bacterium
GAGAAGGCCGAATACATTAATTAATATACAACACTAATCACATTATAACACCAATCGAATTATGAGAGTAATTATTGAGAAAGACTATGCTGAGTTGTCCCGCTGGGCAGCTGAGTATGTGGCTGCACGCATCAATGCCGCCAATCCCACCGCAGAGAAGCCCTTCAAGCTGGGTTGCCCCACAGGAAGTTCTCCCCTGGGACTGTATAAGCACCTCATTGAGCTCTACAAGGCCGGCGAGGTAAGTTTCGAGAACGTCATCACTTTCAATATGGATGAGTATGTGGGTCTGCCCGAGGAGCACCCAGAGAGCTATCACAGCTTTATGTGGACCAACTTCTTCAGCCACATCAACATCAAGAAGGAGAATGTGCACATCCTCAACGGCAATGCCGAGGATCTGGCAGCTGAGTGTGCCGCCTACGAGCAGGCCATTGTGGAAGCCGGAGGCATCGACCTGTTCATGGGTGGCATCGGTCCCGACGGACACATCGCCTTCAACGAGCCTTTCAGCAGCCTCACCAGCCGCACACGTGTGAAGAGCCTCACCACCGACACCATCATTGCCAACAGCCGTTTCTTCGACAACGACGTGAACAAGGTGCCCAAGACGGCCCTGACTGTGGGCGTAGGCACAGTAATGGATGCCAAGGAGGTGCTCATCGTGTGCAACGGCCACGGCAAGGCCCGTGCCCTGCAGCATGCCATCGAGGGTGCAGTGAGCCAGGAGTGGACCATCAGTGCCCTGCAGCTCCATCCCCATGCCATCATCGTTTGCGACGAGGCAGCCACCGACGAGCTGAAGCACGGCACCTACAAATACTTCAAGGACATCGAGAAGCACAACCTTTAACCAACAATCATGCGGAGGGCCACAAACCCTCCGCATTTGGTTTGCTGTTTAATTATGTAAATATAGGAATGGCTATTCTTTGTGCCCGTAAACAAGTAAATGAGATAGTAGTGATGCAAGAGAATCCATTAACGATTTACTTTTCAGACTGTGGCTGGGCCTACAGAGACATTATGATTAAATCTTCTTCAAACTTGCCATAACCCTTCCCGATACAGTCCGCAATCGCCTTGTCTTTTCCAAAAATAATCCGTACCTTTGCAGCGTGAAAGAGAAATTGGCAAGGAAATGATAGTATGTATAGCAGAGAAACCGTCTGTGGCACGCGACATTGCCCAGGTGCTGGGCGCAACGCGGCCGATGGACGGGTTTATGGAAGGTAATGGGTATCAGGTGACGTGGACCTTCGGTCATCTGTGTGAGCTGAAGGAACCCCACGACTATTCACCGCTTTGGAAGCGATGGAGCCTGGGCCAGCTTCCCATGATACCGCCCCGCTTTGGCATTAAGCTGAAAAACGACAAGGGGGTGGAGAAGCAATTCCAGACGATAGCCAAGCTGATAGCCAGCGCCGACGGCATCATCAACTGCGGTGATGCCGGGCAGGAAGGCGAACTGATACAGCGGTGGGTGATGCAGCTGGCCAATGCCCGATGTCCCGTGAAGCGGCTGTGGATAAACAGCCTTACGGAGGAGAGCATCCGCCAGGGCTTTCAGGAACTGAAGGACCAGGCCGAATACCAGACGCTCTATGAGGCCGGACTGATGCGTGCCATCGGTGACTGGCTGCTGGGCATGAATGCCACCCGGCTCTATACCCAGAAGTATGCGGCAGGCATGCATCAGGTACTCAGTGTAGGGCGTGTGCAGACCCCTACGCTTGCCCTAATTGTGGCGCGCCAGAAGGAAATCGAGAATTTCGTGCCCACTCCCTATTGGGTGTTGTCCACCATCTATCGCGACACGGTTTTTACGGCTGTGATGAAGGAGGGCGACCGTGGCTTTGCCACCAAGGAAGAGGGAGAGGCCGCTCTGGATGCCATCCGCAATCTGCCCATGCGCATTACCGACGTGCAGCGGAAGAAGGGGTCGGAAGCTCCTCCGCGCCTGTTCGACCTTACCAGCCTGCAGGTAGAATGCAACAAGAAGTTCGGCTTCAGTGCCGACACCACCCTGCAGCTCATCCAGAGCCTTTATGAAAAGAAATACACCACCTACCCGCGTGTGGACACCACCTTCCTGAGCGATGATATTTATCCCAAGTGCCCGCAGATACTCAATGGCATGAAGGCCTATTTCCCGCTGATGGAACGCATCAAGGGGAAGACACTGGCCAAGAGCAAGAAGGTGTTCGACAACAGCAAGGTCACCGACCACCATGCCATCATCCCCACAGGCGTAGAGGCCAAGGGCATGACGGAGATGGAGGCCAAGGTGTATGACCTGGTGGCCCGCCGCTTCATAGGCGTGTTCTATCCCGACTGTCTTTTCACGGCCACCACCGTGCTGGGCACCATCGGAGAGGTGAAGATGAAGGCTACAGGCAGGGAAATCAACGACCCTGGCTGGAAGGTGCTGTGGGCCAAGGTGGCACAGGACAGCGAGGAAAAACCCGAGGAGGACAAGAGCCTGCCCACCTTTGAAAAGGGAGAGGAAGGCCCCCATGCCCCCACCTTGGCCGAGAAGCAGACCACCCCTCCCAAACCTTATACCGAGGCCACCCTGCTGCGCGCCATGGAAACTGCGGGAAAAACAGTGGAGGACGAGGAACTGCGTGATGCCCTGAAGGAAAACGGCATAGGCAGGCCCAGTACGCGTGCGGCCATCATCGAGACCCTCTTCCGCCGCCATTATATCCGCAAGGAACGCAAGAATCTGGTGGCCACACCCACGGGCATAGAACTGATTAGTCTAATCCGCGAGGAACTGCTCATGAGTGCTGAGTTGACTGGGCGGTGGGAGAAAAAGCTGCGCCAGATTGAACGGAAGGAGTATGAGGCCCGCACCTTTCTGGAGGAACTGAAACAGATGGTGTCGGACATTGTGCTCACGGTGCTGCGCGACAATGAACCGCGCCGAATGCCTGTGGAGCAGGAGCCTGAGAAAAAAACAAAGCGCAAGAAGCAATAATTGTCCCGCGCGCGCGTTATTAATAATAATAAGGTAATATAGCAAGAAAAAAGTATATGGCAAGTCATCACTCTTCCTTCCGTCGTTGTCCCGCCACGTGGTGGACGGCATTGCTCGTGGGCATGCTGTTGTCTGCCTGCGGGGCAGAGACGCACGTGAAGAAGGGGGATGCTTTCTATGCCATTGGCGAATATTTCGATGCAGCAGCCGAATACAAGAAGGCCTATTCCCGCACACCCGTAAAAGAGAAGGACAAACGGGGACAGCGCGCCTGGAAAATGGCTGAATGCTACCGGCATATCAACTATTCGGCAAAGGCCATCGGAGCCTATCAGAATGCCATCCGCTACAACTATCCCGACAGCATGGCACTGCTCTATCTGGCACAGGCACAGCACAAGAGCGGCGACTACAAGAAGGCCGTCAAGACGTATGAGGAATTCCTGTTGCGCGAGCCGGGCAATGTGTTGGCCCGCAATGGAATAGCCGGTTGCATGCAGGCTGCATTGTGGAAGGAGAAGCCCACCCGATATACGGTGAAGAAGGAACCCTTGCTCAATGGCAGAAGAGCGGACTTCTCCCCAGCATTGGGTGGAGACGAATGGGACCAGCTCTATTTCACCACCACGCGCCCGCAGGCCAAGGGCGATGAGATAAGCGGCATCACGGGTACCAAGAGTGCCGACATCTTTATGAGCAAGAAGGACGACAAAGGCAAATGGACACCCCCCGAGGCCCTGGAGTCGGAAGTGAATACGGAGTTCGACGAGGGTGTGTGTACCTTTTCTCCCGACGGAAAAACCATGTATTTCACCCGTTGCACCTACGATCCCGATTATCCCCGCTACGCTGTGATTATGCAGAGCAGCCGCAGCGATGCATCTTGGGGAAAGCCCGAGGTGGTGGCTGTGAGCCGCGACACACTGTCCAGTTTTGCGCATCCGGCCGTCTCGCCCGATGGCAAGTGGATGTATTTTGTGAGCGACATGCCTGGTGGCATGGGCGGACTGGACATCTGGCGCGTGGCCATAGGGGAGCATGGACTGGGCGGCGTGGAGAACATGGGGCTGCCCATCAACAGTGCGGGCGATGAGATGTTTCCCACCTTCCGCCCCAATGGAGACCTGTATTTCTCCAGCAACGGGCATCCGGGCATGGGCGGGCTCGATTTGTTTGTGGCGCGTGCAGACAGCACGGGCAAGTGGAGCATCGAGAATCTGAAATATCCGATGAACAGCGCTGGCGACGATTTCGGCATGACCTTTGAGGGTTTGCACAACCGTGGCTTCTTCAGCACCAGCCGTGGCGATGCCAGAGGGTGGGACCACATCATGTCGTTTGAGTGTCCCGAGGTGTTGCAGACCGTGAAGGGCTGGGTGTATGAGAAGGACGGCTATGAACTGCCCGAAGGCTTCGTATACATGGTGGGCAACGACGGCACCAACCTGAAGATTGGAGTGAAAGCAGACGGCAGTTTCACCCAGCAGATACAGCCCGGTGTGGATTATGTTTTTCTGGGATGTTGCAAGGGCTACCTCAACCATAAGGAGGAATTGCGTGTGGACACCACGAACGAAAGCCAGGAATATGTGTTGCAGTTCCCCTTGGCCAATATCCATGCGCCCGTGTTGGTGCGCAATGTCTTCTATGCCTTCGACAGTGCTGAGCTCACCGAGTCGAGCACCATGGCGCTGGACAGTCTGGTGGACTTGCTCAACGAGAACCCCAATGTCACCATCGAACTTTCCAGCCATTGCGACTACCGCGGCAAGGACGAATACAACATGCGTTTGAGCCAGCGCAGGGCCGAGAATGTGGTGAACTACCTCATAGCCCACGGCATTGCCGAGGACAGGCTCACTCCCATCGGTTATGGCGAGAGCCGCCCCAAGGTGGTCACCCGCAAGGTGGCCGAGCAGAACCCTTTCCTGCACGAGGACGACACCCTGACGGAGGCCTTTATCAAGGCGCTGCCCGATGAGGAACAGCAGGAGGCATGCAATGCGCTCAACCGTCGCACAGAATTCCGTGTGCTCCGCATCACATACGGTCTTTTCGACAAACCTGCTGTGCGCAAGCCTTAAAACGGTTTCTTCCTACGATGCTGGACATGGTTATGGCAGAAACAGATTATTTTCTCCTGTCAATTCCTGCTCCTGATGGCTGTCTGTTGCTCGTATTTCTCCCCCATGACATAACACCTATGCCACCCGATATTGAGAGGGCGTCATTCCCGTATGGGCCTTGAAGAAGCGGACGAAGTGCTGGGGGTATTCAAAACCGAGCTGCATACTGACTTGGTTTACGCTGAGGTTGCTGTTATCGAGCAACTGCTTTGCGGCAGTGAGCAGGCGGTCGGCAATGAAGTCCTTGGCAGTCCTGCCTGTCTCCACTTTGACCAGTGTGCCGAAGTAGCCGGTGGAGAGGCAGCACCTGTCGGCGAAATAGGCCACAGTGGGCAGTCCCTCGCGGCTTGCCTGCGTCTGGATGTAGTCGGTCAGCAGCCTTTCAAACCGCCTCACCACATCATGGTTGATCTCCTCGCGTGTCACGAACTGGCGGTCGTAGAAACGCAGGCAATAGTTGAGCAGCAGTTCGATGTTCGACACAATCAAGTCGCGGCTATGCTTGTCGATGGAACGGTGAAGCTCCTGTGATATCATGTCCAGTACACCACGGAATATCTCAATCTCACCAGCCGACAGGTGCAGGGCCTCGTTGCTTGAATAGGAGAAGAACTCGTATTTGTCGATGTTTCTTCCCAACGAGCTTCGGGCCAGCAAGTCGGGATGGAACACCAGTGCCGTCCACTTGGGGAATTGCACGCCGGGCATTGGCTCCACATGTACGTTCTGCCCTGGTGCAAAGGTCGTGACGGTCATCTCATCGAAGTCGTATTTCGTTCTGCCGTAAGAGAGCTTGCAACTCTTGTTTTCTTTCAGGAAGAGGGCATACAGACCGTATCTTACAATACACTCCTCAACCTCTTGGGTCTTGTCGTAGCGTGCAACGCTCACCAAGGGGTGAAGAGTCTCAAAACCATATTGCTCATTAAACTGTTGTACTGTATCTAATCGTATTTCTTGCATAGTGCGTTCATTTATATTTTTCGGGAGACAAAAATACGACATTCTTTTCTGTCTGCCAAATATTCTTTAGCCAAATC